>JBDGQP010000130.1:0-46293 GCA_042218975.1 Salinibacter sp.
CGGTCGCTCACCACAGAGAACCGACCGTTCGCCATATTCTGTTGCGAGGTTTAAAAGGCCCTGCTAACTTGGCCCATCTGGGCGCACCAGATACTGCTGCTGACTGTAGTCGAGAGCAGAGTGGTCCGGCAAGGGGGCAGATGAGGATTGGGCGGACGAGCACCCGGACACTTTCCCTTCGTTTCGGCACGGTGACGCCACGTGCCGACCCCTCGGGTGTCGGCCCCACCGTGGAAAAACGGCTCATCGGTCTCACTCCGTCGAAGTCTCGTACGTAAATTGCGGTCAAGAGCAATTCCCTTCCCGCTCTACTTCGGCCACCGCGCCCACCACGCTCTTTTCCCGCCGGATGTCCGGCAGCCGCCCGCGGAAGATGCGTCCTGCTTTCCCCGAACACACGAGTAGACGATGGAAGCGCCCCAGTCTCCCCATTCCGTTTCGAGTCCGGCACAGGAGGCGCTTCAACAGCGAGTGTTATGGTCCCTCGGCACCACCCGCGACCGCATTCAGGCATCCGAGGCGTTCCTGTCGTCGTTTGTGGACGATTTTAGCGGCTTCTCGAGGGCTGCCCTCTGGCTGGATCCAGCTCCAGACGGCCTGTCGGCGCGCCGGTTGACGTGTGTCATCCCGGAGCGGGAGGGCGACGCTGTCGCCGAGACGATCGATCTGGACCGTTCGGAGGTCCAGCATCTCGTGGACAATCCATTCGCGGTGGTCGACACCGGCCCCGACCCCTTTGGTCGGGGCTCGTCCTCGCAGACGGGTCGGACCGTGCTTTACCGCGTGGGGACACTCGGCGTGTTCGGGCTCCGGTGGGCGAAACGAGAGGAGCTCGATGATCACCGGTCGTTTTTGACGTCGATCTCGACCCTCGCCATGCGGTTCGCAAATGTCCTGCGGGGGTGCACCCGACGGCGTCGGTCGACCGGCTCGACGACGGCCGCCTCGGCCTCGGGGGCCGAGCCGCCGGTCGAAGAGGCGGCTCCCTCGGCGTTGAACGCGGACGCCGCGGCGCCAGAGACCGCCCTGGCGCACTTCCGGTCGCACACCATCCCGGTCCTTCTCATCGACCCGGGGTCCGGGAAAATCCGAGAAGCCAACGCGGCGGCGAGCCGGTTCTACGGGTACGACCGCGCCACGCTCACGCAGATGCACATTCAGGAAATCAACCAGTTCTCCGACGAGGAGGTGCGGCGACGACGCGCCGAGGCCGAGGCCGAGGAAAAAAACGTCTTCGACTTTCCTCATCAGTTGGCGAACGGGGAGGTGAAGATAGTCCGTGTCCACTCGAGCCCGGTACAGATTCCCGGAGAGGGACGGCTCCTCCTCTCGGTCATACACAACGCCAACGACGAATTCGAAGCCCGCACGGCCCTTGGGCGAAGCCAACTCAAATACCGTCGGCTCTTCGAGCAGACCCAGGACGCGATTATCGTGCACGGGCCGGACGGGGTCATCCGGGAGGTCAATCCGCGAGTCACGGATGTATTCGGGTACACCGAGGAGGCCGTTGTGGGGGAGTCCGTTCACACCCTGCACGCCCCTTCGGCGCGTGAGACCGTGATGTCCGCAATGGACGAGGTGCGTCGGGACGGCTCCGCCCACTTCGAGGTTGAGTATCGCCGAAAGGATGGAACCCCGTTTTGGGCCGATGTCTCGGCCACGACCATTCAGATCGGAGGGGAGACAGCCGTGCAGTGCGTGGTCCGAGACGTGACCGACCGGAGGCGTGCCCAGGACAAGATCCGGTCGATGAAAGACCGATACGAGCAAATCCTGGAGGCGATGCCCATCCAGCTCGCGATCTTCGACCCGGAGGCCCGCTACGAGTTCGCCACCCCCAGTTCCATCTCCGACCCGGATCGTCGGCGCACGATCGTCGGGATGACGGACGTGGAGTACGCCCGGATGCGCGGCCACGACCTGGACCGGGCCCGGAAACGCATGGAGAAGATCCGTCGGGTCGCCCGCACGCAGGAGCCGGCCCGGCTCACCGAGACGATCCCGACCGATGAAGGGCACACGGAGCACCACGTCCGGTTCATCTCGCCGGTTGTCGTCGACGGGGAGACGACCTTCGTCGCCGGCTACGGAGTCGAGATCACCGACCAGAAGCGCATCGAACAGGAACTTCGGGAGGCGAGGGACCGGGCAAGGACCAGCCTCCGCACGAAGGAGAGACTGCTCGAGGGGCTGAGCCACGACATCCGCACGCCCCTAAATGCCATCGTCGGCCTGATTCAAGCCACGTTTCAGCACGACCCATCGCGCGAAGTCGCCGAGAACCTGCGCAGCATGCGGCAGTCTTCGGAGATGCTTCTGGCGCTGATCGAGGACCTCCTCACCCTGTCGGACCTCGAGACCGACTCCTTCGAACTGAACCCATCTCCGTTCGACCTGCGCGCGGTGGTGGCGGAGGTCCTGGACATGCTGTCGTCTCAGGCCGATCGCAAGGGCCTCAAGATCCACCGGCACACCGCCTCGGGCTTTCCTCCTCGCGTCCTGGGCGACGCCCTGCGCGTGCGACAAATCGTGACCAACCTCGTCCAAAACGCCATCAAGTACACCGAGCACGGCGCCGTATCCGTAACGCTCCGGCACGAAAGGCGCGACGAGCCGTCCCGCTCGAGGATCATCCTGGAGGTCGCCGACACAGGCCCGGGCCTGCCCCCGGACCTGAAAGACCGAATGTTCGATCGTCGCCAGCGTGGGGGCGATGAGAACAACGTGGACGGGATGGGCCTCGGCCTCGGGGTGGTCCGTGAACTCGTCGACCAGATGGAGGGGACCATTGAGGTGGCAAGCGTCCCCGGTCAGGGATCGGTCTTCCAGGTCCTCCTGCCGTTCCCAGTCGTGGAGACGCCACCGGCCTCCCGAACGGAGGAGCCCCAACTCCCGGATGATGTCCGGGTTCTGGTGGTCGACGACACACTTATGAACCGAGAGGTTGCCGCCGAGCTCCTCACCAAATGGTCTCTCTCCGTCGACACGGTGGAAAACGGCGACGACGCCCTGCGGCAGATCACGGAGCACGACTACGACCTGCTTCTGATCGATCTCCACATGGACGGAATGGACGGGTACGACACGGCTCGTCGCGTCCGGGACCGATGCGAAGGAGGAGGGCCGGCCCTCGTAGCGTATACTGCCTCCTCCAAGCCCTCGCGGTGGGACGAAATGCGCAAAGCCGGATTCGACGACTGGGTCCGGAAGCCACACCGGCCCGGAGCGCTCTGGCAGACGATTACAGAACAGGTCGGCCGAGTCCGATCGGACACCGGAACCGGACGGGCCCCTCCGCCCGCCCACCCGAGGACCCGGGAAGCAGCGGTGCCGACCTCCGACGCCCCGGCCCGCACCTACGATCTGTCGTTCCTGGAGCAGAACGTGGAGGGAGACATCGAGAAATACATTTCCATGCTCGTGCGCCAGAGTCGTCGACTGGAGGAGGTGGTGCAGGACGCGAGAAAGGAGGAGACCTGGGACGACGTGCAGTCGGTCGTCCATGAGATGAAGTCGTCCGCCCGCCTGGTCAAGGCCGGCGCCCTGCTGGATGCCCTCCGTCGAGTGGAGGACGAAACGCCCCCTCCCGACGCGTCTCTTTCCACGCTGTTGCGCCGCAACCGGGAGCTACGGCAGGCCCTCCCGGACTGTGGGGCGTGACCGTGCGACCGAACGTCCACTGTATTTTCGTGTGCGCCCGAATCTTGCCCCTGTTTTTCCCCATGACGTCCTCACTCGACTGCGTCATCATTGAGGATGACCCGATCGATCGAGAGCTGCTGAGCGAGTACGTCGAGCGGCACGACCACACCCAACTCCTGTGGGCGGTCGAATCGGCGGAGGCGGCCGAAGATCGAATTCTCGGCTCCTCGGAAGAGGTGGATGTGATATTGCTCGATATCCAACTGCCCGGGCGGAGCGGGTTCGAGATGGTTCGGGACCTGGAGGCGGACCCTGCCGTCATCATCATCACATCGGAGGCGCGGTACGCCGTCCAGGCGTTCGACATCGATGCCGCTCACTTTTTGGTGAAGCCGGTGTCCTACGAGCGGTTCGACACGGCCCTGTCGCGAGCGGAGGACAGCACGCAGTCGCGACAGCGCCTCGCCGAACAGGACCCCCAGTCGACTCAGGCCACGTCGGACCAGACAATTTTCGTCAATACAGGCGACCAGTACAAGCAGATCTCCCTGGCCGACATCCTCTATCTGGAAAGCGATGGCAACTATGTGCGGATCCACGTGGAAGCGAACAGGCCCCACCTCGTCCGCCTAACGCTGAAACGAGCGGAGGAGCTGCTTCCCACGCAGCGTTTCGTTCGGGTACACCGGTCGTATTTGGTTCGGATCGACAAGATCGAGAACTTCGTCGACTGGTCGGTCGTGATCGACGGAGAGGTCATTCCGGTCAGCAAGTCTTATCGGGACTCGTTCAGGGAGGCGCTGCCGACCCTGGAGTGACCGCGGTGCACACCTGCGAGTGCAGCCGTGCACACCTGCGGGTTCAGCCGTGCACACCCGCAGCGGCACGGGCGGCCCTCCTCGGTGTCCCCGCAGAACTGGACCCTCGGGAGACGGAATCCCATCTCTTCCAATCCGGGCGGTCGTCCCGCGAACGCCTCTCCGTGGCGCCAACGCCCTCTCTTCGCAGGAGCCGTCTCTCCGCTTCGGGGCAGATGCTCGGTCCGGCGGGCACGTCCCACCTCCCCCGACGAGAAGACGGGTCCAAAGCGAGCGGCGGCGGTTCGCCCCTGCGAGGACCCTGCCCTGTGGCTTTCGGCCTGCGCCTCGATGCAAAACGTCATCGACCCGCCGTGCGGCGGGGGACGTCCAGGCGGATCCCCACACGGAGGCCGTTCCGCTTGTCGCAGGAACGGAGAACTCCGTCACTTGGGCCTGCAATTTGACGCGGAATCATGGTACCCGTGTTTGTCCACAGTTCAGGCTGTGGGCACTGTTTCGAGCCGCACCCCTGATGAACGGCCTCAAAGTCGAGCACGAGGAGCGCAATTACCATCGTCGGGGACCTCGCTTCTGGAGGGGCGCCCTCCCCACAAGGTGGTAAACCATACCCCCTTGGATTTCGACTACCAATTGCTCGTGCGCGAGGCCCTCGTGCAATTGCTCGTGCGCGAGGCCCTCGTGGTTGCGTCGGCGTGGGCCGGGGACCGATGTCGATCACCACGGGGCTGCCGTACTCCGCGCCTGTGGCCTACGCCGCAGATGCCCAGGATCTAATCGAGGGGGGCATTCGGTTCAGTTCGACGGCCGGACCTTCGGACGCAAAGAGTCGGTGATCGAGGTCAACGTGGACACTGCGGAGGTAATCCCTGACATCGAGGGGCTGTCACCGTGGTCGGTCTGGGGTACGGCACGTTCGAGTCGGTGGTGAAAATTGTGGCGAACCTGACGATAACGAGCGCAAGGAAAATGTTGAAGACAAATTTGACAGCCTCCTCGGTAGCGACGGACGTCGAAAGAGGGGTGCCGGGTCTCCTACCTGCCGCCCTTCCGGCAGAATCCCCCGATTCTATTCGGCGGCACGTTCGCGAACTGTGTAAACGCCTGCCCTGACCGTTCGCCTCGCGAACGGGACGCCACACGGCTCACCACAGTCCACGAGCCTCAATCACGCGATTCGGCCTGCTTGTCACACGTCCCTTACATCCTCTGCCGTGAGTCTGACACTAAGAATGCTCATTATGCTCGCCCAAAGCAGTTTTCTGGTATGAAGTGGGAGCAGTGCACTGCCTTCTCTCTATGCTTGTACTCCGTCATTGCCGCCGGCATCGCGTTGATGCTTAGTCCTGCGCCGATCCCCCAGGGGCCTGCCATGCACGCCACGCTCGGTGGAACCGAATGGCTCGCTGCTGCCGGCGTGCTGTACGGTCTCTACCAGCTGTGGTACTCCGCCGAGGATCTTCGTCCCACCACTGACGAAGCCGGTAAGAGCCGTCCCCGTGTGACCTGAGCGGCCGGCACATCGGGTTCCGACGTCCTGACGGGGGATGGCGGCCCGAGACCGCCGCGGGCTAAACTGTCGTTGGCCTCGCATCGATTCATCCGGACGGGGACGAATCGTGGCGCGTATGAGCGACATGGATGATCGAGACCGGGTGGTCTTCAATCACTCCCAGGGCCTCGGATGCCAGTGCTTGGGAGCAGCACAGCATCCAACCCCTCGTCTCCGACCCCTTCACCAACGCGTACAACGGATATCCCGCTCATGAACACGTCCACCCGGAGTGTAGTCGTCACGTTTCGGACCCCAGCACGCGACCAGTCGTTCTTTCGACATCCGCTGCGCACACGCACCTTGCAGGACGTCCCTGCCCCGCTGGCCGAAAAAATGGTCCGTGACTTCCGGTCATCGGCCATCACCGTCAAAAGAGACCGAAGCGAGCTCTATCAGTACGAGAACAATGGCGGCAAGAGACTCGTCGCCCTGAACTTTGACGAGGTCGAGCATCTGGAGGTACTGTGACGACAACGCTGTCGTCCCCGTTCGGCCCGGGCATGGGGACATCGGGACTCCCGGGAGGCCCTCGCACCGACTCGCTGTGGACTGACTGCCATCACAGCGTTACCGATCCGTGCAGAGGGGGCTGAAGGGGGTTCCGAAAGAGCCGAGGGCCGTGCCCATGCAAGCCGGAACGATCTTCGCGGGCGTGTTCACGGGTCGGTAGAACCCGGAAGAGAGATGTGTTGACGTCGGATGCAGACGAGCGACCGGCCCTTCGTTGAATTGAGCTCGCTCTCAGCACCGACACTGGGTCGAGCGCCGGCTGGACTGCCCATCGTCGGCCCGGGTCGTTCCAACTCTGATCCGCGTGCTAAGCATCTCGCACGCGGCAACCTCCTGCATTTCTCAACTTCTCAACTGTCATGTCTTCTCTTGTCGTCGGCGATGCCCATGAACTGACGCCTCTCGGGGTCCAATCGGCCGTTGCGTCGATGCCGGTTGAGGTGGTGGCAACAGCCCAGACGGGATTGGAGGTTTTCCCGGCGGTCGACCAGCACGAGCCCGATCTATTGACGCTGGGATTTCCGTTTCCGTCTCTGGATGGCCTGAATCTTCTGTACTCCCTGTCACGTCGACGGCCCGACGTGGACGTGATCGTTCTCGCCTCCACTGGATCCCGAAGAGAAGCCCGGACGTCCCTCGAACGAGGCGCCCTAGCCTACGTGCTGAAGCAAGACGGGCCCGATGAACTTCGGTCGGCCATCAAGACGATTCGGACGGGCGAGCGCTACGCCAGTGAGTCCCTGGTTTCGGAGGGGCACCACGAGGACCGTCGAGGCGTCCACTCCCTCCCGGTCCCCAGCTCCGGGGAAAGGAACTGAGGGACGGTTCGGGCTCCACACGCGCTCGTCGGGCGCACTGCGTGGCGACTGGCAGGCCTGCCCCCCCTCGCCGGCGCGGCCTTTGCACGTGCCCTGCGCCTCCTGCCTAAGCCTCCTCGTTCCCGACAGGACCTGCCCGACAGGACCCGGACAGTCCTCGGGCGAGCGGGTCCCCCTCGTGCAGAGACCGGTGGGGAGGCGGAGCGAACAGGACCGCCCCGGACCGATTGTACCGCTGGTTCTGGACGGCACCGAACGACCCGGGTACTGGAATCGTCGCTCCGGGTTCATTGTCCTGTGCGAGGGACCCGCCCGTCCATCCTGAGAACCCGCACCGGCCGTGTTGCGACGGTGATTGGGTGCGTGCGACCGCGGGCAGATCGCCGCCCCGCGAACACCCTGCGGGTCCAACACAAAAGCCCTCTACCGGAGAGGGCAGAGGGTGCGGTGCGCTCGGGAGGATTCGAACCCCCGGCCTTCGGTACCGGAAACCGATGCTCTGTCCGACTGAGCTACGAGCGCATTGCGGAGTACGGTACAAGTATGTTCGGTCCTACCCGACCAGATGTTCCTGCGAAGAATCGGCAAAGGGATAAACCGCAGGGGGGACGATACTTTCAAACCGTCCACTCCCCAACGAATGGAATCAACCCATGGACGCGCAGCCCGACGGCACGGAGCCGGATCCCAGTCCCCAGCCCCCGACGCTCAACGACCGATGGGCCCCCGGGGGCGGAGTCTGGCTCGACGGGCCGCTGGAGCGGCGGTCGATGCGCAGCGCCACCTTCCACTTCGTGATGGGGCTGCTGGCACTGGGGGCGACGTTCATCCTCTTCCAGGTGTTCGTGAGCCCGTTGCTCCTGGTCGTCCAGATTGGCCTGTCGGACGGGGGGATGGCGTCGCTGGAGGCCATGGGCAGTCCGGAGAAGCTGCTGGCGAGTTATACCCGGGAGCTCATCATCAGCAACAGCGCGGGCCAGCTCCTGGGGCTCGCCCTGCCGACGCTGCTCCTGGCGCGCCTCCACACGACCGGGGTCTCCGGATACCTTCGCCTTCGATCCGTCGACGTCCGGCTCCTCGTGCTGGCCGGGGTCGGGGTGCTGGGCCTGCAGCCGGTGGTGCAGTGGTTGGCCCAGTTGAACCAGGAGCTTCCCCTTCCCGAGTCGGTCCGTCTGTTCGAGCAGACCCAGATGGAGCTGATCCGTTCAGTCCTGGAGAGCGGGCTGGGCGTGGCGTTCAACCTCGGCATGCTGGCACTCGTCCCCGGCCTGTGTGAGGAGGTCCTGTTTCGCGGGTACGCCCAGCGACAGTTCGAGCGGGCGACCGGCCCGGTCGGCGGGGTGCTTCTGTCCGGCCTGATCTTCGGCGCGTACCACCTGCGGCCCTCCCAGCTGCTGCCCCTGGCGGTGCTCGGGGTGTACCTGGCCTATCTGACCTGGCGGACCGGGAGCCTCTGGCCCGCCGTCCTCGTCCACATGACCCACAACGGCCTCGCCGTCCTAGCCGCCCGCTACGCCCAGTCGCATCCGACGTACGACCTGGAGACGATCGAGCAGGCCTCCATGCCCTGGTACGCCGTCCTGGCCGGGTTCGCCATTGTCGGCGGCGTCCTCTATGTTTTGCATCCCCTTGCGCGACAGGCCCGCGACTCGACGTGACCGGGCCGCCCGCGCCCCCGTGCTGTTCACAAAACCGCCGTTCCGCCATGAGTACCTACGAGGACTGGGTGAGCATCTTCCGGACGAGCACCGACTACGAGGCCGACCTGGTGCGCGACCGCCTGGACGACGGCGGCGTGCCGGCCGTGGTTCTTACTCAGCGGGACCACGCCTTCAACCTGAACGTCGGCGATCTCGCGGCCGTCCACGTGATGGTGCCCCCGGACCGGGCCGACGAGGCGGTGGAGCTTCTGGAACAGCGCCTCGACGACGACGAGCTCGAGGCGGCGGCCCTCGAGGCGGATCCGGAGACGCCGCCGGCCCGCCCCCCCGACGAGGAATCAAAGCTCGACTCCGGGCAGGACCAGATCGACATGGGACCCCCGAACAGCTCCGAGGAGGACGACTCGGAAGAGGGCTCGTGACCGCTCCGCTTTCGCCTCGGGGGGGCCGGCCGAGAGGGCAGTGCAGGGCCGCCCCGACGCGGATTCGTTCTCAGCGCACCGGAGGGCATTCGTGAGCAACAGCCTGCGACGCATTCTCACCGCCGTCGTAGCGGCCCCAGTCGTCCTCGGCCTGGCGTATCTCGGAGGCGCTGCCTTTACGGGCCTCGTTGCCCTCATCGGCGTGGTCGGCCAGGTCGAGCTCTACCGCATGGCCCGCACCACCGGCGCCCGGCCGAACCTCACCGGGGGCGTGGTGCTCGGGGCCCTCGTCGTGGCGGTGTTTGGGTGGCCCGCCCTCTGGCCGCTGGCGGCCACTTGGCTGATCGCGTTCGTCCTGCTGGCGCCCTTTCTCCTGCCGCAGGAGCACTTCCTCTCAAGCCTTACCGCCACGCTCGCGGGCGTCATCTACCCGACCGGGCTACTGGGGACCCTCGTCCTGCTCCGCAGGGCCCACTCGCCGTCGGTGTCCCCCGAGATGGCCTTTTGGCTCGTGGTGACGACGTTCCTGCTGGTCTGGGCGACCGACATCTTTGCCTACTACGTCGGCCGCATGGTCGGGTCCCGCCCCCTGGCGCCGGCCATCTCGCCGAGCAAGACGTGGGAGGGCACCCTGGGGGGCCTCGCGGCGGCGGGGCTCGTGGCCGTCGGCCTGCACGTCACCGTGCTCGACGTGCTCACGTGGCCCGACGTGGGGGTCCTCACGCTCCTCGGCGGGGGGGCCAGCCAGATCGGCGACCTGATGGAGAGTCAGCTCAAGCGGTCCACCGGGGCCGACGACTCGAGCGCCCTCCTGCCGGGCCACGGCGGGGTGCTCGACCGGTTCGACGCGATGGCGGTGGCGGCGCCCCTCATCTATCTGTACCTCCGGGTCGTGGTCGGCCTCTTCTGACCCCAATCCGGGAACGTGCCGTCCGCGCCCGAAGTTAGGAGAAATGCGTCGCATCATTCACCACCGCGCTGTTTGCCATGGGGCTGTTTAGCTCGGGTCGGGGCCCGCGGGGCTTCAAATACAAGCCCCGGTTCTACGATCCCGACGAGGACGAGGGCGAGGAGCTGAAGCGCCGCATGCGGGCCCGCGGCCGGGGCCGGGAGCGCCAGAGCTCCCTCACGCTGGTCATCATGATTGGGCTCCTGCTCCTTACGCTCTTCCTCTACACCGCTCTCTAACGAGACCCGTAGCCTCGCCGTGGCCGACGATTCCGCGCCGTCCGACGGCATCATCCACGTGATGCCCGACCGCCTCGCCAACCAGATCGCGGCGGGGGAGGTGGTGCAGCGCCCGGCCTCGGTGGAGAAGGAACTCGTGGAGAACGCCATCGACGCCGGCGCCTCCGAGATTGAGATTTTGCTCAAGGATGCCGGCAGCACCCTCGTGCAGGTGATCGACGACGGCTGCGGCATGAGCGCGCCCGACGCGGTCCAGTGCTTTGAGCGCCACGCCACCAGCAAGATTCAATCGGTCGACGACCTGGAGCGGATTCGCACGCTCGGCTTCCGCGGGGAGGCCCTCGCTTCCATCGCCGCCGTCGCGCAGGTCGAGCTCAAGACCAAACGGGTCGAGGACGAGGCGGGGACCCTCGTGCGGGTGGAGGGGAGCGAGGTGGTCGACCAGCGCCCCTGCGCCGTGCCGCCCGGGACCTCCGTGGCCGTCCGGAACCTCTTCTTCAACGTACCGGCCCGCCGCAACTTTCTGAAGACGCCGGCCACGGAGCTGAAGCACCTGACCACCACCGCCCAGTTTCTGGCGCTGGCCAACCCCCGCATCGCCGTTCGGCTCGAACACGACGGGCATGAGCACTACGACCTGACCGCCGCGTCGAGCGAGGACGAGCACGCGGCCCTCAAGACCCGCATCCTGGGCCTCTTCGGCGACGAGCGGGCCGACGAGCTGGTGGCGGTTGAGAACACCTCCAGCGACCTCACGGTCCGGGGATTTGTCGGGGCGCCCTCGTTTCACCGCAAGACGCGGGGCGAGCAGTTCCTCTTCGTCAACGATCGCTACGTCCGCGACCGCTACCTCAGCCACGCGGTCAAGAAGGCGTACGGCGACCTGCTGCCGGACGGGGCCTTCCCGTTCTTTGCGCTCTTCCTGTCGATGGCCCCCCGGCGCGTGGACGTCAACGTGCACCCGCAGAAGTCGGAGGTCAAGTTCGACGACCAGAGCGGCATCTACGGCTTCCTGCGGAGCGCCGTGCGGCGGGCGCTGGGCCGGGTCCACACGACGCCGCAGGTCGACGACGAATCGTCCTCGGCGTCGGCAGCGTCGGAAACGAGCGACGACGCCTCCCGCACCCGGCCGACGCCAACCTCGTTCCAGCCCCGCCGCTCCGACAATTCGGGCCGCGGGTCGACGTCCGGGGCCGCCACGAGCTCCTCCGGGCGGGCGTCCCCCCGGCCCCGGTCGAGGTCGGACGACCGGAGCGACGCCTCGCCCGGGGAGCAGTCCGACGCACTCTACCGCCCGCCGGAGGAGGATCGCCCCCCGGAGTCCTCTCCCGACGACACGCCCGACGGGGACCGCGATCGCCGACCGGTGTGGGGGCTCCACGACACCTACATCGTGACGCCCACCGACACCGGCATGATGCTCGTCGACCAGCGGGCCGCCCACATCCGCGTTCTCTACGAGCGCAATCAGGACCGCCTGCGAGAGGAGCAGGGACCGTCCCAGCAGCTGCTGTTTCCGCACACCGTCGACCTCTCGCCGTCCGACGCCGACCTGCTCGACGACCTCAGGCCGGCCCTGGAGGCCCTCGGGTTCGAGATCGGGCGTCTGAGTGGGCGGACGGTGGCCGTCCGCGGGGTGCCCGCCGACGTGCCGGACGGGGACGAGGGAGGCGTCCTGGAAGAGATGCTGGAGCAGTACAAGTCCGAGCAGGACGCGGTCCAGGACGACCGGCGCGACCGGCTCGCGCGGACGATGGCGCAACAGAGTGCGGTCCGGCGCGGGCAGCCGCTCTCGGAGGCCGAGCGCCGCTCGCTCCTGCGGGACCTGTTCGAGTGCGAGATGCCGTACGCCGACCCCACCGGCACCCCGACCCTCGCCAAGTGGTCCCTCGAGGAGATCGCCGAGCGCTTCTCGTAGGGGGACCCCTCGACTGCTCGGTCGGGGTCCCTGTCTCACGCACTGTTGACCTCATGGGACGCCGCTTCGCCGACCGGGTCGACGCGTTCATCGCCCAACACGACCTCCTCCGCGAGGGGGCGGAGGTCCTGGTGGGGGCGAGCGGCGGTGTCGACTCGATGGTGTGCCTGTCGGTCCTCCGTCGGCTAGGCTACGCAGTGCGGGTCCTCCACGCGAACTACGGGCTCCGCGGGGGCGCCGACGCCGACGAGGCGCTGGTGCGGCGCTGGTGCGGGGAGCGGGACATCCCCTTCAAGGAGGTGCGTCTCGACGCCGAGGCGCGGGCCGCCGAGCGGGACGAATCCCTGCAGGAGGCCGCCCGTGAGTGTCGGTACGACGCCCTGGACGCCCACGCGCAGTCGCTCGGGGTGGACACCGTGGCGGTGGGACACCACCGCGACGACCAGGCCGAGACGCTGCTGCTGAATCTGCTGCGTGGGACCGGGCCGGAGGGGCTGGCGGGGATGCCGCCCCGACGGGCGATGCGGGACGCGCCCGCCGTCTCGCTGATCCGCCCCTTGCTCGACGTCTCCCGGCGCGAGATTGAGGCCTACGCCGAGGGGGAGGGAATTCCGTGGCGGGAGGATCCATCGAACCGGGACCCGTCCTACGACCGGGCGGTCCTGCGAACGAAGGTGATGCCGTTATTGCAAAAACATTTCTCAGAACCATCTGCCAACCTGGCCCGCGCCGCCGGGCTGATGCGCGAGTATGTGGAGCACACCCTCACGCCCGCCCTGGAGGCACGGCTGGAGCGGGCGTACGCGGACTGCGCGGCGGGCGGGCGGCTCCGCCTCGACGCGCTGCGCGCCGCGCCGCCGGTCTGGCGCCGGCGCCTCATCCTGGCGGCCCTCGACCGCGCCCTGCCCGAGGCCCCGCACACGGCGGCCGTGGCGCGCGAGATTGCCGGACTCATCGACGCTCAGGTGGGCCGTCGTGTGGAGGTGGGGCAGGGGCGGGTCTGGCGGACGCGGGACGGCCTCCGGCTCCTCCCCGAGGAGGCGCACCCGGATCCGATGGGGACGCCCGTGCCGGTGCCGTGGGAAGACGACGTGTCGGTGCCGCAGGGCACCCTTCGGGTCGACGTCCTCGAGGACCGGCCCGATTCCCTCGATACCGGCACGCCCAACGTCGAATACGCGGACGCCGACCGGCTCGCCGACCCCCTCGTGCTGCGAACGTGGCGGGACGGCGACCGGATGCGCCCGCTGGGGCTCGACGGCCACAAGCAGGTCGCCGACCTCCTCACCGACGCCCGGGTGCCGCCCCACCGCCGGGCCGGCGTGGGTCTCCTCTGTACCGACGAGCATCCGGCCTGGCTCGTCGGCCACCGCCTCGACCATCGGGTGCGCGTCCGGCCCGACACGACGACCGTGGTGCGCCTGACCTGGCGCCCACGTGAAAAAGCCTCGGACGATTGCAATTCGACGTAGCTCCCGCCTAGCTTTCTCGTTCTCCGCGCCTACACTACCACCGGCCCGCCGCTCATGTCCACCCCCCGCGACCTGACCGACGCCCCCGTTCAGCCCGACGACGCCACGGTGTCCTACCGCGGCGATCGCTTCCGCCGCTACCTCGACGAGGGCCGGATCCAATCCCGCGTCGCCGAAATCGGGCGCCAGATTACCCGCGACTACGCCGAGACCACGCCGATCCTGGTGAGCGTGCTCAACGGCGCGTTCATGTTTACCGCCGACCTCATGCGCGCCATCGACACCGACTGCGAGATCGACTTTATCAAGCTCTCCTCCTACGGGGCGGCGAAGGTCTCAAGCGGCGAGGTGCGCGAGCTCAAAAGCGTCGACGCCGACCTGGCGGGGCGGGACGTCCTCATCGTCGAGGACATCGTCGACACCGGCCTCTCGATGGAGTTCATGAAGAATCGTCTCCAGGAGCACGACCCGGCGTCCCTGCGCGTGGCCACGCTCCTCCACAAGCCCAACGCCACCGAGCCGGACCTCACCCTCGACTACGTGGGGTTCCAGATCCCGGACCTCTTCGTCATCGGCTACGGGCTCGACTACGGCCAGCTCGCCCGGAATCTCGGGGACATCTACATCCTCGACGACGGCTGAGGACGGCCCACCCGCTGCTCTGTCTAGCCGACCACGCCTCGTGCCGTGCCCGACGCTACACCGCACATTTTTGTCGCCTACACCGGCGGCACGATCGGGATGAAGGAGACGGGGGACGGCTACGTGCCGGTCTCCGGCTTTCTGCAGGACCAGATGGCGGCGCTGCCCCCGTTCCAGGCCGACGACGTGCCGGCCTACACCGTCTACGAGTTCGACCCGCTCCTCGACAGCTCCAACCTGACGCCCGAAGACTGGCTCCAGATCGCCGAGGTCATCCGCACCCACTACGCGGACTACGACGGCTTTCTCGTCGTCCACGGAACCGACACGATGGCCTTCACGGCCTCGGCGCTCTCGTTCATGTTGCAGCCCCTCGACAAGCCGGTCCTCCTGACCGGGGCGCAGCTTCCGTTGGCCGCGACGCGGACCGACGCCCAGAGCAATCTCCTCACCTCGCTGTTGCTGCTCGGGCGGTACCCCGACCGGCTCGCGGGGGTGCACCTCTTCTTCAACGACCGCCTCTACCGCGGCCCCCGGACGACGAAGGTCAACGCCGACGCCTTCTCGGCCTTCGACTCCCCGAATTTTCCGCCGGTGGGCACCGCGGGCATCCACCTCGACGTGGACTGGGATCTCGTGCCGCCCTCCGAGGCGCCGCCGCGCCCGCCCGACGTGACGGCCCTGGGCGGGGCCACGGTGTCGGCCTTTCGGCTCTTCCCCGGCCTGAAGGCGGAGCACCTCGAGAACGTGCTGGCCCCGCCCGTGCAGGGAATGGTGCTCGAGTGCTTCGGGGCGGGCAACGCCCCGTCCGACGACGAGGCCCTTCTGCGGACACTGCGGCGCGCCACCGACCGGGGCGTGGTGGTCGTGGCCGTCCCCCAGCCGCCTCGCGGCACCGCCGACCTGAGCATGTACGCCCCCGGGCGGGCCCTCGCCGACGCCGGGGTGGTGAGCGGGTACGACATGACGACCGAGGCCGCCCTCACGAAGCTATACTACCTCTTCGAGCGGGGCCTGCCGCCCGACGCGGTGCGATCCCGCGTGCAGCAGAACCTGCGGGGGGAGCTCACGCCCCCGGACGACGTGCCACCGGCGCTGGGCCGGGCGCGCCGCCGCCTGGCGCGGTCCCGGTAGCGCGAGCCCCGACGGCCTCGCTCGGGAATGGCGCCTCGAAAATCCTGTCGACCGCTGGTGGTGGGTGGGAGAGGCATGTTCTTCTCGTTCGACGTTAAACGTTTTCGGGGGCACCAATCGACCATGGGGCTGCCTCTTCCTCGCAAGGGGACGTCCTGCGAAAGAGAGAGGCTACCCCTCCGGCACCGCGTCGACGTCGATGGCCACCGGCTTCGGGTAGCACACGTAGGGCTTGACGACGAACGTCGTGAGCTCCGAGATGGCGGCCGTGTCGGCCATCTCGGAGAGCTCCCGGCTGTTGCCCTCCCGGTCGAGGATGCCAATCATCTCCTGGGTGCTGTCGTAAGCGGTGTGGCGCGAGACGTCGACCGTCAGGTAGTGGCGCGCCGCGTCGGCCGCCTCGCTCCGGGCGACCAGGTCCTCCGCGACGAGCCAGTCGGCCACCTGCCGGCGCCAGGCCTCGACCTGCGGCGCGCTCGGCTTGCGGGAGAGAAAGGTGACGCGGAAGAAGACCCGGTTGATGAACCGGCGGCAGAGGTCCGCCAGCACCGGATCGTCGCCCCGCATCCACTGCTTGAGGCTGAACAGGATGTCGGTGTCGTCGATCTGCAGGTAGTGGTCCCGCACCGTCGGGTCTCCGATCTGGTCGGCGTGCAGGTCGTTCTCCAGAAAAAAGAGCAGCGACCGCGAGCCGCGCCCGAGCCAGTCCGGCACCGACCCGCCGTCGAGGTGGGTTCGGGCGCGGCGGAGGATGCCCCGCAGGAGCTCGTCCCCGGCCAGGACGGTCTTGTGGAGGTATACCTGCCAGTACATCAGCCGCCGAGAGATGAGAAAGTTCTCGACGGCGTAGATGCCCTTGCCCTCGATCATGATCTCCGAGTCCGGGCCGCCGTCGAGCGGCTGCACCCGCATCGTTTTCAGGAGGCGCTGCACGCCCACCTCGCCCTCGGCCACCCCGGTGTAGAAGGAGTCGCGGCGCAGGTAGTCGAGCCGGTCCATGTCGAGCTGGCTCGACACCAGCTGGTGGAAGAACGGCCGCTCGTAGGTGTCGTCGAAGATCTCGAGCGACCGCTCGAGGGCCCCACCGAGCCGCTCGTTGAGTTCGACGAGGAGGACCCGGCTCATGTCTTCGTGCTCGAAGTCCGCGATGAGCTGGTGCTCCAGGGTGTGCGAGAAGGCCCCGTGGCCGACGTCGTGGAGGAGAGCGGCGGCCAGGGCGGCGGTCTGTTCGTCCGGCGAGATGGGCGTCCCCTTCTCCGAAAGGCTGGAGAGGGCGTCCTGCATGAGGGCCATCGCGCCGAGGGCGTGGTTGAAGCGGGTGTGCTCGGCGCCGGGGAAGACGAGGTGGCCCACCCCGAGCTGCCGGATGCGACGGAGGCGTTGCACTTCCGGCGTCTGGATCAGGTCCAGGATGAGGTTCTTGGGCACGGAGACGAACCCGTGCACCGGATCGGAGAAAAGCTTAAAGCGCTGCTGTCCGGACAAGAGCCAGGGGGCGTTGTTCGGGGACGACGAGGCGGCAGGGTCGGGGATCAGAAGCCGTGCTCGGCCAGTCGCTCGGCGATCGAAGCGTAGAACGCGTTGGCGTCGAACGGGGCGGCGAGGGTCGACTCGATCCCGACCTGGCGGGCGTGGTCGGCGTTGATGGTGCCGAGGTACTCCCCCCATCGCGCGCTCCGCACGCTCACCATGCCGTCGTTGACGCCGTCCCGCTCGAACAAGTAGGAGTTGAAGTACCGAAAGATGGGGTCGACGGGGATGTCGGTGCCCTCGCCGGCCTGGCAGCCGTAGGACCAGTACCGGACGTCGGGGTGGTTGGGCACCTCGGCGTTGAAGGTGTTTTCCACGTACTCCGGCGTCAGCTCGCGGAGGGCCTGACGAACATTGGCGGACCCGTCCTCCAGGACGTGGGTGCCCAGCCAGTCGGCCACGTCCCCCAGCCAGTTGCGGACGGACTTCGGCTGCTGGAGGATGAGGGAGGCCACGGGCGACCCGCGGTGCGGCGTGGCGACGGTCACGAGAACGTCCACGACGTCGTGCCACCCGCGCTCGCTGATGAGGTGCCGGGCGTCGAGCCCGCCCATCGAGTGGGCGATCACGGAGATGCGGTCGGACTGCGTCTCCTCGAGGACCCGCTCCAGGCGCGTCTCCCAGGTCCGGCACCGGGCCCGCACGGTGTTGTAAGGGGACACGTTGGGGGCCACCGCCCGAACCCCGCGGGAGCGGAGGTACATCGCTTCCTCGTGGAGGTGGCCGCCCCGCCGGAAGGAGGCCCCGACCCCGAACCCGTGCATGAGAACGACGGGCTGATCCGTGGGGATGATCGAGGGCTGCGGGTGGGGCTTGAGGCCCGTAATCCGCTGGAGGGTGGAGGCGGGAAAGGTATCGGGTTTGGACATGCAGGCGGGAGAGGGACCGGGAAGGGGCGAGAACTCCTTGTACCGGAGGCCGCACGCCGGGGTTCGAGGGGCGGCCGCGAGGGGGCGGCCTCGCCGGGGGTCTTCCCCCACTACGCCGACCCACACGAGGGCGACCATTTTGAAGCCGCTCCGATCGCCGGGCCGCGGTGAGCAGGCGGACCGACCTGCTTGTCGAACCCAGAACCAGGGGACGACCCCGTTGCGGATTCTGGGGTCCCCGTCAATTCAGTGGTGCAGGCCCGCTAGGCCGCGAGGCCGGCGAAGAGGTGCAGGGGCTGGTCGAAAAAGAGCGCCTCGCCGGCGGACACGACCATAGCGGCCACCAGCGGCACGCGAATGTTGTCGTTGACGGGCACGGGAAGGACCTCGACGGTGGCGGCCACGATCACCGCGACGGCGGCGGGCCCGTAGGCCAGGGCCGGGAAGAGGGCCATCACGCCGAGCCCGGTCGCCACGAACGCCGCGCTGCCCTCCACGGTGGCCGAGAGGGAGCCCCACGGATGGCGGCCCACCCGACGGCCCACGAGCGCCGCCGCGGCGTCGGCGAGCATCGTCATGGTGAGTACGGGCACGGCGACCCGCAGCGGAAAGATCAGCGTCAGCAGCGCGGCCCCCACCAGCACGCAGGTGGCGCCGTTGAACGTGACGCCGGTTCCCACTGCGCGGAGCTCGTCGTCCCGCATAAGCGGCCCGAAGAGGGCCCGAATCCAGTCGTTCACCCAGGGGGAGTAGGCCCGCAGGACATCGGCCCCGACCGCGACGCTCGCCCCGAGGGCCAGCACGTAGAGGGCCGTAGGAGTCCCGATGGTCCACATGCCCAGCGGGATCACGAGGGCAAGGAGGTGGAGGGTCTTTCGCCCGATCTCCGCCGAGTACGAAAAGTGCGGGGAGGAAGCCACGGTCCGGAGCGCCCTGAGAAGGAAGCGTCTCCGCAGCCGAACCATCCACACGGTGAAAAGTTCGCATTATCAATCCCGTTTTTCGTCCTGCGCCCGGCCACTGCCGGTTCGCCTCGCTTCACTTTTGATCGCCGCGGTGACGCTCCACGATGAATTCCCCGCTGTTCGGTGCTCTGCTGACGATCCTCCTCGTTTGTTCTGGGTGTAGTGCCGACCGGCCGGGCGTCTCGGCCGAGGCGATGGCGGCGGGCCACGAGGGCGACACGCCGGTCGCCACGGACGCCGCCCGGGAGCCCGCCGCGCCGGTCGACGGCAGAGAGGTGACCTACGGCCGGAGCGAGGACGGACCGGCCCTCACCGGCTACCTCGCGGCCCCCTCCAATCCGGATTCGGTCCTGTCGGCCCACGGTCGGGATCCGAGTTCGGCCCGGCTGCCCGGCATTGTGGTGATCCACGAGTGGTGGGGCCTCAACGACAACATCCGCTCCGCCACCCGTCGACTGGCCGGGAAGGGGTACCGGGCCCTGGCCGTCGACCTGTACGGCGACTCGACGGCCCAGACGCCCCAGCAGGCCCAGTCCCTCATGCAGGCGGCGACCCGTTCGCCCGAGCAGATCACCGCCAACCTGCAGGCGGCCCACCAGCACCTGACGGCCGACGAAGGGGCGCCCCGCGTCGCGGTGATGGGCTGGTGCTTCGGCGGCGGCATGACGTTCCGGGCCGTGGCCGACCGCCCCACCGCCTTCGACGCGGCGGTCGCCTACTACGGCTCGCCGGAGGCCATGACCCCGTCGGTGCTGGAGCAGCTCACGACGCCGATCCTCGCCCACTTTGGACGTCAGGACCAGGTTGTGCCGCCGAAGCAGGGGAAGGCGTTTCGCTCGCGGCTCGACGGGCGCAGCGTCAACGTCCAGGTATACATGTACGACGCCGGGCACGCCTTCGCCAACCCGTCGGGGGAGAGCTACGACGCCGAGGCGGCGAAGAGGGCCTGGAGCCGCACGACCGCGTTCCTGCAGACCCACCTCCATCCGCACGCCAACTGATTTCCAACCGGGGCCCCGCCGGGCATGCCCCCGTGCCGGGCGGCCCCCGCATTCTCCCGTTCGCAGCTCGATCGCCGCATGCCGACCTTCCCTCCGCTGAAGAACGATCTGCTCCTCCGCACCGCCCGGGGCGAGGCCACCGATCGCACACCCGTCTGGATGATGCGCCAGGCAGGGCGCTACCTGCCGGAGTACCAGGCGATCCGGGAGAGCCACGACTTCTTCGAGGTTGTGGAGACGCCCGAACTGGCCGCCGAGGTGACGATCCAGCCGGTCGAGCGCTTCCCTCTGGACGGGGCCATCATTTTCTCGGACATCATGGTCGTGCCGGAGGCGCTGGGCCTGACCGTCGAGATGGTGTCGGGACAAGGACCCACCTTCCCGGCCCCGCTGGCAACGCCGGACGACCTGGATCGGCTCGTCGAGCCGGACATCGATGCCGCCCTGGGCCACGTCTTCGACGCCCTCACGCGGACCCGGCATGACCTCGACGGGCGCGTGCCGCTCATCGGCTTTGCCGGGGCGCCCTGGACGCTAATGGCCTACATGGTCGAAGGAGGCGGGAGCAAGTCCTACCGCCACGCCCGCGCCTGGCTCTACCAGCACCCCGACGCCAGCAAGGCCCTGCTCCGTCGCATCACCGACGTGGTGGCCGAGTACCTGATCGGGCAGGTGGAGGCGGGGGCCCAGATGCTGCAGGTTTTTGACTCCTGGGCGGGACTCCTCGGGCCCGAGGCCTTCCGAACCTTCGCTCTGCCGTACCTCGAGGAAATTGCCGAGCGCGTCTCGGCCGCGCACCCCGACGTGCCCCTGGTCGTCTTTGCCAAGAACGTGCACCACGGCCTCGAGGCCCTGGCGGCCACCGAGTACGACGTCATCAGCCTCGACTGGACCATGGACCCCGGCGCGGCCCGCGACACCGTGGGGGACCGGGCGGTGCTTCAGGGCAACCTCGATCCCTGTGCCCTCTACGCCCCGCCGGAGGCCCTCCGCCGCGAGGTGCAGCACATGCTGGCGGGATTCGGGCCGCACCGCCACATCGGCAACCTCGGCCACGGGATGCTGCCGGACCACGACCCGGAGCACGCCCGCGTCTTCGTCGAGGCGGTGCAGGAGCACTCCCGCCACATGCGGTCGGTGTGAGAGAAACGCCCCACCGCATGGGGCGGAGTGGGGAACGACGCGGGGCCGCCCCGTACGGAGGCCCGTCCACACGGAGTCGTCTGTCCACCCCTCGGTCTAACCATCCCCTTCCGTCCCATGCCCCTCGATACGTCCTCTGCTCAGGTCCGGGCCGTGCTGCCGCTTCTCTACGTTGCCTGGGCCGACGGAGTGCTTACCCCCTCGGAGGCGGAGACGCTGCGCTCCCAGATTCGGGCCCAGGAGTGGATCGACCCGCCGGTCCGCGAGGAGATCTGCGGCTACCTCGATCCGCAGTCGCCCCCGACGGCGACGCAGTACTTCCGATGGATTCGGGCCCTCAAGCAGGCCGCCGACGAGATCCCGGTCACCACGCGCTGCTCGCTGGCGGAGTTGGGCGCGTCGATGGCTACGGTGGGGGGCGACGGGGCCGCCCTGCCGGCCGCCTCGCGGCGGGCGCTGGAGGACATCGAGCACGCCCTGGGGGTGGACGGGGAGGAGTTGATCGGCGACCTGCTCGGCGACCGCCCCGAGCCGGCGCCCGTCTCGCCGGAGGCCCCGTTCGCCGTCGAGGCGATGCAGGCGGTGCTGGACGGCCGCCACGCGGCGCTGCGCGACCGCATCCGTACGCTCCTCCAGGATCCGGTCTTCGAGTACCCCGACGCCCCGAGCACAGCGGCGCACCGACAGCAGGTCCTGCAGTGGTGCCGCCGCCTCGCAGAGCAGGGCCTCGGGGCGCTCGGGTTTCCGGAGGCCCACGGCGGGGACGGCAACATGGAAAAATTCATCGTCGCCTTCGAGACCCTGGCGTTCCACGACCTCAGCCTGGTCATTAAGTTTGGGGTCCAGTTTGGCCTGTTCGGGGGCAGCATCCACCGCCTCGGGACGGCGCGGCACCACGAGGCGTACCTCGAACGGGTGGGCTCGCTGGAGCTGCCGGGCTGCTTCGCGATGACGGAGTGGAGCCACGGCTCGAACGTCCGGGAACTGGAGACCACGGCCCGCTACGACCCGGAGGCGGAGGAGTTCGTCGTCGACACGCCCCACGACGGGGCCCGGAAGGAGTGGATCGGGAACGCCGCCCGGGACGGCCGCCTCGCCACGGTCTTCGCCCAGCTCCACACGCAGGGCGAGGCGCACGGCGTCCACGCCTTTCTGGTGCCCATTCGCCGGGAGAACGGCACGCCGAAGCCCCGTGTCCGCATCGAGGACTGCGGCGAAAAGATGGGCCTCAACGGCGTCGACAACGGCCGGCTCTGGTTCGACCACGTCCGGATTCCCCGCGAGAACATGCTCGATCGCTTCGCGAGCGTCGCGCCGGACGGCACCTACGACAGCCCCATCCCGAGCGCCGGAAAGCGGTTCTTTACGATGCTCGGCACGCTGGTGGGCGGACGCATCAGCGTGGCGCGGGCGGGCCTGAGCGCCGCCAAGTCGGGGCTCACGATCGCCGTCCGCTACGGCAACCGCCGGCGCCAGTTTGGGCCGAAGGACGAGCCGGAGGTGCCCCTCCTCGACTATCGCACCCACAAGCGGCGGCTGCTGCCGCGCCTCGCGACGACCTACGCCCTGCACTTCGCGCTCGACGACCTGACCCGACGCTTCGCGGCGAAGGGCCCGGAGGATCCCCTCGACACGGTGGAGGCCGAGGCCAACGCGCTGAAGGCCTACGCCACCTGGCACACGACCAACACGCTCCAGGAGGCCCGCGAGGCCTGCGGCGGGCAGGGCTACCGGGCCGACAACCGCCTCGCCGCGCTCAAGGCGGACACCGACGTCTTTACCACGTTCGAGGGCGACAATACCGTCCTCATGCTGCAGGTCGCCAAGGGCCTGCTCTCGGACTTCCGGCGGGAGTTCCGGGACATGAACCTGCTGGGCATGGTGCGCTTCGTGGCCGACGAGGTGGCCACCCGCATGACCGAACTCAACCCCGTGGTCACCCGCAGGACCGACCCCGAGCACCTCCGGAGCCTCGACTTCCACGAGTCCGCCTTCCAGTACCGGGCCGACCGCATGCTGCTCGCGGCGGGCCGGCGACTGCAGCGCCGCATCGAGGGCGACATGGAGCCGTTCGACGCCTTCGTGGACGTGCAGGACCACCTCGTGCAGCTCGCCCACGCGGAGGCCGAGCGCGTCGTGCTCGACCGATTTGCGTCCGCCGTCGAGACGGTCGACGACGAGGACGTGCGGGCGTCGCTGGCCCGGCTCCGGCGGCTCTTTGCCCTCGCCCGCATCGAGGACGATCTCGGCTGGTACCTGGAGGCGGGCTACGTCGAATCGACGAAGGCCAAGGCCATTCGGGGGGCCGTCAATGCCCTCTGCGACGAGGTGCGCCCGCAGGCCGAGGCGCTCGTCAACGCGTTCGGCATCCCCGACGCCTGCCTCGCCGCCCCCATCGCCACGGGCGAAGAGCCGATTCAGGAAGAGCGATAAGCCCCCCCCCGCACCGACCGCGAACGGGAGGCGGAGCGTCGAGACGGCCGCGCACTGCCGTGTACGGACGAGCCGCAGGCGAGTCGCACCCGCCCGCCCGGCCGGGCCGCTTTGCGCCTGTCTGTTTCGAAATGACCCAAGCGGATTATTCGCGGTGAGTAAAAGCGAAAGAAGCACCCTTTACGATCCTTCGCTAGCGACGGATCAGGGCGCGCGTCGACCGGGACGGGCGCGTCGGCACGTGGTTTGAGGTGTCGTGGGGTGCCGTCCCCCGCCCCCCATATCGCTCACTCCATGTCCGTTTCCCCGACCGTTCTTCTGCTGCTCACCGCCTGCTGGTTCACCCCGGCCCTCACGATTGCGGTCGTCTACGCGGTGGGTCGGGGCTCGTCCTCCGAGACCGGCTCGACCGAGATGAGCACGTCCGTGGAGGGCATCCGGACGGACATCCTGCAACTGGACGTTGAGGCCCCCCGACAGACGTGGCGACGGGGAGAATGGGAGGGACCGGGGGCCCGCGTCCGGGCCGAGATCGGAGACGCGTCCCACGAGATGACGGTCCTTACCCCCTACGCGGAGGCGTCGGTCACGGTGCAGGGGCCGGACGACCGGCCCGAGCGGCGGCGCTGCTCCCTCTGCCTGAACTGAGTGTCACCGGATCGGTCGGCCCGTGTGCGTGAGGGCTCCCTCATCGGGACGGGGCCGAGAACCAAACGCGCTCGCAGTGAGTGTGCATCGGCGCACTGCCCCTCTGCCCGTCCCCGGCGCCCGTGCTCGACCCACATATTCTGGCCCGCCCCGGCACTGTCCTGCTTGACACCGCGGCGCCCAACGCGGCTCATCAGCGAAGCTGGTGCTTTGCGTCCCCGTCCCGGATCCTGACGGCGTCGACCCCCGACGACGTCCCGGCACTCTTGGCCGAGATTGAGACCGAAACGGAGGCCGGCCGGTACGCCGCCGGATACCTCAGCTACGAAGCGGGATTTCCGTTTGTCGACCTGCCGGCGCCCGAGCACCCCGACCCAGCAGCCTGGTTCGGCGTCTACGACGCGCCGACGCCGCTGGCGCCGGTCGAGGTTGGGCACGGGCTCGCGGATCTTGAGGGAGAGGCGAGCGCCCACGACGTCGCGTTCAGCGTTCCGCGGCCGGACTACGTCTCGGCCGTCGAGCGCATTCGGCGCCACATCGAGGACGGGGACGTGTACCAGGTCAACTACACGGCGCCCGTCCGCTTCCGGCTTACGGGCGATCCCCGCGTACTGTACCGCCGCCTGCGGCGGCGACAGCACGTGCCCTACGGGGCCTACCTCAACGTGGGGCCGCGGCGAATTCTCTCCCTCTCCCCGGAGCTCTTTTTCCGGCGGCGCGGCGACCGCGTGGTGACCCGCCCCATGAAGGGCACCATCCGGCGCGGCCGCACCCTGGCCGAGGACCGGGCCCTGCGGCAACAGCTCGCGGCCGACCCGAAGAACCGGGCGGAGAATCTGATGATCGTCGATCTGCTCCGGAACGACCTCTCCGTCTGCTGCGCCCCCGGCTCCGTGGAGGTGCCCGAGCTGTACACGACGGAGCCCTACGACAGCGTTACGCAGATGACGTCCACCGTCGAGGGCCGGCTGCGCCCCGACCGGGGGACGGCCGACCTGCTCCGCGCGCTCTTTCCCTGTGGGTCTGTGACGGGCGCCCCCAAGCGCCGCGCCATGCGGCTCATCCGCACCCTCGAGCCCGAGCCGCGGGGGGTGTACTGCGGCGCGATCGGGGTCTTCGGGCCCGAGACCGCCGACGTCAGCGTGGCGATCCGGACCCTCGTCGTCGAGGAAGAACGGGGCCAGATGGGGGTCGGCAGCGGCGTCGTCTGGGACTCCTCGCCGGCCGCCGAGTACGAGGAGTGCGAGCTCAAAACCCGCTTTCTCACGCCGTCCGCGTCGAGTGCGCAGATCGAGGATCCGGACGTTGACCACCGACTGATCGAGACAATGCGCTTCGACGGGGTGCGGCTGCCCCTGCTCGACCGTCACGCGACGCGGCTGGCCCGCTCGGCGGACTACTTCGGATACCCCTTCGACGAGGGCCGCTTCCGCGACCGGGTGGAGCGGGCCGTGCTCGGCACCGACCCCGGAACGGTCCTCACGGTGCGCGTGACGCTCGACCGATGGGGGCGGCTCACGGTCACCACCGCCCCGCTGGAGGAGCAGACCGACGACCCCTGGCGGCTCACCGTCGCCGCGGAGCGGGCCGACCGGACCGACCCCTTCTTCTTCCACAAAACCACCCATCGCGGGGTGTACCGGCGGGCCCGGACGGCCGCCCAGGAGAACGGCCTCGACGAGGCGCTTCTGCTGAACCAGGACGACGAGGTCACAGAGGGAACCTACAGTTCGATCTTTGCGCGGAGGGGCGAGGCCCTCCAGACGCCGCCGGTCGACTGCGGCCTCCTGGACGGGGTGTACCGCGACTACGTGCTCGAGGTCGAGGCCCGGGCCGAGGAGGCGGTCCTGACCCTCGACGACCTCCGGTCGGCCGACGCGCTGTACTGCTGCAACGCGCTCCGGGGCTGGCACCGCGCCGTCCTCGACGAGACGCCGGCAGGGGGATCGTGATGGATCAGTCCGGGGCGGCCCCTCGCCGTTCCCTGGTGTCAGGCAGGCCGATGGGCCGGCGTCCCGGACCCGGTTCCGGGGTTGACTTCACCGGGTGGGCTTGCTAGATTTGGAACGAATTTAACGGCCAAATCTCTGCCGGTTTGTTCGCTGCTTTCGCCGCACTCTTCCGAAACGTTGCCCCCCGACCCCATGCCCGAACAGGACGCCGAAGTCACCGCCGCGTATTCCGGTCGCGACGAAGTCTACACCCCGTCCGAGGCCTTCCGCCAGCGTGCCCACATCTCGTCGATGGAGGAGTACGAAGAGATCTACGAGCGCTCCGTGGAGGAGCCGGAGGCCTTCTGGGCCGAGCAGGCCGACCGGATCGACTGGTTCGAGCCGTTCGACACGGTATGCGACGTCTCCTACGAGCCCCGGGACGTCGACATCAACTGGTACGAGGGCGGGGTCACGAACGCCTGCTACAACGCCGTGGACCGGCACCTGGACGACAAGGCCGACCAGACGGCCCTCATCTTCGAACCCGACGACCCCCGCGAGGAGGAGGCCCGGCACATCACCTACGGCGACCTGCACACGGAGGTCTGCCGCTTCGCCAACGTGCTGAAGAAGCACGGGGTGGAGAAGGGGGATCGGGTCACGATCTACCTGCCGATGATTCCGGAGGCGGCCTACGCGATGCTCGCCTGCGCCCGCATCGGCGCCATCCACTCGGTCGTCTTCGCCGGGTTCTCCCCCGACTCCCTGGCCGACCGCATCATCGACTGCGAGTCCGACTTCTTGATCACGGCCGACGAGGGCCGACGGGGCGGGGGCCGCGTCTCGCTGAAGGACAACGCCGACGAGGCCCTCGAGCGGGCCGACCGGGTCGACACGGTCCTGGTCGTGCAGCACACCGGCGGCGACATTGACTGGCACGACGGACGGGACCTCTGGTACCACGAGGAGGCCGACACGGTCTCCACCGAGTGCGAGCCTGAGCCGATGGACGCGGAGGACCCGCTTTTCATCCTCTACACCTCCGGCTCGACCGGCAAGCCGAAGGGCGTCCTGCACACGACGGGCGGGTACCTCGTCTACACCAGCATGACGCACGAGTACGTCTTCGACCTCCACGAAGACGACGTCTTCTGGTGCACGGCGGACGTCGGGTGGATTACCGGGCACAGCTATATCGTCTACGGCCCGCTTGTCAACGGCTCGACGCAGGTCTTCTTCGAGGGGACGCCCACCCATCCGGACCCGTCCCGCCTCTGGGAGGTGGTCGACAAGCACGACGTCAGCATCTTCTACACGGCCCCGACGGCGATCCGGGCCCTCATGCGCCACGGCGAGGAGTACGTCGAGCAAACCGACCGGTCCTCGCTCCGGCTCCTCGGCTCGGTCGGGGAGCCGATCAACCCGGAGGCCTGGCGCTGGTACTACAACGTCGTGGGCAACGGAGACTGCCCGATCGTCGACACCTGGTGGCAGACCGAGACCGGCGGCATCATGATTACCCCGCTGCCGGGCGCCACGCCCCTGAAGCCGGGGGCGGCCTCGAAGCCCTTCTTCGGCGTGCAGCCCGAGATCGTCGACCGGAGCGGGACCGTCCAGGAGGGGGCCGCCGAGGGCATCCTCATCCTCAAGGACTCCTGGCCCGGCCAGATGCGGACCGTCTACCAGAACCACGAGCGCTTCCAAAACACCTACTTCTCGCAGTATCCCGGCAACTACTACACCGGCGACGGCTGCCGGCGCGACGCGGACGGCTACTACTGGATTACCGGCCGCGTCGACGATGTGCTCAACGTGAGCGGCCACCGCATCGGGACCGCGGAGCTGGAGAGCGCGCTCGTCGCCCACGACGACGTGGCCGAGGCGGCGGTCGTGGGGTACCCCCACGAGGTGAAGGGGCAGGGCATCTACGCCTACGTGACGCTCGTGCGGGGCACCGACCCGTCCGAGGACCTGCGCGACGCCCTCGTGCAGCACGTCCGCTCGCAGATCGGGCCCATCGCGAAGCCCGACCACATTCAGTTCACCGACTCGTTGCCCAAGACCCGCTCCGGCAAGATCATGCGGCGCATCATCCGGAAGATTGCCGCGGGCGAGTACGACGACCTCGGCGACACGTCGACCCTCGCGGACCCGGGCGTGGTCGAGACGCTCATCGAGGAGCGAAAAAGTGTGAGCGTCAGCGGATCGGCCTGAGGCGGATCCCCCGGGGCGGTCATCGCGGCGGGCTCGGGACCAGTGTGGTGCTGTCCGCGGCGCGGGCGCCGGAGAGCGTCCGGACCGGGGGACGGTCGGTCTGGAGGCGGGATCGGGCCCGGGGCGCCGTGGGGGCGTATCGGTGCCGCCGGACCCTCATGGCGCTGCCCGGTCGCATCCATCCGGTCCAGCCGTCGGGAGCGGGCGCCACCGCGGGCGGGTCCACGAGCGACGGGCCGCCCGACAGTGCCGACGGATGACCCCGGGCCCGGCGCACGAGGGGGGCGTAGCGCGTGGTGGCAAGGTCCTGCAGGGAGGCCGACACGAGCGAGTCGGCCGACCAGACCGGGAAGTACCGCCGATTCGAGGCCCACTGCGCCCAGCGCCACCGTCGGACGTCGGGCCCGAGGCGAGCGGTTAAGGTATCGAGCGCGCGCCGCAGGGCCCGCCGCTGCCGGTACCGGGCAAAGTAGGACGTTGTGTCCGCGACGGTCGGCACGTGGCCGAGCGCCGCCCGGTACTGGGCCATCCACTGTTCGAAGACCAAGGCCCCGATACTGGGGGGGCTGTACCGAAAGTCCCAGTTCCGGAGGTACGGGATGGCGCTGCGGACGGCCCGGAGAGGCGCGACCGCCTGTTGCAGGGTGGGGCGCAGGTGGGGAAAGAGGCCGGCCGCCCACGCGCTCGAATCGGTCTCGCTCAGGGCGGCCGGATCGACTCCGTCGGCCTTCCTCAGCTGGGCGGCCAGCACCCGGGCCTGGGACCGTGCCCATCGGGACTGGCCCACGAGCACCCGGGACGGCCCTCGTTCGACGACCGCCGGGTTCCCGAGCACCGTCCGGCGCCCGTTCCGCCGAACCTCGAGCCCGTCCGCCTCCCACAGTTCGAAGGAGGACGAGGAGACTCCGGTCGAGTCGATGCCGCCGCGGCGGAGCCAGGCCGGCAGATCGGTCCGGGTCGTAAACCCGGGCCACTCCACGACCCACGCCGTCTCCGGGGCGGCCGACCGGGCAGTCGTGTCCCGACGACGTGGGTCGCTGGCGGAGCGGGGGAGCAGGAGGCGGGAGCCCATCCGCTCGATGCGCACCAGGCGCTCGTCTCCGCCCGACGGGTCGATGCGCTCGTACCGGTGCCGCAGGGCCGCGGAGTCGACCGGAGTTCGGGTCAGGCGGGCGGGGCTGCGCAGGAGAGAGCTCCAGGCGCGACGCCCGCTCGTGCCGGTCGGGAACAGAAGTGTCCCGGGGAGAGTGGCCCAGGTGGTCGTGGACGCCGTGGGCCGTTCCCACCGCACTTCCTGGAGCACGGGCGCGGCGGAGGCCCCGAGGACGTGCCGCTGGAACAGGGCCGGGGCGGTGGAGTCGCTCCGGGACGGGGAGGCCGCCGCCCAGGCGACGCTTCGTGCCCAGCCGTGGAGGTGGAGCCACCGGTGCAGCCGCCGGTCGGTGCGGGCGAACGCGCGGACCCCCGGTGGAGCGTCGGCCGGGGCGTGCATCGCGGGTGTGGCCAGCCAGGCCATCAGTCGCCCGACCAGGAGGGCGTGCCAGGGCGCCCACGGCGCCGGGGTTACGTCCAGGAGGACAAACGAGTCGTTCCGGCGGACGGCGTCGGTCCGCAGGGCGGCGTTCAGGCCCCGGGCGTAGGCCTGCAGGTAGGCCTTCGAGCGGGCCGGCAGGCGCTGGTACGCGGCCCGGGCCTGTCGGGCCAGGCCCAGGCGGCGAACGTGGCGGTCGAGAGGCACGAGCCCGGGCCCGAACCACCGGCTCAACTGCCCGAGGGCCGTCTGGCGCCAGAGGATGGCGGTCCAGGCCCGTTCCCGGCCGTGCACGTAGCCCAGTGCCGAGACGGTCGGGAGGGGCCGGCCGCTCTCCAGCTCCGCCACGTCTTCCGGGCCCCATCGGATCGTCACCGTGTCCGGCAGGCCGGGCACCGGCTGGCGATCGAGATACGGGACCGTGGGGGAGCGGCTCGTCCACCAGAGGACGCCGAGGAGCAGCGCTCCGGCACCCGTGAGCCCGATGAGAAGGGAGCGGCGCACGACCGATCGGCAGTCGAGAGAAGGGGGCTGGAGGGGCTACGCGCCGGTCGGCTCGGCCAGCCACGCCTGGAAGGCCGAGAGCGACTTCGCGTTCAGCGTCTGCGACGGTTCGAGCCATCCTTTCCGACCCACCGTGACCCCCCACGTCACGTTCCGGAGTTCGTCGGGGGAGTGGGCATCGGGGTTCACCGAGATGAGGACGCCGTGGTCGGTGGCGGCGCGGAGCCAGCGCCAGTCGAGGTCGAGGCGGTACGGGTTGGCGTTCAGCTCGATCGCCACGTCGTGCTCGGCACACGCCTCGATGACTCGCTCGTGGTCGAGGGGGTACCCCTCGCGGGCCAGGAGCAGCCGGCCCGTGGGGTGCCCGAGAATGCGGGTGTGGGGATTCTGGACGGCCCGCACCACTCGCTCGGTCGCTTCCGCCTCGCTCATGCTGAAGCCGGTGTGCACGCTGGCAAGCACAAAATCGAAGATGGACAACACCTCGTCGTCGTAGTCGAGGGTGCCGTCCCCGAGGATGTCGCTCTCGATGCCGTGCACGACCCGGAACGCGCCGTCCTCGTCCTGGGCGTAGGATTCGTTGAGGGCCTGGACCTCGTCGCGCTGCCGCCGGACCTCCGCCGGCGAGAGTCCGTCCGCGATGCGGAGCGACTGGCTGTGGTCGCAGACGCCGAAGTACGTAAACCCGAGGGCGCGGGCGGCCTCGGCCATGTCGGCGAGGGAGGCCGATCCGTCGCTGTACGTGGAGTGGTTGTGGAGGCACCCCGCCAGGTCGTCGGCCGTCAGGAGGGAGGGCAGCGTCCCCTCCGCGGCGGCCGCAAGCACCCCGCGGTCTTCCCGGAGTTCCGGGGGGATCGTGGGAAGGCCGGCCGCGGCGAAGACGTCCTCTTCCTGCCTGTGGGCGTCGGGGGCCCCGTGGGCGGCTTCGAAGGCGGCACGGTGGTCGGCGCTCCCCGTGGTGCGCCACCATTCGGTGCCGAACCGGGAGGCGGGGACGACGTGCAGGTGGAGCGGGATGCCGTCCGGGAGCGTGGCGACCAGGTGCTCGTTTTCGTCGGCGTTGGAGACCGGGACCCGATCTGCCACCCAGGCCTGGAGGGCGTCGGGGGCGTCGGTGGCCACCACGAGGGTGGCCTGCCTCAGCGTTGGGACGTGGCGGCGAAGCGCTCCGGTCGGTGCCGCGCGCTGCACGAGGTCGAGACCACGAAGGTCGTCGAGGAAAGGGTCCACCGCCGACCGAACGTCCGGCAGACGCCACTGGCTCTTGTAGGAGCGGAGTTGCCGGACGTTCTCAAGGATGTTCCGCTGCGTCTTGGCGCCGAATCCATTGAGGCTGGTGATGCGGTCGTTCTCGGCGGCCGCCTCGAGCTCGTCGAGGGAGGTGATCTCGAGCTCGGTCCAGAGCCGCCGGGTCCGCTTGGTGCCGAGGCCCTTCACCCGCAAGACCTCGAGCAGGCCCGGCGGAATCGCGTTCATGAGCTCATCGTGGAGCGGAAACGTGCCGGTGTCCAGAATATCGGCCACGTGGTCGGTCATCGCGTCTCCGATGCCGCTCACCTCCGTGAGCGAACCGTCCCGGAGCCGATCCTCGACGGCGTCCTCGAGGTCCCCGATCGTACGGGCGGCCCGGGCGAAGGCCCGGGCCCGGTGCGGGTTGCCGTCCGTCAGTTCGATCAGGTCGGCGGTCTGTTCGAGGACGGCGGCCACGTCGCTGTTACTCATAGAGCTGTTGCTCATAGAGGGGGCGCGAGGCTGAGGGCGGGGCGACGAATCGGTGCCACCTAACGGGCCGGGCGGCGGAGGGATTCCCGGTCGTTCGCGTCCCGGACCGGTCCGCGGCAAAAGTGAGAGAAAATCAGCACGATCCCCACCCCTTGGGATCCCGCCTCGTTTGTGAAAATATACACTACGTGCCGAAAAAGCCGTATCCACCCTTCTCTCAGCAGACACGTACGATCGGTGGCATGAAGCGCACGACGTTCGCACTTGCGGGCTTCGGTCTCATTCTTCTCGGGGCGCTGGCGGGGCAGTGGTTCCACGGATCGACGACCAAGACCGACCGGGAGGGCCTCCGGACCCTGCGCTCTGCGTACGAGGTCATCCGGAACTCCTACGTCGAACCGGTGCCCTCGGAAAGCCTCACCGCCTCGTCACTGCGGGGAATGATGGAGACCCTCGACTCCTTCTCCGTTTACATTTCGCCGGGACGGATGAAGCAGATCGAGGAGTCCTTCAGCGGCTCGTTCGAGGGCATCGGCATCAGCTACGAACTAATCGAGGGCCCAAACCAGACCGATACGATCTCGGTGACGACGGTGCTGCCCGGCGGGCCGAGCGCCGAGGCCGGGCTCCGGGCCGGAGATCGCATTGTGCGGGTGGCCGGCGACCCCGCCCTCGGCTGGTCGCACCAAAAAATCCAGCGGCGCCTGAAGGGGCCGAAGGGCTCGTCCGTGTCGGTCACCCTGCGGCGGCCCGGTCGGTCCGAGCTGCTGGAGCGGACCATTACCCGCGGCACCGTGCCCCTGGAAACGGTCGATGCCGCCTACATGATGACCGACCGCACCGGCTACCTCCGGCTCAACCGATTTGCCCGGACGACCCACCGCGAGGTAACCCAGGCGCTGCGGTCCCTCAAGGATCAGGGCATGACCCGCCTCATCTTCGATCTTCGGGGCAACGCCGGTGGGCTCATGGGAATGGCCGAAACGGTGGCCGACGAGTTTCTGGTGGAGGGGCAGCTGATCGTGGAGGCACGGAGCCGACACGAGGAGTTCGGAGGGGCCCGGTACGCGACAGACGACGGGCTTCTCCAAGACGCCCCGGTCATCGTACTGGTCAACGAGCACTCCGCGTCCGCGAGCGAAATCGTGGCCGGGGCCCTGCAGGACCACGACCGGGCCCTGCTCGTGGGACGGCGCACCTTCGGGAAGGGGCTCGTGCAGCGGCAGTACGACCTGAGCGACGGAAGCGGCCTTCGCCTGACCGTGGCCCGGTTCTACACCCCCTCCGGTCGCCTCCTTCAGCGAAGCGAGCGTTCCCGGGATTCGCTCACGACCCAGATCGACACCGCGAGCGTGGCGGACTCGCTGCGCCACCGCACCGACGCGGGACGCCTGGTGCTGGGGGGAGGCGGCATCCTGCCCGACCGTCTGGTGGCCGACTCGATCCAGCACGACTACCGCCGAGCGGTCACCCGGCGCGGGCTCGTCCGCGACTTCGCTCGCCGCTGGGCCGACGCCCACACCGACACCCTGCGCCGCCGTTGGGGAGACCAACCGGAGGCCTTCGCCGCCAACTTTTCGCTGCCGAGGACCGCCTATCCGGCCTTTGTCCGCTACGCAGCGGAGCACGGCGTCCGGCCCCCGTCGGATCCCGCGTCGGCCGGTGTGGAGGGTCGTACGTCGCCGTCGCCCAAGTCAGCACCCCGGTGGCAGACGGAGGCCGTGGAGGCGGCCCGATCCGCCATTGAGACCGACATCAAGGCGTATCTCGGGCGGCGGCTCTTCGGCCCGTCGATGATGATTCGGATTCGGAATCGCATCGACCCCGTGGTCCAGAGCGCCCGGCAGGCCTGGGGCCCGGCCCGAACGTGGGCCACCCGCTACCCCATCCCTGCCGAGTGAGTCCTGAACTGCCGAGTGGGTCCCGGAGAGGGGGAGCCCGGTCCTCCGGGACGCGCCGATCGACGCCGTTCGCCGTCACGGGCCGCGGGGGCCGGCCTTCCCTGGGGCCCGGATTTTCCAGCTAACGGGATTGGGCCGTTGACAAGCTACTTTTGGCTGCATATACTAGTCCTGTATGAAGAGGGAAGACGCGCCCACTGCCTTCCCGAGTGCCCACGCTCACGCCTTCTTTCGACGAAATTCGGGGGGTAGGCGCCTTCAGTCCCCCTGACGGCCGGAAAGGAAGCCGCTCTGGACGGCGGCGCGGAAGGCGATCCGTCCTCGCTGTCCTACAGGGTTGATCTCCCCGAATTCTAACTTTCCTTGATTCTTCACCCGCTCACAGACTTTACAGAGGATTAGCCACTTATGGTGATTCTGGATAAACTGACCGCATACATTCTCCTGCTCCTGCCGCAAGCTGGAGGAGGAGGGGCCATCAACGTACTCGTTGAACGATTCAATGAGGGCGGCCCCTGGATGTGGCCCGTGCTCATCTGCCTCATCATCGGGCTCGCGATTTCCTTCGAGCGGATTATCTCCCTGAACCTCGCGGACATCAATACGCAGGCGTTCCTGCAGCGCGTCAAGCAGGCTCTCGACGACGGCGGCATCCCGGCGGCCGAGGACGTATGCGCCAAGAAGCGCGGCCCGGTTGCCTCGGTCTTCCAGGCCGGTCTCCTCCGCGCCGACGAGGGCGTCGACGCCGTCGAGGAGGCGGTCGTCTCCTACGGCTCCATCGAGATGAGCTTTCTGGAGCGAGGCCTCGTGTGGCTCTCCCTGTTCATCAGCGTCGCCCCGATGCTCGGCTTCCTGGGCACCGTGATTGGCATGATTCAGGCATTTGACGCCATTGAGAGTGCCGGGGACATTTCGCCGCGGCTGGTGGCCGGGGGGATCAAGGTCGCCCTGCTGACGACTGCCTTCGGTCTCATCGTGGCCGTCATCCTTCAGTTCTTCTACAACTACGCGGTCTCGAAAATCGACCGGATCGTGGCCGAGATGGAGGACGCCTCGATCGAGTTGGTCGACGCGCTGGTCGCGCTCGAACGCGGCGAGTCCGTGACCGGAGAGAAGGCGATTCCGGAAACTGTGGGGGAGAGTGAGTAGGGTCTCCGCTCCTGCATTTCGGTCCTCTCCCCGGGGCATGACCGGGGAGAGGTGTCGCCCCTTCTGCCCTCACTGCTAAACTGTGTTGCGTTATGAGCAATGTCATCCTCCCCGTTGCCCTCTGGGCCGCAATCGGCCTGGCCGGGCTCAGCATCCTCGTCATGGGCATCACCGGCCTCCGGAGCGTCTGGTACGGCAAGGTACGGCCGCTGACAGTCGGCGTGATTGCCGTTCCTGGCGTCATCATCGCCGTGCTCGGCGGCGTCATGGAAACATGGGTCCAGGCCGGGATTTATACCCTTGTCATCCTGTTTGGACTTTTGATTCTCGCAATGCTCCTTACGGGTCTTCGCCAACTCGGCGAGAGCGCCTTCACGTAGGAGCCTTTCACCCACGCTGCCCCGTTTACACTAGAGTGTGACTTCGTTATGCCCGGATTGCTCGACGAACGACGGGAAGACCGCGAAGAGGCCCAGATCCCGACGGCCGGAATGGCGGACATCGCCTTCCTGCTCCTCATTTTCTTCCTTGTGACGACGACCATCAATGTCGACACGGGGATCGGAATGACGCTCCCTCCGAAGCTCGATCCCAACCAGAAGCCGCCGCCGGTCAAGGAGCGGAACCTGTTCAAGATCCTGGTGAACGCGCAGGGGGAACTCCTCGTGGAGGAGGAGCCCGCCAACATGAACAACCTCCGCGAGCGGGTGAAGAAGCACGTGACCAACTACGGTCAAAACTCCAACCTGGCGGTCAGCCCCAAGAAGGCGGTCATTTCGATCAAAACCGACGCCAAAACCCCGTACAACACCTACATCAAGGTGCTCGACGAGGTGTGGATGGCGTACCGGGAGATCTGGGATCAGATGGCCCGCACCAACCAGACGCCGCGGGGGAAAGACGTGGGGCTGAAAAAGACCTACAGCAGCTACCAGGAGTACTACAATACCCTCGATCCGGGCGACGACAACAAGATTCGTGATATGTTCGGGGCACAAATTTCGATCGCGGAACCGGACACGGGCGGATAGCCCCTGTGCGTCGCCTGCCGCCCCGTGCATTCTTCCGACTGACCCGACCGTCCCATGGCCCGTTTCCAGCGTAGTACCTCCGATACCGAACCGGAGTTCACGACGGCGTCCCTCCCGGACATCGTCTTCATGCTCCTGATCTTCTTCATGGTCTCCACCGTCCTTCGGGAGCAGAACATCAAGGTCCGTACCCAGCTGCCGCAGGCCGAGGCCCTCACGAAGATCCAACAGAAGCGGCTGGTCTCGAAGATCCACATTGGCCCCCTCAAGAAGGGCGAGAACCAGGGGGAGACCCGAATCCAGATCGACGATGCGCTCATCGAGAACCGCAGCGCGATTCGGACGATCATGTACAACAAGCTTCAGCAGCAGCCGAAGCTCATCGCGTCGCTGAAGGTAGACCAGGAGTCCGAAATGAAAATCGTCAACCAAGTCCAGCAGGAGCTCCGCGAGGCGGGGGCGTTGCGGATCAACTACTCCTCGAATCGGGAGAATCCCCCCAACCAGTAGCCCTCCGCTCTTTTTGCCGCCCGCAAAAAAGCTCTGCTTTCCGGCAGGGCTTTTTTGTTTGGCGGGGCCCCTCACCCGTTTTCGTCCAGGATATGCCCCATCGTATTACACTTCTTCCCGGCGACGGCATTGGCCCGGAGGTCACGGAGGCCACCGTTCAGGTCATTGAGGCCAGTGGGGTGGAGGTCGAGTGGGACCGGCACCGCATTCTCGGGCAGACGGCCGTCGAGCGCGGCCGCCCGGCCCTGCCGCCCGACGTCATCGACTCGCTCCACGAGACCGGACTTGCCCTGAAGGGGCCCGTCACGACGCCCGTCGGACAGGGCTTTACCAGCGTCAACGTCCAACTGCGCCACCGCCTCGACCTCTACGCCAACCTGCGTCCCTGCCGGGTGCTTCCGGGCATCCAGACGCCGTTCCCGGACACCGATCTTATTATCGTGCGGGAAAACACGGAGGGGCTCTACTCCGGCATTGAGCACTACGACGACCGCCTGGAGGTTGCCGACTCGATCGCTCGCGTCTCGAAGCGCGGATCGGAACGCATCGTCCGGTTTGCGTTCGAGTATGCTCGGCACCAGGGCCGCGATCGGGTGACGCTCGCCCACAAGGCCAACATCCTCAAGAAGAGCTCCGGGCTCTTTCTGGACGTGGGTCGGGAGGTGGCCGCGGAGTATCCGGGCATCGAGTTCGACGACCACATCATCGATGCGCTGTGCATGGAGCTCGTGATGCGTCCCGAGGCGTTCGACTGCATTGTGAGCACCAACCTTTTCGGCGACATTCTCAGCGACATCGCCGCCGGCCTGGTGGGCGGGCTCGGCGTTACGGCCGGGGCCAACATCGGCGACGACACCGCTGTGTTTGAGGCCGTCCACGGGAGCGCCCCCGACATTGCGGGCCAGAACGTGGCCAACCCCACGGCGCTCATCCTCTCGGCGGTCATGATGCTCCGGCACCTCGAGGAGGAGGCCGCCGCGTCGGCCGTCGAGCAGGCCCTCCAGGCCCAGTACCGAGAGGGTGCCACTCTGACCCCGGACGTGGGCGGGGAGGCCAGCACGTCCGGCTTTGCCGACGCGCTCTCGGACCGCGTTGCCGCCCACGTTTCGGAATAGGACCGGCGCGATCGTCTCGGTTGCGTCCTCGCCACGGAGCCACTTTCAGAGTTGACGACTGACGTTCATGATTCAGCGGATCCAAACCGTTTATCTCTTCTTCGGGGCCCTCGCGCTGGCCGCCCTCGGGCTGTTCGAACTGCCGTGGGGCAGCGCCGCCGCGTCGACGTACGCCTGGTTTGTCCCGTCGTTGATCGGCCTCATCCTCGTGACCGCGGGGGCCGCGCTCGGCGCGATTTTTCTGTACGAGAACCGCAAGACCCAGCGTACGGTCGTGGTCGGGGTGCAGATCGGGACCGTCCTCCTTGCGGGGGTGCTGTACGGAGGACTGTACCTCACGTCGGAGCTCACCTTCAGCGCCGGGCAGGGCCTCGATTGGGGCCGTACCACGGTGCTCTCGCTCCCGATTCTCGCCTACGCCCTGTTTCTTCTGGCCCGACGTGGCATCACCCACGACATCGAGCTCGTCGAGTCGATGGATCGTCTCCGGTAGGGCCGGCGCGTCGGCCCGTCGCGACGGGTCGCCCCCTCGCTCCCCCTCCGGGTGCCGTTTGCAGCCTATGTCCCACTGGCCGCCCCGCGTGCTGTGGGCCCTGAGCCTCGGGGTTCTCAGCTTTGCGTTTGCTCCGATTCTGGTCCGGTGGGCCGGGGACGTCCCCGGGGTTGCCATCGCGGCCTGGCGGACGGGCACGGCCGCGGCCGTGCTGCTGCCCGGCCTTCTCCAGTCGCGGGTCCGGGCGGAGCTCGGCCGCCTCTCCGGCCGCGATCTTCTCGCCGTGAGTGGAGGCGGGGCGGTGCTGGGACTGCACTTCATCCTCTGGATCGAGTCGCTGTCCCACACCACCGTCGCGAGCGCGTCGGTGTTCGTGACCTCGAGCCCCGTGATCCTGGCGGTGCTCGGCTACGTCGTGCTCGGGGAGCGCCTGGCGCCGGGCACGATCGCGGCCATTGTCGCGGCGGTGGGGGGCGCGGTCCTCATCGCGTGGGCCGACGCCGGGACCGTCACGCTGGGCCGCGGCGCCCTCTGGGGCAACACGCTTGCCCTCGGGGCGGCCCTGCTGGTGAGCCTCTACCTGCTGGTCGGGCGCGTCGTGCGGCAAAGCGTCTCCTGGTGGGCGTACGTGCCACCGCTCTACGCCGCCGCGGCGGTGTGCGTGCTCGTAGTGGCCTGGGTCCAGGGAACGCCCCTCCTCGGCTACTCCTGGCGCTTCTACGGCCTCTGCGCCGCGCTGGCCCTGGGGCCGCAGGTGCTGGGCCACGGGGCGTTCAACCTTGCCCTTCAGCATACCTCCGCCGCGGTCGTGGGGCTGCTCAGTCTCCTGGAGCCGGTGGGGGCCACGGTGCTGGCGTACCTTCTCTTCGGGGAGGTCCCCCCCCGGCGTCACTCGTAGGGATGAGCGTGGTGCTGGGCGCCGTTGCGGTTGTGGTTCTCCGGCGAAACTGAAGGCGAACCGCCCAGGCGAGCCGTCCGGGCGGAGCGACTAGCGAGCGGGGCCCGTCGGGCGAAAACGGCCAGGGGGAAGGGCCGCGAACGTGGTGCGGCCCCGCACGAAGTAGTCGACCGGAAGCACGCCCCGGTACGACGGAAGCACGCTCGGGCCGTCGTCGGCCGGCCGCTGGTAGTGCCCGCGCATCCGGACGGCGTCGCGGTAGGCCCGCCCGATCGCGGCGGCCTCCCCTTCGTGGCCGGCCACCAGGGCCCGCCCGACCGCCGCGGCGTCGCAGGCCATCCGAAGCGGGAGGGTGCGCCGCCAGGTGGCGGGCGGCAGGTTCTTGTAGAGCAGCAGGAGGCTGTTCCGAAAGTTGTAGTAGGTCTTCCGCGGAGACCCCTGCGGAAGCGAGGCGCCGCCGATGTGGTAGACCTCGCTCGCGGGCTCGACGCGCACCCGGTAGCCGTGGCGCTGCAGGCGCCAGCACAGGTCAATCTCCTCCATGTGCATCTCGAACCGCTCGTCGAAGAGGCCGACCTCGTCGAGGACGGCGCGACGGAGCAGCAGGGCCGCGCCCGTGGCCCAGAAGACGTCCCGGGCGTCGTCGTACTGGCCGCGGTCCCGTTCCATGGTATCGAACAGGCGGCCCCGGGTGAACGGATACCCGAGCCGATCGAGGTAGCCGCCGGCCGCGCCGGCGTACTCGAAGCGGTCGCGGTCGTCGTACCGCAGGAGTTTCGGCTGGACGGCCCCCACGTCCTCGTGCTGCGCCATGGTGGCCACCAGGGGCCGGAGCCACCCTGGGGGGACCTCGACGTCGTTGTTGAGGAACAGGACCAGATCCCCCGTGGCGTGGGGCAGGGCGGCGTTGTTGCCCCGGCAGAAGCGCCAGTTCTCGGGGTGGCGGACGATCTTGACGGCAGGGTGCTCCCGGGCCACCCAGGCGGCCGAGCCGTCGGTGGACGCGTTGTCGGCGAGGATGACTTCGAAGTCCGGGTAGTCGGTGGCGAGGACGGACGGGAGGCACTTCTGAAGGAGGGACCGCGCGTTCCACGACACGATGATGATCGACACGCGAGGAGACGCCATGCCGGAGTGCTCGTTGACGAGAAGTGAACCGTCGAGGACGAGGGAAAGCCCGGCCGGAAGGGCACCGGGCCCAGCCCAAGCACGATGAACCGGCCCGGGGGGGCAGTGGTTCGTCGCGGGGCGGCCGGGGCGCCGTGCACCTGGACGGGATACATCGGCGGCGGCATTCATACCAGAGACGCGGATGCCAAATCGGCTCCCACGCGGAAGCCGCAGACCCCGCGTTCACGTCTGATGAATGGGCCCGCCGTCGCCTATGACCGACGAACCGCCTCCGGATCTCTCGGCCGCCCGGCGGCTGCTACGCCGGCGCTGGGGACACGAGACTTTTCGGCCGGGCCAGGAGAAGATCGTGGAGGCGGTCCTCCGGGGGCGCGACGTGCTGGGCGTTCTGCCGACGGGAGGGGGGAAGTCGGTGTGCTACCAGCTGCCGGCCCTCCTGCTCGACGGCACCGCGCTGGTCCTCTCGCCGCTGATTTCCCTGATGCAGGACCAGGTCGAGGGGCTGCGCGCACACGGGATCGACGCCACCGTCATTAACAGCACCATCCCGAAGCACGAGGTCGAGCAGCGTTGGACCGACGCGGAGCACGGCCGGTACGACCTGCTCTACATGGCCCCCGAGCGGCTGGACACCGACGTCTTTCGGGCCCGCGCCGGCCGGCTCGACGTGTCGCTCCTGGCGGTCGACGAGGCCCACTGCGTGAGCGAGTGGGGGCACCACTTCCGACCCGACTACCTGAAGATTCCGGAGGGCCGAGCCCTGATGGGGGAGCCCCCGACGATTGCCGTCACCGCCACCGCCACACCCGCGGTGCGTCGGGACATTTTGCGCCTCCTGGAGATGCCCGAGGCCGCCGAGGTGGTGCGCGGCTTCGACCGGCCAAACATCGTCTGGTCGGTCTTCCGCACCGAGAAGAAATGGGCCAAGCTGCGGGACGTGACCGAGAGTGTCTCGGGCAGCGGCATCGTCTACGCCGCTACGCGGCGGGCCACCGAACGCTGGGCGCGCCGCCTCCGCGCTGCCGGCGTCTCCGCGGCGGCCTACCACGGCCAGATGGACGGAGCGGCCCGGGAGGCCTGCCAGCAGGCGTGGCTCGACGACGAGGTGCGCGTGATGGTGGCGACCAACGCGTTCGGGATGGGCATCGACAAGCCGGACGTTCGGTTCGTCGTGCACGTAGACGTCCCCTCGTCCCTGGAGGCCTACTACCAGGAAGCCGGCCGGGCGGGGCGCGACGGCAAGCGAGCCCACGCGGTGTTGCTCTTTCGGGAGCCGGACGCCCGCACGCAGGAGGCCCTCATCGAGTCCTCGCACCCGACGCCGGCGGAGGTCCGGTCCGTCTACGACGCCGTCTGCAACGTCGGGCAGGTCCCGGTCGGATCGGCGCCGGACGGGCCCCTGGTCGTCGACCGGGCCGCCGTGCAGAAGATCACCGGCTTTGCCCGCTCGAAGGTGCGGACCGCCGTCGAACTGCTCGACCGGCAGGGGGCCTGGCGGCGCATCCCCCGCCGGTCGCACTACGGGCTCATCCGCTTCGAGCGCGGCGCCGGCCGGCTCCGTCGCTACGCCGACCAGCTCGACAACCGGGCCCTGGACACCTTCGTTCGGACCCTCCTTCGGCTGGTGCACGCCGACGCCTTCTCCGAGTGGTGGCCCCTCGACGTGCGGCGCGCCACCGACCGTCTCGGCCTCTCGCGGTCTCGTCTCGACCGGGGTCTCAACTACCTCGAGGAACGAGGGCTCCTGCGGTGGCGCCCCCCCGGCGATGCGCTGCAGGTGGAGCTGGCCTTTCCCCGCGCGCAGAAGCTCCCGATCGAGGATCAGGGCGTGCAGCGGGCCCGCAAACGGGCCGAAATGCGACTCCAATATATCCTCCGCTACGCCCGGAGTGTCCGGTGCCGCCGCCGCTTCCTCCTGACCTACTTCGGGGAGGCGAGCCCGGAGCAGTGCGGGGCCTGCGACGTCTGTTTGGGCCGGCACGACCCGTCCGCGGTTACCCCCGACCAGGAGCCGCTCCTCCGAACGATCCTCGGGCACGTCCGCGACGAGGTGCCCCGCAGCGACTGGTTCGACACGGCGGACGTGCCCCGACACGAGGTCGACGGGCTGGTCAACTGGCTTGTCGAGCGGGGCTACCTCACCCTCGAGGCCCCGCTGGAGGGCCGCTTTGCGCTCACCGAGGAGGGACGCCGCGTGGTGGACTGACACCGAATCCTGAAGTGGGAGGCCCTTCGTCAGTCCGCCGTCGGCCTCCTGGGCGTGGGGGAGGACGTGCGGAGGGACGGAGGGAAACACCGTCTACACATCCGTTCTGCCGAGCGGCCAGCCCCGAATGACGCCGACAGAGTTCCTGCGAGTGGGGGCCCGCCCGGTGCTATTGCTGCGGCCGGACGTTCTTGGGGGCGCCCCCCCGGTACCGGCTCCGCTGCTCAAAGGCATTGAGGGTATCAATGACCCCGTCGTAGAGGGCGTCGAACTGAGCCGGTCGGCGGCTGTAGTAGCGAAGCGTGGCGTCGAAGGTCTCCGGCTGCACGCCGTAGCGGCGAAGGATCGAGTCCTGAATCCCGGCGGGAAGCGGGCCTTCCCGACTGGCCCGGGCCGAGAGGAGGTGCATCTCCATCAGCAGCCGAGAGAAGGTGCTATCCGGGAGGGGAGGGGACGACGATGAGAACGATGAGCAGCCCGACAGGCCCGGAAGGGCAACCAGGGCACAAAGAAGGAGAGGGGGCAGCAACCGCCCCAGGCGGTCGGCAGACACAGTCCCGGTCATTCCGTCTCGGCAACAGCTGCGGAGTCGGGGGCCTTCTGGGAGGCGCGGGTACGGAAGGTCTTCGCCATCACCTCCATCTGGCGGAGAAACTGAAGCTTATCGAACCCCGGGGCGAAGACCGACCCGTGTAGCAGGTAAAGGCGGTCGGTGGGCTGGTCGTAGAAGGCGTACGCGAGGAAGGGCCCACCCCCCCCGACGCTCACGAATTCCCCCTCTTCCTGGCCGGCCTTGACCATGTGCCAGAGCCCCCGAGTTTCGTATCCGAACCGATCCAGGAAGGTCGTCTGCTCGGTTATGAGGGGGCGGCGGTAGTCGATCCGGACGAACCCGGCCACGCTGCCGCGGAGGTACTTTCGGGTCAGCGAATCCTGTGTGCTGTAGATCCAGTCGGGCGACAGCCGGCTCGCGGAGGCGTTCTCCTTGTAGTACACGAAGAACTCCCGGCGGGTCTTCGCCAGAACCCGGCGGAGCCACACGAAGCCCGACGACTCCGTGGTGGTATCGATCGCGATCCGGTAGTCGTGCTGCACGTTGACGGCGAAGCCGTGTCGCTGCATGAGGGAGTCCTCAACGGCGTACTGCCGGGCCTCCTCGTACATCTCCCGCTTCATCCGCTGGAGGGTGATCTCCTTAAAGGTCGACCGGATGGTCTCGCCCTGCTTGCGGAGAGCGTCCGCGAGGGAGGCGGAGTCCGCGGCCGTGACGAAAAAGACGCGCTGGCTCCGTCGCCAGAGGTTGGGCTTGCCCACGACGGCCGACTGTCCCCCCCGAATGGCCGTTCGGGCCTTCTCCGACAGCCGACGCCGGAGGAAGTTCGCCTCGTTGGTGGAGTCGTTCAGCGGCGCGGCGATGACGACGTTTTTCAGGTCCTGGATGCTCTCGTAGGTGCGCTCGCTCGAGAGCTCCATGTGGCGAATCTCGAAGTAGTGCTCGGGCTGGGGGAGCGTTTCCACCCAGGGGGTGACGGTTTCCCGGAAGGCCTCCCCCACCGCGCCGGTCCAGTGGCTGCTGTCCATCACGACGGTCACCTCTCCCTCCTTCCCGATGGCCCGGGGGCGATAGTCGCCCTCACACCCGGACAGCAAGCCCAGAACGAGAAGGGCGGCGCACCAGCACCCAGCAATCAGACGAGTGGCCATGAAATCGTGGTTCACCAACGGTGGGGGGCGAGCGTGCTGCGTTGAAGGTGAGGGACGGTCCGAAGAAAGACAAGCGAATCAGGCGGCTTCCGGCGCCCCGTGTTTGAGCCGGCGGACAAACGTTTCGACCGCGTCCAGCCGGTCCGTCCGGGAACGGTCCGCCTCGTCCCAGAGGTCGGCGACGCGGTTGATGAGGGCCGACCCGACGATGAAGCCGTCCGTGTGGCGGCTCAGCTGCATCGCATCCTCGTGGGTCTTGATGCCAAAGCCGACGAGGAGCGGGTTCTGTTCCACCAGCGTGCGTACCCGCTGCAGGTACGCGTCGACGCTGGGGGTGCCGTCGAGGTCGCTGCCTGTGAGGCCCGTTACGCTGACCGCGTAGACGAACCCAGTGGCCCGGCGGTCCACCGCCCGGACGCGGTCGTCCGACGAGTTGGGCGCGATCAGAAAGACGAGGTCGAGGTCCTGCTTGGCCGCCGCCTCGGTGAGGGCGGCACTCTCCTCGGGGGGAAGGTCCGGCAGGATGACCCCGTCGACGCCGGCCGCCGCCGCGTCCCGACAGAACGCCTCAACCCCGTACTTGAGAACGGGATTCACGTAGCCCATCAGCAGCAGCGGCGTGTCGCTCTCCCTGCGAAACGCCTCTGCGCGGCGGAATGTGTCCTGCATCGTCACGCCGTGGGACAGGGCCCGGGCACTGGCCTCCTGGATGGGGCGGCCCTCCGCGAGCGGGTCGCTGAAGGGCATGCCCAGCTCGATGAAGTCAACCCCACCGCGGTCGAGGGCGTGGAGAAGGGGCACGGTGGCGTCCGGATTCGGAAAGCCGTCCGTGAGGAAGAGTCCCATCGCCTTCTCGTCGCGGGCACGAAGGGACTCGAATGTGTCGTCGAGGCGAGACATCGTTGCGTTGGGGCGTCTGGGCGTCTGGGCGTGTCGGCGTCTGTTCGGCGAAGCGTTCGCCCACACGCCAATACGCCCATACGCAGTTACAGGTGTTTGGCGATCGTTTCCATATCCTTGTCCCCGCGGCCGGAGCAGTTGAAGACGATGACGGCCTCCTCGCCGCGCTCTTCGGCGAGCGACCGGGCCAGATCCGGCAGGAGGGCCACCGCGTGGGCTGTTTCGAGGGCGGGGATAATGCCCTCGGTGCGGGAGAGAAGGTCGACACCCTCCAGCGCCTCGTCGTCGGTCACCGGGTGGTAGTCGACGCGGCCCTCGTCGCGCAGATGCGCGTGCTCGGGGCCGACCCCCGGATAGTCGAGGCCCGCGGAGAGAGAATGCGCGAGAGAGACCTGTCCGGCGCTGTCCTGGAGGAGGTAGCTCATGGCGCCGTGGAGCACCCCCGGGCTCCCCTCCACCAGCGTCGCGGCGTGGTCGCCGTCCAGGCCCCCGCCTGCGGCCTCCGTACCGTGGAGCTGCACCTCCGGGTCGTTCAGGAAGGGATGGAAGATGCCGATGGCGTTCGAGCCCCCGCCCACGCACGCAGCGATGGCATCGGGCGTGTCCCGCCCCGTCTGATTCCGCAGCTGGTCGCGCGTCTCCGTGCCGATCACCCGGTGGAAGTTGCGCACCATCATCGGGTAGGGATGCGGTCCCACCACCGAGCCGATGATGTAGAACGTGTCGTCGGGATTGGAGACCCAGTCGCGGATGGCCTCGTTTGTGGCCTCCTTGAGGGTCTGGCTGCCCGTGGTGACGGCCCGCACCTCCGCCCCCAGGAGCTCCATCCGCTCCACGTTGAGGCGCTGGCGCTCCATGTCCTCGGCCCCCATGTACACGACACAGTCCACCCCAAACTTCGCACAGGCCGTCGCCGTGGCGACCCCGTGTTGCCCGGCGCCGGTCTCGGCGATGATGCGCTCTTTGCCCATCCGGTCG
>JBDGQP010000131.1:0-23680 GCA_042218975.1 Salinibacter sp.
TTTTTCGGCACAACCCGACGGGAGGGCAGGGGCGTCTCCGGCCCTCGTTGCAGACGCCGCGATTCGATTGCTGGTTGAAGACGGGGGGTTGGAAGTTTGGGCAAATTTTGGGCACCTTGATGGTTGCGCTACGATCCCCCTTACATCCTCGATTCATGCGCCAGGCTCGACTCCGCCTTCTCTGCTCCCTTCTCGTCGGGACGCTCCTCGCCGGCCTGTGCGCCGCGCCGGGCGCGCAGGCCCAGGTCCCGGCCCCGGAGGACGTATTCGGGTTTGAGCCAGGGGCCGACTACAAGATGGCTGACTACGAGCAGGTGATGACGTACTACCGCCAGCTCAGCGAGGCCAGCGACCGGGTGCAGTTGCGGGACATCGGGACGACCGTGCTGGGCCGTTCGATGCCCCTGCTCATCATTTCCAGCGCCGACAACCTCGACACCCTCGACCGGTGGCGCGAGATCAGCGCGACCCTCGCCCGGGCCCGCGTCGGAGAAGAGAAGGCCCGGTCGCTCTCGGAGGAGGGCAGGGCCGTCGTGTGGATCGACGCCGGCCTCCACGCCACCGAGCGGGTCCACGCCCAGATGGCCCCGGAGCTCGCCCACCGCGTGGCCACCGAGGAGAGCGGCGAGATGCAGAAGATTCGGGAGAACGTGGTGTTCTTGCTGATGCCGCTGATGAACCCCGACGGTCTCGACATCGTCGCGGACTGGTACGACCGCGTGCTGGGGACGCCCTACGAGACGACCAGTCCGCCGTGGCTCTACCACCACTACGTGGGCCACGACAACAACCGCGACTGGTTCATGAACAACATGCCGGAAACGCGGGCCGTGACGGACATTCTCTACAACGAGTGGTACCCGCAGATCGTCCTCAACCACCACCAGACCGGGCCGGACTGGTCCCGTATCTTTGTGCCGCCGTTCTCCGGGCCGGTGAACCCCGACATCCACCCGGGGGTGGTGACCGGCGTCAACCAGGTGGGTGCGGCCATGACCCAGCGGTTCGCGATGAAGGAAATGCCGGGCGTGGTGGCGCACAATACCTACACGATGTTCTGGAACGGGGGCATGCGGACGGTGCCCTACTTCCACAACCAGATCGGGCTGCTGACGGAGGTGTCCCACGCCACGCCCACCCCCCGCTACTACGAGCCGGACTCGCTGCCGGACTTTATCGGCAACCAGAAGGCGACCGACGGTACGGCCCTCTTCTACCCGGACCCCTGGAAGGGCGGGGAGTCTCACTTCCGCGACGCCCTCAACTACGCGATCACCGCCTCGATGGGGGTGCTCGACGTCGCGGCCGACCGGCCCCAGCAGTTCCTGATGAACATGTACCAGATGGGGCGGGACGAGATCGAGGACGGGAAGAGCGGGAACCCCTACGCCTTCGTCATCCCGCCGGACCAGTGGCACCCGGGCGAGGCCCACAACTTGGTCAACATCCTGCGGCAGGGCGGCGTGGAGGTCGACCGTGCCACCGGCTCGTTCGAGGCGGGCGGGGAGACGTACCCGGCGGGCTCGTTCGTGGTACCGGCGGCGCAGGCGTTCCGCCCCTACGTGATGGACCTGCTGGAGCCCCAGGAGTACCCCACCCGCTACCAGTATCCGGGCGGCCCGCCGGACCCGCCCTACGACCTCGCCGGCTGGACGCTGCCGATGCAGATGGGGGTGACCGTCGACCGGATCAACGGGGCGTTCGACGCGCCGACGACGGCCGTGACCGACTCGGTCGCGCCCGCCGCGGGGACGGTCGAGGGCTCGGCCGACTACGGGTACGCCCTCTCCCACCGGCCCAACACGAGCATCAAGGCCGTCAACCGGCTGCTCGCGGGCGGGGCGGACGTGGCCTGGGCGAGCGACTCGTTCTCCACGGGCGGGGAGACGCACCCGGCCGGGACCATCGTCGTCGAGGGGGCCGCCGATCAGGTCGAGGCGCTGGCCCAGGAGTTGGGCCTGACGTTCACGGGGCTCGACCAGGAGCCGAACGCCGACCTGCACGCCCTGGACGCGCTGAAGGTGGGCCTCTACAAGTCGTGGGACCCGAGCATGGACGAAGGGTGGACGCGCTGGCTGTTCAACACGTATCAGGTGCCCCACGACACCCTGCACAACGCCGACGTGCGCTCGCGGGACCTCTCCCAGTACGACGTCATCGTGCTGCCCCACCAGTCGGCCGACGCGATCATGAACGGTCACGCGGAGGGCACGATGCCGAGCAAGTTCGTTGGGGGGGTTGGAGCAGAGGGGACCGCTGCTCTGGAGCAGTACGTGCAGGAGGGCGGCCGCATCGTGGCCTTCGACGGGGCGACCGAGTACGCCATCCAGCAGTTCGGCCTGCCGGTCGAGGACGTCACGGCCGGGTTGTCCGACACCGAGTTCTTCGTTCCGGGCTCGCTCATCCGAACGGTCATCAACACCGAGCACCCGCTCGCCTACGGCATGCAGGACACCGTGGCCGCCTCCTTCCAGCGAAGCCGGGCCTTCGACCCGGTGCGGCAAGACTACATGGGCGAGGGCGGCCGGGAGGACATCGAGCGCGCCCCGGCCCCGCCGGTGGAGGTCGTGGCCCGGTACGCGGAGGACAACCTCCTCATGAGCGGCTGGGCGCTGGGCGAGAAGGAGCACATCGGCGGGGAGATCGCGGCGGCTAACGTGCGGCACGGCGCCGGGTCGGTGGTGCTGTTTGGCTTCCGGCCGCAGTTCCGGGGCCAGCCGCGGGCCACCTACAAGCTGGTGTTTAACGCCCTCCACGGGGCGACGACCGAGGGGCTGCCGCAGGTCGGCAACGTCCCGGCCGATCCCTTCGAAGAAGACACCGCCACCGATGAGGAGTGATGCCTCCGATTTCCTGGTCGGGACGCGTTCTCGGCTGGACTCGAGGCCTGAGTCGTCCGGTCGAGGAACGGCCGTCGCACTACGCAAACAGTCCTCTGCCACCCGGCACGTTGTCATGACTCAGCTGCGCTCCCTCCTCTTCCTTTTTCTCGCCCTCGGCCTCGCCGCCGCCCCGACTGCCGCCCAGACGCCCGGGGCCGAGCGTGGGCAGGAGGAGAATGTCGTGTACGACCCGGCCCTGTACGAGGGCATGACGTACCGGATGATCGGGCCCACGCGGGGCGGACGCGTAACGACCGTCGACGGCGTGCCCGGACGGCCGCACACCTTCTACATGGGAACGGTGGGCGGGGGGGTCTGGAAGACCACGACGGCCGGAGAGAACTGGAGCAACATCACCGGCGGAGCGCTCCGCGCCGGCGCGATCGGGGCGGTGGCGGTGGCGCCGTCGGACCGGAACGTGATCTGGGTCGGCACCGGGTCGGGCGGCGTCCGCGGAAATGTATCGCCCGGACGCGGGGTATACCGGTCCACCGACGGGGGGGACACGTGGACCTACCTCGGGCTTCCGGAGTCGGGCCACGTCCACAAGATTGCGGTGCACCCCGACGACCCGGACGTGGCCTACGTCGCCGCGCTCGGCCACATCTTTGGCCCCAACGAGGCGCGGGGCGTCTACAAGACCACCGACGGGGGCCAGACGTGGGACAAGGTGCTGTACGTCAGTCCCAACACCGGGGCCATCGAGGTCAAAATGAACCCCGACAACCCGCGCATCCTCTACGCCGCCGCCTGGAAGGCCGAGCGAAAACCGTGGGCGATGTTCAGCGGCGCGGACAAGGGCGGCATCTACAAGAGCACGGACAGCGGGGAGACGTGGACGAAACTCACGGAGGGACTTCCCTCGAAGGTGGGGCGCATCGGAATGGCCGTATCGCCCGCAGACCCCGATCGGCTCTACGCGCTGGTGGAGTCCACCCGGGACTCGACGGGCCTCTACCGGTCGGACGACGCCGGCCGGTCCTGGACGCTGGTCAACACAAACCGGAATCTCACCGCACGGCCCTGGTACTACATGCACGTCACGGCCGCCCCCCACGACGTGAACGAGCTGTACGTGAGCGGGGAGGGGTTCTACGGCTCCGTGGACGGCGGTGAGAGCTTCCGGGCCATCGACATCCCTCACGGTGACCACCACGACCTCTGGATCAACCCGAACCGCCCCGACATCTGGGTGCAGGGCAACGATGGGGGCGCCACGGTCACGCTCGACGGCGGCAAAACGTGGTCTACGCAGCACAACCAGCCGACCGCGGAGTTCTACTCGGTGACGGTCGACGATCGGTTCCCATACTGGGTCTACGCGCCCCAGCAGGACAACTCGACGCTCGCCCTCCCCAGCGCCCGGACGGACGGGCTCGCCCGCGAGTCAAACTGGGTGGACGCGGGCGGGTGCGAGACGGGACCCGTCGCGGTCGACCCCCAGAACCCGAACATCACGTATTCGGGCTGCAAGGGCCGGGTGAGCCGGCTGAACCGGGAAACAGACCAGGAACGGGCCATCTGGACCTACCCGCTGGAGTACCACGGCCGCTCCAACCAGGAGCTGAAGCACCGGCGGCAGTGGACGTCCCAGATCGAGTTCTCGCCCCACAATCCGGATCGCCTGTACCACACGTCCCAGTACGTCCACCTCACGACCGACGAGGGGCAGACCTGGACGAGGATTAGTCCGGACCTGACCCGGTGGACGGAGCACCGCGACCTCCACGAGACGCCGCCGGGCGGGCCCCTCACCTACGACCAGACCGGCGTCGAAATCTACGGCACCATCGTCGCCTTCGAGGAGTCGCCGCATCGGGAGGGCGTGTACTGGGCGGGCAGCGACGACGGCGCCGTGCACGTGTCGCGGGACGGCGGGCAGAGCTGGCAGGACGTGACGCCGGAGGGCATGCAACTGCACAGCACCGTGGCCGAGATCGTCCCCTCTCCCCGCGAGGCCGGCCGGGCCTACATGGCCGTCCACCGGTACCGAATGGACGACATGAAGCCTTACATCTACAGGACGAACAACTACGGAGAGAACTGGACGCTGCTCACCGGCGGAGAGAACGGCCTTCCCGCCGACTACCCGGTGCGGTCGATCAGCGTCGATCCGAAGCGTGAGGGCCTGCTCTACGCGGGCACCGAGTACGGGTTGTTCGTGTCCTTCGACGACGGGGCCCACTGGCAGTCGCTGCAGCAGAACCTGCCCGTCACGCCGGTGATGGACATGGAGGTCAAGCGCAACGACCTCGTGGTGGCCACCCAGGGACGGAGCCTGTGGATCATGGACGACCTGAGCCCGCTCCGGCAAATCGCGGACAGCATCCAGCAGAAGCCCGCGCACCTGTTCGAGCCGACCGATGCCCATCGCGTGCGGATGGGCGAGGCCCCGGGCCCGGCGGAGAACCCGCCCGAGGGGGCGATCTTCTACTACCACCTCTCCGAGGACCGGTCGCAGGAGGTTACCCTCACGGTGCGGGACGAGAGCGGCACCGTGGCCCAGACCTTTTCCACGCAGCCCACGGAGGACGAGTCGACGCTCCCGACCGGACCCGGGACCCACCGTGTACACTGGGACCTCCGCTATCCGGGGGCCTACATCGCCCCGGGTGTGCATGAGGTGCCCGCCCCCGAGCAGGAGCGCGCACGCATCCAGACCTACGACGGTTACGTCGGGGGCCCGCTCGCCGTCCCGGGGACCTACCGGGTCCAACTAACGGTCGGCGACCGGACCGAGACGCACCGCTTCGAGGTGAAGAAGGACCCACGGCTTGGGGACGAGGTTACGGCTCAGGACATGCGGGCGGACTTCAGGTTCGGGCTGAAGATTCGGGACAAGATCAGCGAGATTCAGCGGGCCGTCGACGACGCGAACCGTGTCCTCGACGCCCTGGAGACGGTCGAAGCGCAGGCCGAGGATCCGGAGATAAAGGCCCGGGCCCGCACGCTGAACGCCCGGATCGATTCGGTCGCGGGCGAGCTGTACAAACACGAAAAGCGAGGAGACCACGCCCACCTCCACCCCGAACTGACCACCTCCTACGCCCGAATTGCGCTGATGCTCATCAGTTCGGACCACGGGCCCGCGGCCTCGGCCCGGCGGCGGTTCGAGGATCTGGAGCCCCAGTTCGACCGACACATGAGCCGCCTGCGGGCCCTCCTGGAGACGGATGTGCCGTCGTTCAACCAGCAATTGCGGAACCACGGCGTCCGGACGGTTCCCACGCCCGCCGCGACGGAGTAAACTGAACACCCTGTCAACGGAGACCCTCTCGTTCCATATTCCTGCCCTACGAGCCCCGGCCCATCGGGGCCTTCCAGCGCCGTCCGGGAGGAAGGGGCCCGGCGGGACCTGGAGGGGCTCGCTGCCTATTGATTCTCGATCCCACAGTCCAATGACCCCGATCTTCCCCGCGCACAGCGATGGTCGGCCGGACGCCACCGATGAGGGGCGCGCCCCAGGCCGGTCTTTTCTCCTGAGCGTTGCGGCGCTTCTGGTTCCGCTCCTGTTGGTGGCCGCCCCGTCGGCCTTCGGGCAGGCCCCATCCGAAAACGCCAACACCACGGTCGATCCCGCCCTCTACGACGACCTGGACTACCGCATGGTGGGCCCCTCGCGCGGCGGGCGCGTGACGACGGTGGCGGGGCATCCGGCCCATCCGTTCACCTTCTACATGGGCAGCGTGGGCGGGGGGATCTGGAAGACCACCGACTACGGCAATACGTGGCGCAACGTCTCGGACGGCTCGTCGCTTACGACCGGCTCGATGGGGGCGATCCAGGTGGCGCCCTCCGACACGAGCGTGATCTACGCCGGCACCGGCTCCGACGGCATCCGAAGCAACGTCATTACCGGCCGCGGGATCTACAAGTCGACCGACGCCGGGGAGAGCTGGACGCTGCTCGGCCTGGAGGAGAGCGGGCAGATCGGCGGCATCGAGATTCACCCCGACGACCCGGACGTGGCCTACGTGGCCGCGCTCGGCCACCCCTTCGGCAAAAATGAGCAGCGGGGCGTCTTCAAGACCACCGACGGCGGGAAGACGTGGGAGAGGGCGCTCTTCGTCTCCGACAGCGTCGGGGTGATCGACATCGAGATGCACCCGGAGAACCCGGACGTGCTCTACGCCGGGGCGTGGCGGGGGGCCCGGAAGCCCTGGACGATCACGAGCGGGTGCGCCGCCCCCTGCGGCGACGGGATCTGGAAGAGCACGGACGGCGGGGAGACCTGGACTCACGTGCTGAGCGGGGAGAAGATGCCGGAGGGCCTGATCGGGAAGGTGGACCTGGGCGTCTCGGCGGCCAACCCGGACCGGGTCTACGCACTCGTCGAGGCGAAGCCGTCGGCCGAGGGCCTCTACCGCTCCGACGACCGCGGGGCGAGCTGGGACCTGGTCAACGACCGTTACGACCTCATGGAGCGGCCCTTCTACTACACGAACGTGACGGGGCACCCCACCAACGGGGAGGGCGTCTTCGTGAACGCCGAGCAGGGCTTCTTCAAGTCGACGGACGGCGGGGAGAGCTTCACCCGCATCCCAACGCCCCACGGCGACAACCACGACGTGTGGATCAACCCGGAGAACCCGGACATCCTGATCCAGTCCAACGACGGCGGGGCGAACGTCTCGCTCGACGGGGGCCAGACGTGGTCCACCCAGCAGAACCAGCCCACCGCCGAGCTCTACCAGGTCGACGTCGACAACCGGCACCCCTACTGGCTCTACGCCGGCCAGCAGGACAACAGCACCATCGCGGTCCCGAGCCTGCCGGCCACGCGCCACACCCCGGCCGGGGCGGAGGCGCAGTGGGAGTCGATCGGCGGCTGCGAGACCGGGCCGGTGGTGCCCCACCCCGAGAACGCCAGCACGGTCTACGCCAACTGCAAGGGCCGGTTCGGGCGCTTCAGTCGCGTCGACGGCCAGGAAGAAAATTACGAGGTCGGCGGCGAGTACATCTACGGCCACAACCCCGCGGAGCTGAAGTACCGATTCCAGCGGACCGTGCCCATTGAGGTCTCCCCCAACGACCCGAGCGTCATCTACCACGGGTCGCAGTACGTGCACAAGACGACGAACGAGGGGGAGAGCTGGGAGCGGATTAGCCCAGACCTGACGACCAACGCGAAGATCGGCCACCGGCGGCCCGGCGGGCCCATTACCTGGGACATCACGGGCGAGGAGTACTTCAGCACCACGTACGTCATCCAGGAGTCGCCCCACAACAGCGACGTCATCTGGACCGGGTCGTTCGACGGCCTGATCCACGTGACCCGGAACGGCGGCGGCAAGTGGACGGACGTCACGCCCGAGGGCCTGCCGAAGTGGGGGCGGGTCAACGCCATCGAGATCTCGCCGCACCAGCCCGGCACGGCGTACGTGGCCGTCTACCGCTTCCAGCTCGACGACTACGCACCCTACGTCTACAAGACCACCGACTACGGAAAGAACTGGACCCGCCTCACGACCGGGAAGAACGGCATCCCGGCCGACCACCCGGTGCGCGTCGTCCGCGAGGATCCGGAGCGGCCCGGTCTCCTGTACGCCGGCACCGAGTTCGGGATGTACGTCTCCTTCGACGACGGGGCCCACTGGCAGCCGCTCCAGCAGAACCTGCCGACCACCCCCATCACCGACATTGAGGTGCACCGCGGGGACCTGATCCTCTCGACGATGGGGCGGGGCTTCTGGATCATGGACAACCTCGCGCCGCTCCGGCAGGCCCGCCCGCAGGTCGCCGAGGCGGACGCCCACCTCTTCGCCGTGCCCGACCAGTACCGCATGCGGTACGATGCCCCGGGCGGCTACGGCGGCGCCGGCGCCCCCGACGATCCCGAGTACCCGCCGCCCGGCGTGATGATCGACTACTACCTCCAGGACGCGCCCACCGGCGAGGTGCGGCTGGAGATTCTGGACTCGGACGGCACCCTCCTCCGCGGCTTCTCGAGCGCGGCGGCGGGCCTCCGCTACGAGCAGCGGCAGGGCATGCGCGACCCGCGGAGGGCCCGCGTCGGCGGGGAGAAGGAGGTGCCGTCGGACGCCGGCATGCACCGCTTCATCTGGGGGATGGAGCACCCGGGCCCCGTCGTGCCCGACACGATCCGGGCCCCGGGGGGCACCACCAACTACGGCCAGCCCGAGGACGACGGCCCGCTCGTGGCCCCGGGCACCTACCAGGCGCGGCTCATCGTCGGGGGCGACACGGTGGGGACCCGGTCCTTCGAACTCATGATCGACCCGCGGGTGCGGAAGGACGGGACTACGGTGGCCGACCTGAAAAAGCAGGAGGCGCTCAACCTGCGGATCCGCGACGCGCTCAGCCGGGCCCACCGCATGGCGGCCGAGGTCGTGAGGATGAAGAATCAGCTGGCGGGGGGTGACCACGCGTCCGTGGTGCAGGGCCTGACAGATCTCGAGAACGCGCTCCTCAGCGAGCGGGAGCCGGTGTCCTACCCGGAGCCGAAGCTGCTAAACCAGCTCGCCTACCTGTACGGCATCACGACCGGGGCCGACCAGAAGCCGGGCGAGGACCCGTACGCCCGCCTCGAGGAGCTGCGGGAGAAGATGGCGACCTACGAGGAGCGGCTTGCGGCCCTGAAGGAGAAAGCGGGCACGGCCCTCACCACCGAGGCGGAGTAGGGCCGCGGACGGAGGAGGAAGGGGGATCTTCGGTTGCCCGCCTCGGATCGGACAACCTCCGCCCGGGAAGAGGAGCGCAGCGTGACGCGGGGCCGGCGATCAGGTCCCGTCCGCCGCGGGTCAGTACCCGTAGATCGACAGGTCGTCGCGCCGCATGTGGGTGTTGAGCACGATGGCGAGCATCGCCGTGTTGGCGAGCATTGCCGAGCCGCCGTACGACAGGAAGGGCAGGGGCAGCCCGATCACCGGCAGCATGCCGGTCACCATTCCGATGTTGACGAAGATGTGCAGGAGGTACACGCCCACGGCGCCGGCGGCCACGATGCTCCCGAACGGGTGCTTCACGTCCGAGCCCAGCCTGATGAGGCGCAGCAGCAGCGCCGCGAGCAGGGCCAGCACCACGAGCGACCCGATGAACCCGAACTCCTCGGCGATGACGCTGAAGATGAAGTCGGTCGTCTGCTCCGGCACGTAGGCCCCCTGCGTCTGAGTGCCCTCCATGAAGCCCATGCCCCAGAGCCCGCCGGACGTGACGGCGGCCTTCGACTGCACGAGGTGGAAGCCGACGCCCTGCCGAAACTGCTCGGCGTCGGGGTTGGTGAACGAGAGCAGGCGGTCGACCTGGTAGGGCTGCAGGATCTTCGTGAGGACGAAGGCGACGACGGCGGCGACGCCGCCGGTAAACGTGGCGGCGAGGGCCCCGATCATGCGTCGGCCGGTGGTCCACCAGAGGCCGGCGGTAAACACGACCGCGAAGCCGATCGCCGCCGGCATGTAGACGAGGGCGAGGTACCCGGCGATGGCCGGGGAGATGAGGAGCAGGATGACCGATATCGGGAGCTCGCTCCAGAACAGCATGATCGGCACGAGGCCGAAGAAGACCAGCGCCGTCCCCAGGTCGTTCTGCAGGACGATCAGGAGGGCCGGGACGACGATCAGCCCGGCGGCCTTCAGGGCGTAGCTCAGGGTTTTCGTGGCGCGGGTGTGCCGCTCGGACAGGAGCTGGGCCACGGCAAGCACGGTGCCCACCTTCGCCAGCTCCGACACCTGGAGGCGGAACGGCCCGAGGGCGAGCCAGGCCCTCGCCCCCTGCACCTCTACGCCGACAAACAGGGTGAGGACCAGTAGCAGCACGGTCACGCCGTAGAGGGGATAGGCCAGCGTGCGGAGGATCCGCACCGGCAGGAGCAGCGTGACGCCGATGCCGACGGCCGAGACCCCAACCCACATGAGCTGGCGGTAGAAGTTGTCGCGCACGGCCTCGCTCAAGTACTCGGCCGCCGGGCCGTGGGTGGTGCTGTAGAGGGCCAGGAGGCCCGTAGCCACGAGGGCCAGCCACGTGAGAATTGTCGGGATGTCCAGGGTGGGGGTCCAGCGCTTCATGGGCGGACGGGACGGGGAGAGACGGGCGTCAGGGGCGGGGCGCATCGGCGTCGCGCTGCACCGCCGCGGAGGCCGTTGAGACGGTGTCCGGAGCCGCGTCGGTGGGGGGCTCGGCGTTGACGCGGTCGGGGGCGGGCGGCGAGGTCGTCGTGGTGTCCGACGGAGCGCCGAAGCCCTTCGGGGGGGCGCTCCGCACCGAGTCGCGCAGCCGCCGGATCCAGTGGCGGCGCTGCCAGGTATCCGCGATCTTGCCCTTCAGGTACTGCTCGGCCATGAGGCTGGCGATGGGCGCGGCGGCCGTGGCCCCGTATCCGGCGTTCTCGATGGCGACGGCCACGGCGATCTCCGGGTCCTCGAACGGCGCGAACATAATGAAGAGAGAGTGGTCCTCGCCGTGTGGGTTCTGGGCGGTGCCCGTCTTGCCGGCGCTCGGAATGCCGGGAATCTGGACCCACCGGCCGGTGCCGTTGGTCATGACGCGGCGCATGCCCTGTTGGACCGTTTCGAAGTGGGCGGAGTCAATCGGGATGTGCTCCGGCGGCGGGACCTGGGGCCGACGAACATCCCCGGTCTGAGGGTGCACCATTTTACGTACAAAGTGGGGGCTCGGCAGCGTGCCCCCGTTGCCGAGGGCCGCGGCGTAGCGGGCCAGTTGGAGGGGCGTCACCGACATGTCGCCCTGTCCGATGCCGAGGTTGATGAGGTAGCCCTCGGTCCAGCGTCCGTACGTGCGGTTGAAGTAAGAGGAGTCGGGGATGAGCCCGGTTGCCTGTCCGCCGATGTCGAGGGGCGCCTTCTGGCCGAAGCCGAATTCCTTGGCCCAGTTGTGCCAGGTGTCCAGGGACATCCTGTCCATGAGCTGGTAAAAGAAGGTATTGCACGACACCTCGATGGCCTCCTTCACCGCAATCATCCCCTCATCCTGCCCGCCGTGGTTGTGGAAGACGCGGTTGCCGAAGCGGTAGCCCGCGGGGCAGTCCAGACGCTCGTTCGGCCCGATGATGCCCGTCTCCAGCGCCACGAGCGACATGAACGGCTTCCAGGTCGACCCCGGCGGGAAGCCGCTTCGGAGGGCCCGGTTGTAGAGCGGATCAGCGGGGGCCGAGCGGAGGCTGTCCCAGGCCGCGTCGCTCACCGATCGGGCAAAAATGGACGGCGGGAAGTCGGGCTTGCTCACGAACGAGATGATCTCGCCGTTGTCCGGGTCGAGGGCGACGGCGGCCCCCCGCTTGCCCACGAACAGCGACTCGGCCAGGGCCTGCACCTGATGGTCGAGCGCGAGGTGCAGGTCGTACCCGCCCACAGGGGGCTGGTCCTGCGTTCCGTTGCGGTAGGGCATGATTTCGGTGCCCCGCACGTTCACGAGCACAAACTCGCTGCCCCGCTCGCCGCGCAGGGCCGGCTCGTAGGCCTTTTCCAGCCCCGTCTTGCCGATGTAGTCACCGGGCCGGTAGCCCTCGTCCGCCCGGCGGGCGAGGGTCTGCTCGCCGATCTCGCGCACGTAGCCCAGGGCGTGGGTGGCGTTGGCGTCGGTGTGGTAGCGGCGCCGGAGCTCGACCTCGTGGGACACGCCGGGCAGCTCGTACTGGTGCTCCTGCACGCGGCTGAAGGTCTCGAACGATACGCCGCGGAAGGAGCGGCTCGGCCGAAATGCGTTCCAGGCGCGGGCCGCCCGAAGCTTGCGCCGCACCGTCGAGTCGGGCACGCGCAACAGGTCGGCCAGCAGGGGAATCTTCGACCGGTCGAAGAACCGGGGCGTCAGCATGATGGTGTAGCTGGGCCGGTTGTCGGCCAGCAGCGTACCATCGCGGCCGTAGATGGCCCCGCGGGCGGCCTGCACGGGTTGTTCACGGACGGCGTTGGCCTCGACCGCCGTGTGACCGTCCCCATTGACGAGCTGCAGCTGCGCCAGGCGGCCTCCAAGGATGAGAAACACGGTAAGGACAACCCCGGCGTAGATCCGGACGCGGGTCCGATATTCATCCATGGGTCGGGCGGAGCGACGACGTGCGGAACGGGAGCAGGAGAGCGCGCGGTGGACACCGAGATCGACGCCCGTAAAACGGGGGGCCCGGCGGCGGGTTGCACAGGGTGCGGGACGAGCGTGCCTCCGAAGAGCGGTCTCTAACGAAGGGGCGGAGCTGGAGGCGGCCGACCTGGGCGAGGAACGTGGGTGGGAAAACGGATTCGTTCCATCTCGGTCGGACCATCGCCCTGACAAAGAAGGTTCCGCCAAGTCCTACACCATCTAATGAGAACGTCGGTGTAATCTTTGTTTCCTGGTCATCTACCCCGACGAACGGGCTTTCGTCCAGGGCAATCGTGCCTCCCGCCGTCTGCGCCAAATGGGGTCTCAATTATAGCAAAGTGCATACCGGGTTACAAAACGGCATTTGCCGGAAGATCCCCCCCGAATTTGGAGGAGAGCGGGCGTAGCAGCCGAACTTCTTCCCGCACCAACCGGTAGACAAAACTCCTTTCGAAGTATAGTTTCCGTAAAGCCCCGTTGAGTCACTCCCCGCTCCGCCATGCGACGATCCGCGCTCCGAGCGCTCCGCTTTCTCGTCGTCCTGTTCGTCCTTGGGGTGGTCGCCGGAGGACCGGCATCGGCCCAGTACTTCGGGCAGAACAAGGTTCAGTACGACGACTTCGATTTCAAGACGTTTAGCACCGAGAACTTCGACATCTACTTCTATCCGGAGGAGCGGCAGGCCGTCACGGACGCCGGACGGATGGCGGAGCGGTGGTACCAGCGACACTCCCGGACGTTCTTGCGAGAGTTCAAGGGGCGGAAGCCGCTGATCTTCTACGCCAACAGTGCCGACTTCCAGCAGACCAACGCGGTGCGGGGCAAACTGGGGCAGGGTACCGGGGGCGTCACGGAGAGCGTTAAGGAGCGGGTCATCATGCCCCTTACCGGAAGCTACAAGGAGACCGACCACGTACTGGGGCACGAACTGGTCCACTCGTTCCAGTACGACATTGCGCTGCGGGGCGACGTGAAGGGCTTTTCGCTGCGCAACCTCCCGCTCTGGCTCGTGGAGGGAATGGCCGAGTACCTGTCGGTTGGAAGCCGGAGCCCCCACACGGCCATGTGGCTCCGGGACGCCATTCTGCGGGACGACCTGCCCACCATCCAGCAGATGACCCGCAACATGCGGGACTACTTTCCCTACCGGTACGGGCAGGCCTACATGGCGTACATCGGGGGCAAGTACGGGGACGCCGCCGTGACGGACCTCTACAAGCTGAGCGGCCGGGTGGGCGTGGACTCCGCCTTCGTCTACTCACTGGGGATCACCGCCGACTCGCTGTCGAACGAGTGGAAGCAGAGCGTCCGGGACGCCTACCAGCCAGCGATGACGGGACGCACGCCGGTCGACTCGGTGGGCACGGCCGTAATCGGCACGCCCGGTGAGGACAATCAACTCAACATTTCGCCGGCGGTGAGCCCGGACGGGCGCTACGTGGCCTTCATCTCGCGCCGCAACATCTTCAACACCAACCTCTTCGTCGCCGACACGGAGACGGGAAAGATCGTGCAGCAGCTGGAGGGCACCCGGTCGAACCCGCATTTCGATGCTCTCCGCTTCATCGATTCGGCGGGCTCGTGGTCGCCGGACGGGCAGCGCTTTGCGTTCGTCACCTTCGCCAACGGCACCAACGAGATCAACACCTTCAACGTCCAGACCGGCGAGGTGCAGACCCGAACGGCGATAAGGGGGGTGGGGGCAATTCGAAATCTTGCCTGGTCGCCGAATGGCCGCTACATTGCCTTTTCGGGACTGGATGGCGGCGTGAGCGACCTTTACCTCTACGACCTTCAGAACGATCAGGCTCGGCAGTTGACCAACGACCGGTACGCCGAGCTGCAGCCGACGTGGTCGCCGGACGGCTCCACCATCGCGTTCACGACGGACCGCGGACCGGAGGGCACCAACTTCAAGACGCTGGAGTTCGGAAACTACCGCCTCGGCATGATGGACGTCGAATCGGGGGACATCCGGACGCTCCGGCCCTTCTCCGAGGGGATGCAGCACAATCCCCAGTACAGCCCGGACGGGCGGAGTCTCTACTTCATCTCCGACCACGACGGCTTCAAGGACATCTACCGGTACAGCCTTGAGGAGCAGGCCACCTACCGCGTCACGGAGGTCAAGACGGGGATTAGCGGCATCACGGCCACCTCCCCCGCCATGTCCGTTGCCCGCCAGAGCGGGCGGATGATGTTTACGGTGTTCTCGAACAGCGGGTACTCGATCATGTCCCTTTCCCCCGACGAGACGAGGGGAGAGCGGGTGCGTCCCGAGAATCCGATGGAAGAAGAGTCCATGGCGGGCGTGCTGCCTCCGGTACAGTCCTCCGAGACGGGACTCGTGGGTAACTACCTCAAGGACCCGCTCACGGGGCTGCCGGAACAGAAGTCCGTCGACGCGACGAAGGCCAGCAACCGGCTCTACCTCGACCGCATCTCGCCACCGTCGGTGGGTACCTCCGTCGGGGGCCCCTTCGGCACGCAGGTGTCCGGAGGCGTGGCGTTCTCGTTCAGTGACATCCTCGGCAACCAGAGCCTGAATGTGGTCGTCCAGGCCAACGGCACTGTCAAGGACATCGGGGGCGGGGCCTTCTACAGCAACCGGAGCAGTCGCCTCAACTACGGCGTCGGGGTGTCGCACATCCCGTCCGCCTTCGGACGCGTCGGGTTTCTGCCGCTGGGAAACAACCGCGTGCAGCTCGTTCAGATCGTTCAGCGGATCTACCAGTCGCAGTTCGTTGCACAGGCGAGCTACCCCATCTCCCAGCGCAATCGATTCGAGCTCAGCGCCGGGGGGACACGGTACGGGTTCGGGGTCACGGTCCGCAACCAGTTCGGCCGGGAGATTGACCCGGGGGCCGTAAGTGGGCTCGGGGGGCTTCCGGATCCGCTCTACTTCGGTCAGGTAGGCCTTGCCTACGTGGGCGACTTCTCGAACTCGGGCCTCACGTCGCCGCTTCAGGGCGGGCGCTACCGCTTCCAAGTGACCCCGAAGGTCGGGACCCGCAACTTTGTGTCGGTCCTCGCCGACTATCGCCGCTACTTTTACCGCGATCCCGTCACCTTTGCCGTCCGGGGCCTCCACCGCGGCAACTACGGCGGGCAGTTCAAGGGGAATTTTGGGGACCTTTTCCTTCGGGAGACGATCGCGGAGCCCTACCAGATCGGCTTCGTGCGCGGATACAGTCGGAACTCGATCCTCAACCAGGAACGGTGCCGCATCCGCAACCGGTGCGACATCACACAGCTCTACGGCTCGCGGATGGCGGTCGGTAGCGCGGAGCTTCGGGTGCCGCTCCTCGGGCCCGAGGTGCTTGGGCTCTCCACCTTCAAGTACGTCCCCACCGACCTGGTGCTCTTTGCGGACGCGGGGATCGCCTGGACGGGCGAAAACGTGGCGGGGCGGAGCCTGAGCGGGTCCGGCACGACGACGACGGCCCAGCCGGTGACGAGTGCGGGCATCTCGGCCCGCGTCAATCTGCTCGGGGCCGTCGTGTTCGAGGCCTTCTACGCCCGTACCTTCCAGCGCGCGAAGCCCTGGGACTTTGGGCTCATCCTGCGGCCGGGCTGGTAGGGGCCCGCTGCCGGCCGGTCACGCCGCGAGGCGGCCCCGGAGCACCGTGGTGGCCTGCCCCGACAGGTCCACGCGATCGGCGTCCGGGCACGAGAGAGACACCCGCACGGTGCCGCCCCGCGCCGACACCTGTCGGCCCGTGAGCGCAGAGCGTCCCAGGCGATCGGCCCAGTACGGCCCCAGCGCGCAGTGGGCCGAGCCCGTCACCGGATCCTCGGGGACGCCCACGCCGGGGGCGAAGAAGCGGGATACGAAATCGGCGTTCTCGCGCTCGGCGGCCGCCGTGGCGACCACGCCCCGTGCGTCGAGGGCCGCGAGCGCCGGGAAGGACGGGTCGAGGGCGCGCACCGCCCCCGCCGAGGGGAGATGGACGAAGCAATCCCGGTCGCTCCGGCCGGTGTACACCGGGTCCGTCGCGCCGAGGGCGTCGAGGAGCGAGGCCGGCGGGTCCACCGGACGCGGGGCATCGGCCGGAAAGTCCATCGTGATCCAGTCTCCCTCGCGGGTGGCCGTCAGGACGCCGCTTGCCGTACGGAACCGGGCGGAGGTCTCCGGCGCAAGCAGGCCCTCCGTCCAGAGCACGTGGGCCGCTGCGAGCGTCGCGTGGCCGCAGAGGTCGACCTCGTGGGTGGGGGTAAACCAGCGCAGCCGATGCCCGCCGTCGGGGTGGGGCCGGAGGAAGGCCGTCTCCGACAGGTTCATCTCCGCGGCGACGGCCCGAAGCCAGGCGTCCTCGCGGGCCGCGGACAGGAGACACACCGCGGCCGGATTTCCGGCGAACGCAGTGCTGGTGAAGGCATCGACATGGTACACGGCACAGGACATGAAACCGCCGTCGGGGGAATTCAGAACAGTGGTGCGCCGGGAGAAACGAAACGCCCCGCGTCCGGGTCCAACGTGGTACGCAGCATTCTCTACACCGACGTCATTCCCTGGTCGACACGCTCCCGACGCGCATGTACAGCTTCATACGCCCCCTGCTGTTTCGGCTCGACGCCGAACGGGCCCACAAGATGAGTCTCCGGGCGGCCGAACTGGTGCAGACCGTCGCGCCCTCGCTCGTCGAGCCGCAGTACGGCTACGAAGACGAGCGCCTCAAGCAGCGACTGTGGGGGGAGACCTTTCCCAATCCCGTCGGCCTCGCGGCAGGGTTCGACAAGAACGCGCGGCTCGTCCCGTTCTGGGAGGCGATCGGCTTCGGGTTCGTCGAGGTTGGCTCCGTGAGCGCGGTGGCGGCCGACGGCAACCCGAAGCCTCGTGCCTTCCGGCTGCCCGACGATCAGGCGCTCCTCAACCGGCTGGGCCTCAACAACGACGGGGCGGCCACGATGGCCGAGCGGCTTGAGGAGGGGCGCAACGACCGGACGCGACCCCTGGGCATCAATCTCGCGAAGACGCACGACCCGGGTGTGATGGGGGAGGCCGCGCTCGAGGACTTCCGTGAGAGCTTCCGCCTCCTCGCCCCGCAGGCCAGCTACGTGACCCTCAACGTCTCCTGCCCGAATACCGAGGACGGGCGGACGTTCGAGGAGCCGCGCGCCCTCGACGACCTGCTCGACACCATCTTTTCGGAGCAGAAGGCCCCGGGGCTGGAGGTGCCGGTTTTGATCAAGCTCAGCCCCCCGGTCAGCGAGCGTGTCGTCTTCGACACCCGACTCGAGGACATCGTCGCGGTGGCCCAGTCCCACGGCGTGCACGGGTTCATCGCCTCGAACACGGCCGCGGACCGGGCCGGCCTGCGGACGCCGAACCGGGAGCTGGAGGCGATGGGCGACGGGGGCATCAGCGGCCCGCCCCTCACCGAGCGGGCCACCTGCCTGGTGCGGTACCTCTACCGCATCACCGACGGCGATACGCCCATCATCGGCGTCGGGGGGGTGCGGGACGCCGACACGGCCTACGCCAAGATTCGGGCGGGGGCCTCGCTCGTCCAGCTCTACACGGCACTCGTCTACGAGGGCCCCGGCCTCATCAAGCGTATCAAGAAGGGGCTCGTCGAACGGCTTCGGGACGACGGGCACGTGTCGGTCGCCGACGCGGTTGGGACTCGCGCGTAGGCCGGCCCCACGCGCCGCCGGTCCCGGCTGGTCGCCCTGCCGGGACAGAAACAGCCCCCGGGTTCGTCGGTAGATCCGCGTGGCAGATCGCCACGGCCCCTTTTTCCTGATCCGGCCTCTGCCCCATGCCCGCCCAGGTCGACTTCGACACCGTTCCGCAGCTGTTCCGCCGCCTTTGCGATCGCTACCGGGGGCGGGACCGGACGGTGCTGCGGCACAAGGAACGGGGCGAGGGGTGGCACGACATCACGTGGGAGCAGTTTGAGGACCGTGTGCACGCCCTCGGCGGCTTTCTCCACGAGAGCGGCGTGCGGAAGGGCGACCGCGTGGCGCTGCTCTCCGAGAACCGCCCGGAGTGGGCGGTGACGGATTTCGGGACCCAACTCGTAGGGGGCGTGAACGTCTCCATCTACACCTCGCTCCCCCCCTCGAAGGTCGCGTACATCCTGCGCGACGCCGGGGCCACCGCCTGCGTGGTGTCGGTCCCCGTGCAGCGCAAGAAGATCCAGGAGATCGTCGACGAGTGCCCGGCCCTCGAGACGGTCATCGTCATGGACGACCTGCCGGACGACCCGCCGGCCTACATGACGCACTGGAGCGACGCGCTGGCGGCGGGGCGCGACTCCTGGACCGAGAACGAGGAGGCCCTCACGTCGATCGCCGACGAGATCACGCCGGAGGACCCGAGCGCCCTCATCTACACCAGCGGCACCACGGGCCGGCCCAAGGGCGTCGTCCTCACGAACCGCAACTTCTGCTCGAACGTGAAGGCGGCCCTCCAGCGCGTGCCGTTCGGCGAGGAGGACCACCACCTTTCGTTTCTACCCCTCTCACACGCCTTCGAGCGGACGGCCGGCCACACCGCCGTGCTCGCCGCCGGGGCCACCATCAGCTACGCCGAGAGCGTCGAGGCGGTGAGCAGCAACCTGAAGGAGGTGCAGCCCACCATCATGATTTCGGTGCCGCGGATGTTCGAGAAGGTGTACAACCGCGTGTCGAAGAACGTCGGCGAGGGGGGGGCGGTCCAGCAGGCGATTTTCGAGTGGGCCGTGCGGACCGGCGAGAAGGTCGCCGCGGCCCGGCAGGGAGAGGGCGGCGGCCCCGGCCCCTGGCTCCGGGCCCAAAAGGCCCTCGCCCACCGACTCGTCTTCTCGACCCTCCACGAAAAGCTCGGGGGCAACCTGCGCTTCGCCGTGTCCGGCGGGGCCGCGCTCCCGAAAGAGATTGGCACCTTCTTCCAGGCGGCCGGAATCACCATCATCGAGGGCTACGGCCTCACGGAGACCGCGCCGGTGATCGCCGTCAACCCCCTTGATGCCCCGCGCTACGGCACCGTGGGCCACGTGCTGCCGGGCGTGTCGGTGGCCATCCAGTCGCTGGACGACGAGTCGCGGATCGCCGAGGTGAACGGCAACGACTACCCCACCCGCCCGACCACGGAGGAGGGCGAGATCCTGGTGAAGGGCCCCAACGTGATGCAGGGCTACTGGAACCAGCCCGAGGAAACGCGGGCGGCCTTCGACCCGGATGGCTGGTACCACACCGGCGACGTGGGCCGGTTCGACGAGGGCTACCTCCGGATTACCGACCGCATCAAGCACATGATCGTCTCCCGGGGCGGGAAGAACATCTATCCGGGACCGATCGAGGAAACCTTCAAGACACAGGCCTGGATCGACCAGATCATCGTGGTGGGGGAGGACCGGCCGTTCCTCGCGGCCCTCGTGGTGCCGGACTTCGACTCCCTCCGGATGCGGGCCCGCGACCGCGGCATCGACGAGACCGCCTACAGCGACGCGGAGCTCATCGAGCACGAGGACGTCCACGCCGTCTTTGATGACACCTTTACGACGTACAACCGAGAGGCCGCCGCCCACGAGAAGATCCGCAACTTCCGGCTGCTCAGCGAACCGTTCACCGTCGAGGACGGCACCCTGACGCCGACCCTCAAGCTCCGGCGCAGCGTCATCACCGACCGGTACGCCGACCGCATCGACGCGATGTACGAGGAGTTCGGCCGATGAAGAACGGAGAACGACGACCGGGCCGCGGTAATAATTCAGCGGACGAGGCGTTATACACACGTACTCGCCGGAAACGGGCATGTGGATAAGCGTTGAACTCCCGGACCATGGGGGGCGCAGCGGCGAGCGGATCCCGTGAGCGTGGATCCTGAGGCGAGAGAACAGCTATAATATGCGCCTATTTCGATAACTCGGGGCATGGCGCAGCCCGGTAGCGCGCTTCGTTCGGGACGAAGAGGTCGCCGGTTCAAATCCGGCTGCCCCGACTTCTTCGGCTCTCGCCGTACGGCGAGGGCCGTTTTCGTTTGGCGCCTCGCTTGCCGCAACTCGGGGAACCCCGAGATGCAAAGTTCGAGGGAAGCCTCACGCCCGGTGAAACACTGCTCCCCCGATTTTCTTCGTGACGTAGATTAAGGGCCCTCCTTCACGGCGACTCGTAGGGACGGACGGGTCCGGTTGACGTTTCGGTTTCGATATTCCGCTCGGCTAGAACTCTCAGTACCATGATTACGCGCCCGACCTCCTCGCTTCGATTCGGCACACTTGCCCTTGCTCTCGCGCTCTTCGCGCCGCTGGCCTTCGGCCAGATGCCGCAGGGCAACTCCCAGAACATGTTGTCTTCGGAGGACGTCTCCGACGAGCAGATCCAGAAGGTGGCCCGGATCGCCGTGACCGCGCAGATGTCCACCCGCCAGGAACGGATGCAGATGCGCAAGGAGATGAAGAAGAAGTACGGCAACCCGCAGCAGATGGACTCGACCGAGAAGGCACAGGCCCGTCGCGAGATGCGGAAACGGCAGATGGCGATGCGGAAGAAGACGATGCAGGTCATGCAGAAGGAGGCCAAGAACGAAGGCATGGACCCGAAGATGGTGCAGCGCATTCTGCGCTCTGCCCGGCAGGACTCCACGCTCGGCAAGCGTCTTCAGAAGGCCATCAAGGCCGAGGCCAAGCGGCAGCGCTCGTCGATGGGCGGTGGCCAGCAGGGCGGTGGAAGCCCGGGCGGCGGCCAATAACGACGCCCACACATTCTGACCTTGAGAAAAGCGGCCCTTGCCCCTGTGGCAACGGTCGCTTTTCTTGTGGAGGACATGCTCTTTTTCGAGACGTGGACGTACCGGTTGGCCTCGTGGGGCCAACCGCGCTCGTCCGTGCAAGTCTTCCCAATGAACTCGCCTGTCATGACCTGTCTCAGCCTGTCTTTGCCCTGGTCCCCTCTGCGATCGATGAGAAGCGTTCTGCTCCTGAGCATGGCGGCGGGCGTTTTGCTCGTCGGGTGCGGCGGCGGAGGGAGCGACGCCACGTCCGGGACGGCCTCCGTCTGTGATCCGGATGACGGCGGACTCACGCTGCCCGACGGCTTCTGCGCGACCGTCGTGGCCGACAGCCTCGGGCAGCCCCGTCACCTCGCCGTGGCCCCCAACGGCGACGTGTACGCGGCGCTCCGCGAGATGCGGAACGGGGGCGGGGTCGCGGCCCTCCGCGACACCGACGGCGACTACAAGGCCGACCGGACGGCGTTCTTCGCCGGGAGCGGCGGGACCGGCATCGGGCTCCGCGACGGCCACCTCTACTTTGCGCCGGACACCTCGATCTGGCGGTACGAGCGGCCCCCCGGCGAGCTCGTCCCGTCGGGCAGCCGGGAAACCGTCGTCTCGGGCTTCCCGGCGCAGGACCAGCACGCCGTCAAGCCGTTCGACTTCGACGACCACGGCAACCTCTACGTTAACGTCGGCGCGCCTTCGAACGCGTGCATGAAGCAGACCCGCACGAAGGGCTCGCCCGGACAGGACCCGTGCCCGCTTCTGAAGGAGCACGCCGGGATCTGGCGGTACAGCGCCACCGAACTGGGCCAGACCCACACCCCGGGCGCCCGCTACGCCTCGGGCATTCGGAACGCGGTGGCCCTCACGTGGAATAACGCGCAGAACAACCTGTATGCGGCCCAGCACGGACGGGATCAGTTCCACGCGTTCTTCCCCGACCTCTTCACGCAGAAGGAGAGTGCCGAGCTCCCCGCCGAGGAGTTCTTCAAGGTCGACCAGGGAGACAACTTCGGTTGGCCCTACTGCTACTACAACTGGAGGACGGAGCAGAAACTGTTGAACCCGGAGTACGGAGGCGACCGAGAGACGGTCGGCCGCTGCGGGACGTTCGAGGACCCCATTCAGGCTTTTCCGGGACACTGGGCCCCGAACGACGTGCTCTTCTACAACGGCGACCAGTTCCCCGCAAAATACCAGGGCGGCGCGTTCATCGCGTGGCACGGCTCCTGGAACCGGGCGCCGCTCCCGCAGGAAGGATACAAGGTGACGTTCACGCCCTTCGACGGCGCCAGGCCCTCCGGCGACTACGGGGCGTTCGCCGATGGCTTCGCCGGCGTCGACACGCTCCGGAGTCCGGGCAACGCCGAGCACCGACCGACGGGCCTCGCCGTGGGACCGGACGGCGGCCTCTACGTCGCCGACGACGAGGGGGGCACCATCTGGCGGATCGCCTACGTCGGCGAGACGAGTTCCTAGCGCTGTACACGATCTCCCCTCGTGGCAACCGGTTCCGGCCTCGGGGGCCGCCGTCGGTCGTGGCGGGCGGTCCCGAGGAGGGCGCCCGCTCCTCTGCGTTCCAATGACCCCATGCCGATGCAGTATGTGAGCACCCGGACGCCGGACCACCGCGTGTCCCTCTCGACGGCCCTGCAGGACGGGCTCGCCCCTGACGGCGGCCTCTACGTCCCCGAGCGCTTTCCGGACCTTGGGCCCGAGGCGTTCGAGGGATGCGACACGATTGAGGCCGTGGCCGAGCGGCTGCTGCGCCCCTTCGCCGCGGACGACCCGCTCGCCGCGGACCTCCCCGCCGTCTGCGAGGCAACGTATGGCTTTCCGGTCCCGCTCCGCGAGGTGGGGCGCCGCACGAGCGTGCTCGAGCTCTTCCATGGGCCCACGGCGGCGTTCAAGGACGTAGGGGCCCGCTTTCTCGCCGACAGCCTCGCCCGCCTCAACGAGGACGCCGACCGGCCGCTTACGATTCTGGTGGCCACCTCCGGCGACACCGGCGCGGCCGTGGCGGCGGCCTTCTGGCAGAAGC
>JBDGQP010000132.1:0-423 GCA_042218975.1 Salinibacter sp.
GTTGAGGTCCGGCTGGATGCCCCGTACCACAATGAAGGCGTTCTTGAACCCCCGCCCAGCGGTACCGGTAATGCCCTGACCGAGGTTTGCCTGCGTGAACACCCCGGGGAGCCGGTCGAGCGACTCCGCCAGGTTCTGATCCGGATACCGCTCGAGCGTCTGCAGGTCCAACACGTCCATAATCGCCGCACTCGACTTTTTCGTCTGGTTGGTGCGGATTGTCCCGCGTTGCCCCTCGACAACGACCTCTCGGGTCTGCATCATTGAGCTACGAAGCCGAAAATTCTGTGTCGTCGTCCGGCCTGCTCGGACGGTGAGCGTCGTATCGACGGAAGTATATCCTACGAATGAGGCCACCACGGTATGCTCGCCGACAGGGACGGTGAGCCGGAAAAGGAGTGGCTCAGATAGTGTTCTTTACAT
>JBDGQP010000132.1:433-2417 GCA_042218975.1 Salinibacter sp.
AAGGAGGAGGGTCGCCCCAGCCAGAGCCGTCGCAACCATGATGAGAAGCAGAGAACGGACGAAGGAGAGATCAAGACAAGTCATACCAACGGTTGAAGTCGTTGTGGGGCTGGTGGAGGGGATCGACTGTTTTCCACCCTAGCAACCGTCGGTCGACTCCTTGTAACCGCGCAATTACCTTTGCTTGATTAAACTTCGTCTTTTGTGTTACCAGACCAAAATCAAGAGGCGCAGTGGGTCGCCAGGCTTGTTTGGAGACAGATTCCCTGATATTATGTTTACCTGAAGACGCCTTGTCTCTCCGGGAGGCCACGCCGCAAGGCTTGCACTTGAAGAATGTCTCCCGAGTCAAACTTGGCGAGAGCTTCTTTTAGGCCGGCACGGACCTCAATCTCATGTCTCAATCCTCCGACATGAAAGATATTGCCCGGCAATTTATCCAGGCGTGGAATGCCGATCAGCGTTACGTCGTCGACGAACTCGCCGCCCCGGACCTGACAGTCTCGTATACGCACTACCCCGAGCCCTACCATGGGCCGGAGGCGTTCAAGGAGATGCTTGCGAAGACCCATCATTTCTTTCCTGATCTCTCAATCGAGGTCCGGGACGTGGTCGCGGGGGAGAACCAGACCTTCCTGCGCTGGACGTACCGGGGCACCTTTCAGAACGGAGAGATGTTCGGAGTGAATGCGTCCGGCCAGTCTGTGGAGGTCGTCGGCATGACGATCCACCAGATTGAGGATGGGGCCGTGATCCGGGAAGAGGGTATCGTGGATAACCTCGCTCTGATGCAGCAACTCGGCCTTGCGCCGGGACGGCCAGACTCCGGGCAGTAGAATCCAGCGTTTACTATTATTTAGAGGCAGAAATTATAAGGACCGATAAAGCGAGCTTATCGGTTGTTATCGGGCGGGAGAACCTCTATTCTTTGGGCACCTGAGCGGCCGGTTCGGGGCCTCCCTGAAGATGCCGGCACTTCTGCTCCAACGACAAGCTCTCCCGTGATCGACGAGGCTCTATTGGAAACGGTCCGGCGCGGCGGGCCCTCGATCCTTCTGGAGCGGGCCTGCTGGCTCGTCTGGCCACAGGAGCGCCGTTCAGGCGTACGCGCCGCGATGAGTAGCGCGCAGTTCGTACGTCTTAATGCGCCGGTGCTGGCCGTCCAACGAAATGGCCGGATGGAGTACTTTGGCGGGGACGGCGAGCTCGGCTGGACGAGCAACCTCCCCTGGCCGCGGGCCAACCTCGAGATGGCCCGTCTGCCGGGCCGCCTAGACTTCCTCGCCGAAGATATCTATGAGAAGGATCCCAACGGGGATAACTCGACCCGGGCCTAATCCGATCAGAAATCTCTTCGGTAGACGCCCGGCTGCAGCAGCACGAACGCAACAGAACCGATGGATAACAACTCCAACGTGGAAGCAAGCGAAGACCCGCCGAATGAGGACGGTGATCCGAGGTCAACCGCGAACGAGTTGCGAAAACTTGCCTCACCGCCCCTCTCTGAGAGCGAAAAAGTTGGGGGCGACACAGGGTCAGGCCCGGACGTCGGCTCTGACGGCGCCTCCCAGTCGGAAGCGCTCGGCGACCGTGAGCGTCTGCGCGAACTGCAGGAGAGCCTCGGTCGACTGGAGGAGTTTGCCGCGAGCGCCCAGGCGGAAAACACGACGAGAGCCTACGCGGCGGACCTGGAGGATTTCCGCCACTGGTGCAAACGAATGGATCGGGAGTGGCTCCCGGCCGGCCCGGAAACGATTGGGCTTTACCTCGGGGCACGGGCCGACGAGCTGAGCCTCGCGACCTTAGAGCGCAGACTCGCGGCGATCGCGTCGGTGCACAAGGAGGAAGGCTACGAGTCGCCAGCGTCCGTTGCCGAAGGGCCGCTCCGGAAGATCTGGAAAGGGATTGTCCGGGAAAAGACTCGCCAGCAAGACAGCGCCCCTCCCCTGCTCGCCGAGGACCTGAAGTCCATCATCGAGCACCT
>JBDGQP010000132.1:2427-2678 GCA_042218975.1 Salinibacter sp.
CTGACCCTGACTGCCTTGCGTGACCGCGCTTTGCTTCTGGTCGGCTGGACTGGTGCCTTCCGGCGCAGCGAGCTCGTGGCCTTGACCACGGCCGACGTCGAGTTTATCGAGGGCGAGGGCGTAAATGTATACGTCCGACGGTCGAAAGGCGATCAGGAGGCAGAGGGACTTGTTAAGGGCCTCCCCTATGGCTCCAATAAAGAGACCTGTCCGGTCACGGCCCTCCGGCAGTGGCTGCAGGCCGCCGAGCG
>JBDGQP010000132.1:2688-3873 GCA_042218975.1 Salinibacter sp.
TTGAGGGGGACATCTTCCGCCGCTTCTACCGGGGGGAGTCGATCGGGGAGAGCGCGATGACGGCGCAGTACGTGTCAACCGTCCTGAAGCGCCACGCTGAGAGCGCCGGGCTGGATCCAGACGAGTACTCCGCCCACTCCCTCCGGGCGGGCTTCATCACGCAGGCGATCCGGGCCGGGAAGGCCGAACGGCGCGTCAAGGAGCACTCCGGCCACGCCTCGTGGGAGACGTTTAACCAGTACGTCGAGGAGGCGGGGACCTTTCAGGACAATCCCGCCGAGGGGATTGGGCTGTGAGGGTGTTCTCACAACGTTGAGAAATCAGGTTTATCCCCATTACTCGAACACGTCCTCATACTGTGTCCAGTCGCAGCCTCTTTCTATTTCGGCGTGACCTTCGCCTGATTGATAACTCGGGACTCGCAGCTGCTTGTGATAACTCGGAGAGCGTGGTTCCTGCCTTCATTTTTGATCCCCGACAGTGCGACCCGGAGGAAAACTCATTCTTCAGCGAGCATGCATTTACCTTCATGGTCCGTTCGCTTCACGAGCTACGGGATGAATTCCAGAAGCGTGGAGGGCGGCTGTTTATTTTTGAGGGCAATCCTGTTCAGGTGGTCCGACAACTACTACGAAAGGGGGATGTCTCGGCCGTCCATGTGAACCGCGATTATACCCCGTTTTCCCAACGACGTGACCAAGCGCTCAAGTCAACCTGTGCAGAGTTCGGAGCCCCCTTCAACGCGTCCAATGACTTGCTTCTCACGGAGCCGGAGAACGTACAACCGAAGGATGGTGTCGCGTACCACACATTCTCCCCATTTCGCCGTCATGCTCAATCTCAACCGGTGAGCCGCCCCGCAGGCGATGCTCAAGGCCCCTTCTACGACGGCCCTGTATCTGTCGAGACCGTCTATCTAGAGAAGTACAACCGCCATTTGAGGGGATTACCAGTTCTTAGTTGATTTTCCTACTCGGAAAGAGGCTCCTTCTCGGAATCTTCTTCGAGGTCGAGTTCGCGTTGGAGTGCATCGCGGAGCTTCGGGAGGTCCTCGTGACCAGCGATTCGATTCATCCGTTGTTCGGCCTCAAGCAAGCCAAGAGCGAACCAGCGGGCTCGCTGCTCGGAGTGGTGCCATCGCTTGACGTTCCCGATGTAGTCCTCAACCAGGCTGTTCAGATTCTC
>JBDGQP010000133.1:0-9358 GCA_042218975.1 Salinibacter sp.
GCACCTGTGGGGCCCTGGCGGAGACCCTGGGCGACCAGCATCGCGACAAGATGCCGCACGGCGAAGGATGGAATAAATTGAACCTCGCCGGCCAGGGGATCCTCGGCGTCGCGGTCGCCCTCCTGTTCCTGCGGATCGGCGGCTGGATCTGGCCCGGGAGCTGGGCGGCGGACGCGTTCCGTGCGGGCCTGTACGGCGGAGGGCTTGGCATCGGCTACAGCTGGGTCGTCGACACGGTCCTGGCCGGCATGGTCGGCGTCGGGGCCTACTTCTGGCTGAGCGGCCGCTTCTGGTGCCGCTTCTTCTGCCCGCTGGCGGCGCTGATGCACATCTACCACCGGTTCAGCCGGTTCCGCATCCTGGCCGACAAGAAGAAGTGCATCTCCTGCAACATCTGCACGAGCGTCTGCCACCAGGGCATCGACGTGATGAGCTTCGCCCAGAAGGGCGAGCCGATGGCCGACCCGCAGTGCGTGCGGTGCTCGGCCTGCGTGCAGTCGTGCCCGACGGGCGTGCTGGAGTTCGGGCAGGTCGACCCCGAAACCAAGGAGGTCGTGCACCGCGACGCGTTGGAGGCGTCGCTGACCCGCATCCAGGAGGAGAACGGCACGGCCACGACGTCGAAGGCGTCGAACTGACGGGGATCTTTGGCCGAAAAGCCCTCGCCACGATACCGGGGGCTCCCGTCCGGCCCGAATCCGTGCCCCAACCCCCGGCTTCGGCGCCCCGTCTTCGCTTCTCGTCGTCGGCTTCAGCGCGGCGACGAGGAGGGGGGATGGCGAACCAACGCCGGACCGGCACCGAACACATCCCTGCGTCCACGGAGAGCCTCAGTGTCCTTCTCGCCTCTCTTGGTGCGTCTTGCCGCCCGGATCGAGTGGACGGCGGTTCAGGTCATCTCCGTCGAGAGCGTTCGTACTGGCACGTCATCCGTGCATCGGCACAGGGTACTTCTCCCGCATGCGACCGATCAGCTGCAGGGCCTTCGACTTGGCTGCCTCCTTGCGTTGCTCCATGCAGTCACGCATCGAAATCATGTCCCTGATCCGTCCCTCGGCGTCTACCACCGGCAGGTGCCGGCATCGCAGGGTTTGCATCAGATCAACGCAGTCTTCCAGCGACCGGCCCGGCATCACGGTCTCGACGTCCTTCGTCATGACCGCTCGAACCGGCGTTTCCTGCGAGCGACGGCCTTCCAACTCCACCTTGCGCATGTAGTCCCGCTCGGTGAAGATGCCCACGATCTCATCGTTTTCGACTACGACGATGGAGCCGATCTCCTGCTCGACCATCCGGTCGATGCAGTCGTAGACACTGTCGGACGGGGCGGCGGTCAGTACGGAGGAGGGGGCGTTCTGTGTGTCCTTCGCGTCGAGCACATCCTCAACGCTTGTTTCTGGAAGGTCCGTTTCCGAGAGATCGGTCTTGCGAGGCATCGGGGTAGGGGGGGATGTAGGAAGATGAGCGGTGCGGGGCCGCCTGCCTGAATAGAGTCGCCGGGCGGGCGGTTGGACAGAATCGTCGGTGGCGACCCCGGGGGCCGCGCCGGGCACGCCTTCGGGGCACGAGTGAGCGTCGCAGTGCGATGGAGGCCGCGGGAGGGCACCCGCACCAGCAACGGATTAAAGGAGACTACGCGAAGCACTGCTATGGATCCCCCGACGAGAAGATGCAGGCGATACGACCCCGAACGTGACGGGACTGCTACCCACCCTTACGAGGCTGTTATATCAACCCCATGAAAAGAGCGGTCCCCCTTCCAGCCTCGATCGAAGTGACACATCTGCCGCGGGCCGCCCCTCCAGACCAGAAACCGCTCGGGAGCGCCCGGCGGGCCGCCGTATACGCCGGCCTAACGCCAGCCCATCATGAGTCTGGCAGTTCGATTCATCGAACCCCTCGGCGTTCGAACATCAGGAATTCTCGGCTCCGGGACGCGCTTTACGTCCCAGCGATTACGGCCCTCCGTTGTGACGCCGCTATCGAGGTCCTCGGAGAACGACTGGCCGAGCGGGGGAAAATGAAGATGGGTGTCGTCCGGGCGGCCACGCGGACGCTGCTGCACATTCGCTGCGGGGGATTGAAGAATCCCCGTTCGACCCCTCGCTTCACCTCGGAACTTGACATTCAACAGCACAGCATCTCCCGGAGCGGAACGGTCTGTTCGGCGTCGGCTTTATCTCCAGCGCTTACCCTCAGGGCCCCCTTCGTTCTCGCGTATTTTCGTCCTGTCGATCGCATGGCCGATTCCGTCGACGCCCCCGACCACGAGCGATTGGTCCGGGCCGCCATCGAGGAAGCGGCCTCGGCCAAGAAGGCCGGGAATCCCCCCTTCGGTGCCGTGCTGGTGAGCCCAGACGGAACGGTTCTGGGGCGCGCCGGCAACACGGAGGGACGCACGGAAGACTGTACGGGACACGCCGAGACGAATCTCGTCCGGACGGCCTCCCAGCAGTACGAGCCCGATCGGCTCCGAAACACGACCCTCTACGCCAGCACGGAGCCGTGTGCCATGTGTGCGGGTGCCATTTTCTGGGCCCGCATCGGGCGTGTCGTCTTCGGACTGCGTGCCGAGCGGCACTATGCAATGAAGGGCAGCACGGGTCGCCAGCTCGCCCTCTCCTGCGAGGAGGTGCTCGCGCGCGGCAACCACGAGGTGGAGGTCATCGGCCCGGTTCTGGAGGAGGAGGCAGCGGCGCTATTCGACGGCGAATGATTCTGGTGCCCACCGTCGCACGTGATCGTCGCTTGAGGAGCCGGCCGGAGTACCGACGCAGAGGACGGTAGAGAGCCCGCGCCGCGTCCGCGTGACCGGACAGATTCACACTATCGGCACGGACAAGCCACGCCATTTTAAAAAACAATTATAATATTTGTTTTTTTGGTGTATCGGGCGTTGGCCCAGCCAGTAACACTGTATATCGCCTCCAAAATAAACAAACATTCTCGTAGCCATGATCGACCGCTCTTTCGTCGTCAAAACCTGGGGCCTCGCCGTGCTCGTCGGCTGGGTCGGGTCCCAAGTCGTCACGTCCTTCTCATCGACGCTCTCGAACGTCCCGGCCGCCATCACCACGCTATGGCTCGTCGGCGCGCTGCTCCCGATCACCGTGTCGCTTTTCTGGGACCGGCCTGAGCCCAGCGATCGCACCCTGTCACTGGTCTGGCCGGCCCTCGGCGTGACCGGCATCCTCATTAACTTCGGGGTGTCGCTCGGCGCGCTGCCCGCCACGGAAACGATCGAGGTTCTTGCCTACGGCGTGCTCTGGTTTGCCGGGCCTGGCATTGGCTTTGCGGTCACAGCCTCCCTGGTCGACAGCCCCAACGCTTCGGTCTATGGCTGGGCGGCCGTCGCAAACTTCGCGGCGGCCGTGGCGGCGTTTGTCGCCCCGATGACCCTTCTGCCGGCTTATTTCATCGGCGCGGCGGTGCTGCAGGCCCTCCCGATGCTCTACGACGGCTTCAGCGCGTAAGGAAATCTTCGACGCCCGGGCCGCATCCCTCTCGATTCTCACCTCCAGTCCGACACGACGCCCAACATGATCGACACGACCCTGACTTCGGTTCACCAGATGACCCCTCGGGTCAAGCAGTTTTTGCTCGAAGCGGAGGGACATGCCTTTTCCTACCAGCCCGGCCAGCACATTGTCATCCAGTTTGAACAGGACGGAGAGACCGTCCAGCGGCCCTACACGCCGGTCAACCTGCCGGGCACCAGCACCCTGGCCCTCGGCATCAAGCGCTACGAGGACGGCACCGCCTCAACCTGGATGCACGAGCGGACGGTCGGGGACGAGATCACGATCAGCGAGCCGGACGGCAACCTGTTTCTGCGCGACCCGGACCGGGACGTGGTTTTCCTCTCCACCGGGACGGGCATCACCCCGATGATCGCGATGCTGAAGCAGTACTTGAATGAGGGCACCGGCCAGGCCGCGTTCCTCTACGGGGAGCGCACTCAGGAGGACATCATGTACCGCGAGACCCTCGACCACCTCTCGGCCGACCACGAGAACCTGACGGTGCTCTACTCCCTATCCGACGAAGACTGGGACGGGCCGACCGGCCACGTGCAGACCCATCTCGACGAGGCTCTCGGCGAGGACTTCGAGAACCCTCACCACTACATCTGTGGCATCCCGCCGATGGTGGTCGACACGGAGGACGTCCTCCGAGAGCGCGGGGTGGAGGAGGAGCGCATCATCACCGAGGGCTGGGAGAGCGAGGCGGTGTAGCGGAGCCACCGGCGAGATGCAGGGCGGCACGCGGCCCCTGAGATGCTCGTCCCGTCCGGAGCCCGGCGTGGCTACCCTCCCTGAATGACGAACTTACACTGCGGACACTCCCCGTCGGCGTCGCAGCGGCGCTCGACGGGGCGTTCTGTAAGTTCTTCGATCAGGGTGCGGGCCAGGTCACAGGCGGTCTTCCCGTGGGCCCGGACGCTGGCGGCGAAGGGGCAGCTGCTCCCCTCCAGCCGGTATGTACCGTCGGTCTCCACGACGTCCGGGAGGCCGCCCAGCTCCTCAAGGACACGTCGGGCCCGGTCGACCCGCCCCTCCGTGTCCGATTCCAGCTCGACGGGTTTGTGCGACTGCGCCAGGCGCCGGGCCACTTCCGCCAGGATCGGCTCTGCGTTCACCCATTCCGCATCCGTGAGGACGGAGAGGACGGTGTTGAAGAGCGTCTCGTAGGACTTTGGAAAGAGCAGTTCGGCCTTGCGGGTCAGGCCGTAGACGTGCTCCGGCTTCCGGCGAGTCGGGCGGCGCCCCGCCACCTCGACGATCCCTTCCGACTTCAGCTTCGAGAGCTGGGCGCGGACGGCATTCCGCGTGAGGTCCAGGTGGTTGGCCAGTTCACGCACTGTCCGGTCCTCCGACCGGAGCCGGCGAACGATCTCCCGCTGCGTGCCGCCGAGCCGACTGAGCAGAAACTCGCTTGCCTCCATTGGAACCGAGCAGATTTGGAGAGAGGAAGAGAAAATTGCGGAACCGAGTACAACGAGACAAGCGAAAGAAAGGTTTTGTTTTTGGGCCGCGTTCGGCCTATTCCCCGCCGACGCCGCACGACTGCCGGCGGGTCCGTGTCGCAACACGAGAGTCGTGCGCCTACCACCGGGATCGACGATCTACACGGGCACGATCTCGTGGGGGACGGGCTTTCGAGAACCGGGAAGGGCACATCGGGTTCGACGCTTTCTGCTCCTCGCTCTGCTCCGCCCGAGAAGGCGTGGCCGCGCCCGCACGGAGGTGTAAGGAAGGCCCCGGGCGTTGAACCCATCGATACGCCCCGTCTTCTGCCCTCGACCCGCCCGACGGCGCGCGAGCACCTCCCGCAGCTCCGAGCGAACGGCCTGCTCGAGCGCCGGGCCGACCGGAAGGTGTGCAGGGTGGGGGGTGAGAGAATTTCTGACGCCCCCCTCCCCGACGCCGGCGCCGCTCAGAGGAGGAAAACGGAACGCGGGAGCCCGGGCTCACGCCTTGCTTCACACCGAACCGTTTCCGAAACAGAGCGGTCATTCCCGCTTCAGTTTTCCGGCGGGAGTCGTCTGCCGTAGGAGCCGAAGGAGGGGAGACCTACCCCGAGGATCCGAAGTCGGAAGAGGCTTCCTTGAGGAGGCCCCCAAGCATTTCCCACGGCAGAGTCCTGCGTCCGGGCCTCGTTCTTCGCAGTGGTCCAACTTCGCTCTGTCGATTGCAGCCGGGCACGAAAAAATTCGGGCCTCGGCGGCAACGTCCCGGCTTGTCGGAATCGGATGCGGGGCGAGCACCAGTCTATGCCCGGATGGCGGCCCATCTCCGTGCAGGGAATGGTTTTTGCCGCGTGCTTCGGTAGCCCGGACGAAAACTCTTCCCGTCGCATCTCTCTCCGGGCAGAGCAGTCGACCCATGTGATCATAGTCAACGTTCACCTTCCCAACTCCCTCTCCAGCATGTACCATCGACACATTGCTCGTCTCCCAGCGGCCCTCTTCTTCGGAGTCGTTGCCGTTGCGTTTCTCTTCACCGGCTGCGACACGATGACCAATAACCAGCAGGAGCAGCCGTTTGACGGCACGGGCACCGTCTCCGGCCAACTCGTCGACAAGGTGACCAACGAACCGCTTTCCGGTGCCGTCGTCACCCTCAAGAGCGCACGGGGAGAAAACGACTCCAGCTCCCGTACCGACACGACCGGAAGCGACGGGGCCTTTTACTTCGAAGACGTCCCCGTCAACCGCGCCAGCGACAGCGGAACCCCGTCCAGCCAGCACGTTCTGGACCTCGATCTTTCTGGCGTAAGCGGGTCCTACCGCAGTCGCTACACCGCCGAGGTCTCCCTGCCGTACGGCGGCTCCGAGGAGGGCGGCAGTGCCAATAATCTCACCGCCGGCGTCACCATTCCGGTCAGCCCCCTCAACGCCGAGATCAACGGCCGTATCAACGATGTCGACGGCAACCCGCTTTCCGGCGCAAACGTCGTGCTCGTCCAGCGCCTCCCGCTACGGTTCGACGCCGCCGGGAGCCCCTCGGACTTTACCGACGTGCAGGTCGACACGGCCACGACCGGCGAGGACGGCAGCTACACGTTCAGCGGCGCCGAGGCGTCGTCGAGCGCCTATCTTCTTGTCTCCGCGAACGGTCAGACGATCGGGCGCGACCCTGGCAGCGGCTACTTCACCGTCCCGGCCAGTGGCAGCGGCGCCGCCACGGTCGACCGCGGCGCGAGCGCGGTGACGCCACCGTCGTTCCGGGCCACGCTCGTCTCCCCGGAGCGCGGCACCGACCTCGACCAGGACTCCGTCGAGTTTACCTTTCAGTTCAATGCGCCCGTCGCCGAGGCGCCCTTCACGTCCACCGACGCCCCCTTCGGCAACGGCACAATGCGGGACGTCCTCAACGTCAAACGGGTCGGCCCGAAGCGGCGCGTCAGCGGCGACCTCGAGCTCGAACTGAGCTTCAACGACGACCGCACCGAGCTCACCGTCTCCACTGTCGATTCCCTGCGAGACGGATCCGAGTACGAGTTTGACGCCAGTGCCTTCGGCGACGACCGCTTCGAGAGCGCCTACGGCCAGTCGGTCGCCAACGCCGGCGACTTCAGCGGGGGGGCGGCCATTGCCTTCTCCGTCGGCATCGACGAGAGCGCCCCGTCGGCGCCGACCCTCGAATTTGCGACCGATGACGGCACCCAGCCCACCGAGGGCGGAACGCCGTACGACTACGGCGACGACTTCTCAGCCCAGTTCCGCGTTCCGGCGCCAAGCTCCGGCCCCGAACTGAAGGGCTACGAGGTCTTCGTGAAGTCTGGCGACGGCGACTTCAAACCAATTGATACGGCAACCTTTGACGCGTTCGAGTTCGATGGGTCCGGCCGCGTAGAGTTTCAGGCCTCGTTCAGAGACCCGGGCGACGATCCGCTCAACAACTTCGTCGGCTCCAACGGGGGCTACAACGAGAAGCAGCTCAAGGTGCGCGCCATCAGCATCAACAACGTGCGGGGGGAGTTCAGCAACACGCTGACGATCGCCGACCAGAACCGGCTCGACGTCAGGTCCGCCTCCATTGAGGACGCCGACGACGATGGCGAAGACGAACTCGTCGCTGAGTTCAACGAGCCGGTCGCGACTGGATCGATCTCCGCCGGGGTCTTCACGGTGCTTCGGGACGGCTCCGAGCTCTCCGGCGTCATTCAGGGCGCCGAGCGGCCTCCCTTTACCGGCGAGAAGGTGGTGCTGGAGATCAGCGATAGCTACACGCCGAACGACGGCTTCAGCAACGACGAACTCCGGGCCGACACCGGCGGCGTTACCGATCTGGCCGGCAACGGCATTGACGACGACGGGGGCGCGAACGTCGTCAACATTCCATAGGCGGCATCGCAGATCCCCGCCGCGGGGCTCTTCCTCCCGGCAGGCTGGATTTGACGTGTCGGGTTCACCCCACGAGGGCGCTGCTTCTCGGCAGCGCCCTTTTTCGTTTTACGTGTTCATCGCAGCCTGCGTGCCGTTACTGTGGAGGAGGCGGGCACCGAAGAAGGAAGTACCTGTCACGAAGCAGGTACTGGGTGCGTCCGGCGCCGGGCCTTTCCGGGAATACAGCCGATGGAAGCCCCTGTTGGTCGGAGCGAAAAGTCTCAGGAGCCGCCGGGACAGCGTTGTCGTCCAAAGAGTTGTGGCAGCCCGGACACGGGACGAGAAGGCGACGCTGGAGATTCCGGCACTCCAAACGAGAGCGGATGAACGCGTCACACGATGGCGGGTCCCCACGTGAAGCCACAGAGCGGCACGTCTTCTACGGGCGAGGTGTCACAGATCAAAACCTCCGGGGACTTTTCAGCGGTCTTTCGCAGCCTGTACGAGCCGCTTGTCCGATACGCCCGAGGCCTGACTTCCAAGGACGTTTCGGCCCGAGACGTCGTGCAGGAGGTCTTCACGACGCTCTGGGAGGATCGGTCGGGGATTGTGGTCGAGAGCTCGCTGGAGGCGCTCCTCTACACGATGGTACGAAATCGCGTGCTCAACGCGAACCGCAACGAAAGGAACAGGGCGGAGAGCGTATCTCCACAGGACATGGGCAACCAAGAGATCGCGGGCAGAGGTGCCGACGAAACCCTCTCGGCCAAGCACCTGCGCCGGTGCCTCTCGGCGTGGATCGACGACCTGCCCCCGCGGCGCCGCGAGGCATTTGTTCTGAGCCGGCACCACGGGCTCTGACACGAAGAGATCGCCCGGGTGATGGACGTCTCGAAGCGGACGGCCGGCACCCACGTGATGCATGCCCTTCAGGACCTCCGAAGTGCCAACACCTTCGGCACCACGAGCGTCGTCGGGCCCGGAGGCAGCCTTCTCTTCGACGAGTTGGACGAGGAAGAGGCCGAGTTGGATGGTGGGCAAGGCCCCGAGGACGCCAGTGAGCCGCGCGAGGACGGGTCGCCGCGGCAATCCACGTCCAGACCAGACAGCACGATGGTCCGGGGCGGACCTATGCCGAAATCTACACGTTTTGCGCCAGAACGCCGTTACGGACTGCCCGGAGCGAACGTGTCTTACAAATGAGAGAAGAGGGGCCGATACGCCGGCCCCGCTCTGCTCCTGCGTAGTTCACCGTTTGCCAAACAACCAACACTGTAAAGAGATATGTTGAACCGTTTTGGACGAGCCACGGATGCCTTCGCGCTGGTGCTCATGGGGACCCTGGTGCTTGCCGGTTGCGATGGGCTCGGGTCCTCCACGACCAGAGGCCCCATCGAGATCGGATTTCAAACCGTCACGTCCTCCCCGTTGGCCGGCACATCCGCGTCCGGTGTTCCCTCGAAGGCGACCTCGGACTCCCTCCTGATTACAGGACGAAATGGCACCCTCCGCCTGACGGACATCCGA
>JBDGQP010000134.1:0-9656 GCA_042218975.1 Salinibacter sp.
CGGTGTGGAAAAACGGGTAGTCGAACACCGCCCGGAGTACCTCATGGATGCGGCCCAAAACCGCCTCGCGGCTCTCCGCCCGGAGCAGGCGCTTGGTCACGTCGTAGAGGGACGCGATCGTCTGGCGGCGCCGCTGGAGGATCCGTTCCCGCTGTTTCCGCTCGGTGATGTCCTGGAGGGCCCCGGCCACCTTGGTCACCTCCCCGCCGGACGTCTCGACCGGTGCCCCGACGGTGCGGACCCACCGCCGATTTCCTTTCGCGGTGTCGATCTGCAGTTCCAGGTCGTAGGGCTCCCCCTGCTCGGCGCACCGACGAAGGGCCTCTCGGAGCTCCGGCCGCGCCTCGTCGGTGAAAAATTGAAGGGCATCCTCCAGAGCGAATGCCCGCGGGCCTTCCTCACCCTCCATCTCATAAATCCGGTAGAACTCCCCGGACCCGATCACTGTACCGGTCTCAAGGTCTACCTGCCATCCCCCGGCCAGCCGCTGGGTCTGCTCCAAAAGGTTCTTCTGCCGGCGGAGGGCCTCCTCTCGCTGTTTCCGCTCGGTGATGTCCTGGATCGTCCCGCGGAGGCGCGCAACGTCTCCCCCACCGGCGTCTTTCTCCGGCCTTCCGTTCGACCGGGGCTCGCTTCCGTTCAGCTGGATCTCGCCCGCCCGCTGGGATTCCCCCTGGAGGTTGACCCACCGCTCTTCATCTCGAGAGACAATCCGCGCTTCGAGGTCGAAGGGCTCTCCGTTCTCGAGAGCGCGGCCCAGCGCCTCCCGCACCCGGGACCGGTCCTCCGGGTGGTACACCTCGATCACGTTTTCGAGGCATCGGCCTGCCTCGGGGGGGTGTCCGGTGATACGGCGTACCTGCTCGGTCCAGATCGTGTCCCCGGACGCCGCGTCGTACTCCCAGGCGCCGACATCGGCGATCTCCTGCGTCCGCTCCAGTAGGTCGTTCTTCCGCTCCAGTTCCTTCTCCTGGCGGAGAAACCGGTCGCGCATGCGGATGACCCACCTGCCTGCGGTCCCCTCGAGCGCGGCCACCGAAAGAAGGCTCAGCGCCAGCGCGGCAGGACTCGTCTCTGGGGAGGATGCCGACCAAAGCAGTCCGCTCCCGAGCAGAAGACCCACCACCAGAAACGCCAAAACGGGCTTCATCGACCTGCTGCTGAGCAGGATAAGCGTTCCGGAGATCGCGTAGACGAGAAGAACTCCCAGGGCGTACTCGCCGGGCAGACCGCTCAGCCCCGCCATCACTACCGCCCAGCCTAGAAGCAGATACAGGAAGCCCCAGCTGATCTCTACACACCAGCGGCGGAGCGTCCCGGAGACGTAGGTGCCTCCCGCGAAGGCCATGAGCAAGGTGGCAAGGACGAGGCGAAGCCACATCGGGTCGGTGGCCCCCGGGTTCGTGACTCTCAGCAGAAGGCCGAACAGCAAAACCAGTCCGGTAGCCAGAAGGGACAGAAGACGCGTGATCTGGACCCGGGCCTCCTCGCCGCCTGCTCGTCGCCGCGCCCCTCTCCGCTCGAGAACCACATCAGTCATTCAGTTGAGGACGTTTGTTCGGCTGTATTTGCAAAGTATGCGTGTATTTTTGTCATCAATATCATATATAAGAGTATGGTTCTTCGATTTCGGTGTCCGGAAAAATACTTTCTCTGGCTGGAAGAATGCTTTACTGGCCCGATTATAGTATGCAATAAAAATTTTATGTTATTCGACGATTCGTGGAGATCTGGACCGAAGTAACCAAACTCCCCACCCGCTACGGAAGGGCCCGCTACGTTGGGACCGGGTTTTACGCATTGTGACGCGCTTCCGCCCCCAGCCGCTCCGTCCCTGTGATGCATCTCCCTGGTCCCACGGGGGAGGGCATCTCCGCAGGAGAGGGCATCTCTACAGGAGGGTGCTTGGTGCCAGGGAAGGAGGGAGGCGGCTCGCCCGCAGCAAGGGCAATTGGGCCTGCTCTACTTATAGCCTGCTCTACTTAAAAAAGACGTCCCCGACAAAAGAAATGCCCGGCCGGGAGGGAAAGGCACGGGAGCCTTTCCCTCGGGCCGGGCGATTTGCCTTGGGTTTGGCGTGTGTCTGCCCTCCCTGCGGCACCCTACTCGCAGCCGAAGTGCTGAGCGATGCCCACGGCCAATGCCCTTTTGAGGACCTGGTAGGCTCCGCCGGGCTCCTCGCCCATCGACCGCTCGCCGGCGACAAGGATCTTTCGCTCCGGATCGCCGGGAAGCGTGCGATGGGCCAGATTCCGCCAGGCAATTTGCCCGTTCCACGTCTGGACAGGCTCCTCGACCGTTTGCTCGATTGCTTCCCGGTCTGCGCCGAGGACCTCCGCGAAATTCCCGAGCCCGGAGAACGTGAGGGCGTCTCTGCGAAGCTCCGTGGGGTTTTCGGCGGCCCCGATCTCCTCCCGGCGGTCGATCTCGTCGAGACGCTCGCTGCGCCCACCGGGGCAGAGGGGAATGAAACGGATCGGATCGCGGGAGAGGGCTCGCGCGAAAATTCCTCGCTCCGATAGGAGCCGGAGAACGCGATGACCAATCGTGCCAGTTTGCACCGGTTGCGACGATCATGGGACTGTAGATTGAAGTGATTCGAAGGGGATAGCGGTCGTTCCCGAAAAGAGGACCAGCGCCCTGTTCCCCTTTCCTCTGGTCGCCGGTATTCCGTTCTATGTAAAACTATTCAATATAAAACTTTTTATTCATAATCCGTTCACATCAACCGTCCTCAGGGGCGGTTCCTTGGTCGCGCATCGGTCCCCACGGCGCATCGCGTCGTCACGCACATTCGTCCACGACCTGCGCGGATCCTTCCGGAGTCGAAAAGCCGAGTCCGCGCTGCTCTGTGCTCCCTGATGGCCGCTAGATGAGGCCCTTTCGCCCGACCCAGTTCCCGACGGGTTCAGCCGTCTGGGCGTTCGCTCCGTGGGTACACAGGACACCGTCGGCACCGACACCTCGATGGAAAAGCCCCACTCACAGTCATCGGCGAGCTCAGTTCGGATCGCCACTCGTCTCCGGACGGGCACACGCGGGCGTGCACCCCACCAGGAAGGAGGGAGTCCATGATACCGACGTCCAACAGGACGACCGAAGTAAAGAGTCCTTCCTCTCCCCGCGGAGCATTCTCTGATGATTCCGTGGACGGACACGACGAGGAACCGAGGTCCGACACAGCACTCGTGCCTCCTCGGCTGGGGGAGCGCAATGAAGGGGTTCGGTAGTGGACACTCAGTTGTTCAGCTCAACGGCAGTCGAACGGAGAAGCTGGTTCCCTCGCCCCTTTCGGTCTCGACATCAATCGCGCCCCCGAGCTCCTCGGTAAGCCGTTTTACGATGGACAGTCCAAGTCCACTCCCTTCGTACTCGCGTGCCATTCCCTCCGACTCCTGTTTGAACGCCTTGAAGAGCTCCGGTACATTCTCCGGGTTCATTCCGATCCCCTCATCCTCGATCTCGAGGACTCCGTGGTGGTCATTCTCCCGGATCCGTATGTCTACGCGGCCGTCTTCGGGGGTGAATTTGATCGCGTTCTCCACGAGATTCCGGCAGATGCGGAAAAGGGCATCTTCGTTCCAGTAGGCGAGAACCGGGGAGGTCGGCGCGTCCATTGTTACGGTGATGGACTTTTCCTCGGCGGCCTGCCCGAGCGTCTCCATGACGTCGCGGGCTGCGTCCTGCAGTGCAACTTCCTCCCGGTCCAGCTCCGCCGCCCCGGCCTCCAGCTTCGAGAGATGAAGAACCGACTCTAGCGTTCGCTGAAGACGCTGGCTGCCCTCATAGATCTTCGTCGCAAAGGCCTCGAGCCTGCCGTCCAGGTTCTCGTCCAGTATCTCCGAGAAGCCCGTGATGGACGTGAGGGGCGTTCGGATCTCATGGCTCATGTTGGCCAGCATGGCGGTCCTCAGACGACTGGTTTCCTCGGTCTCTTTCCTCGCTTCGATGAGTTCCTGCTCCCGTCGCTTCTGGTCCGTCACATCGGTATGGAGGCCAATCACGCGGGTGGGATTTCCCTCTCCGTCGTCCTCAACACTCCCCTGGGCACGGACCCAACGTTGCCTTCCATCGGACGGTTGGACTCGAAAGACCACGTCGTACACCTCTCCGTGCTCGATTGCCCGTTCGATCTTCCGTTCCACCTCGGAGAGGTCGTCGGGATGGACCCGCTCGGTCCATGCCTCATGACGCTCCGGAAACCCTCCCGGCTCGTACCCAAAAAGCTGTTCAGAAATTTCGTCCCAGATAATCTCGCCTGTTTCCAGGTTCCAGTCGAAGGTTCCGGTATTTGAGGATTCGAGGGCAAGTTGGAGGCGAGTGTTCACTCTTTTGAGACTCGCTTCCCGCTCTTTCCTTTCCGTGACGTCCCGGCTAATCGCCATGAACCGGTCGTCTCCCTCCAGGTCCAGCCGGCGGATGTGCACCTCTGTCGGAAAGACGGACCCGTCTTTTCGCTGGTATGCTCCCTCCAGTTCTACGCGGTCTCCCGTCTCCATGTCTTCCCACAGGGCCGCTGCGTCGGCGGGGTCAATATTTTTGTCGATCTTCCAGACCTTCATGCCCTCGACGTCCTCTCGTCCATAGCCGGTTTGTTTGAGGAAACGGGGATTCGGGTCGAGGATCGTCCCCTCCGGGTCGTGGATGTTGATCATGTCGGGCGAGTTGTCGTAAAGAGCCGACAGGCGGGCGGTCGTCCGTCGAAGCCTTTCCTCTCGCTTCTTGCGTTCGGTAATGTCGGTGTAGATGGCGTACGTCTCCGATGCACCATCACCCAGGGCCTCTGCAACTCGGAGCTGGAAATCCCGCGGGCCCTCACTCGTGAGACGCTGAACTTCTCTATCGACAAACCCTTCGTCGATAGCCTGTCGATCGATGTCGGCGGCTTTCTCTCGCTCCGCCTCCGGAACGACGAGGTCATAGAGATTCTTTCCCTCGACCTTCTCGACCTCGAGACCAAAGGCCTCTTCGAAGGCCGAGTTGACCCTTATGATCTCGTGCTCCCCGCCGTCAAACTTTCCATGGACAACCGGGGCGGGAAGCCCTTCGAGAAGGTTTGCGAGTCGGTCTCGATCTTCTACGGCCTTCTGTTCGGCGACTTTCACTCGGGCAAGATTGTATCCCACCCAGAGCCCACCGACTGCTCCGACCGTAGCCACCTGGAGAATGAGGATCGCGGGCTTGATCTCCCCCTGGAGTGCCTGAATGCCCACCGCGAGGCCGGAGACCACAAGTACACCGACGCACGCGACCATCGTCCATTTGGCGATCTCTCTGGCATAGACGGACTCCGCTGAGCTCTGTGAAAGCCGCCACCCGACGTACGGAAGTACGGAGGCAAGGACTGTAGGGACAAAATTTTCCAGCGCCGTTGACCAAAGCGGGTCCCTCTGAAAGACCCGGTCCGTGTAGGCATCGAAGAGAAACGCGCCGGCCAGCGCCATACCAATTCCGGCCAGGACCCAGGGGGATGCCCGTTCGGTCACGTTCAACGTTCGGGACGGATCGGCGAGCTTAGAGGATGACATGACGTGGACGCCGGACGGTGAGGCCCGGTTGGATCAGTTCCAGAGGAAATTAGAGACAGGGTTGTGGCGGCAATCCCTTTCTTGGCGCGCAAGAGCTCGGCCAGCGCCGATCCGTGCAGGAGTTTATTGCGTCTGTTTTCGCTTGCGGCCATGCACAGTCTCCGACCACCGCGGAGAGAGACACATGGACGTTCTCACAGATCGGTAGAACGAAATCGAAATTCAATCGGACAGGCACTCATCCGCAAACCATTCGCGAGGTGCAAGCCTCCCCAAAGTATCTGCGAGTCACCGACCCGGATCGGTGCCAAAAACGATCAGTGGGAAATCAACCCTCCACGGTTCGCGCGGACGCTCTGCCCAGCTGAAACTTGGCCTTGTGGATGGCGTGCTCTCGGAGCCCGTTAAAAGTCAGGGCGAAGAATGTGCTGCGGTGAATGTTCGGCGTGCACAGGACCGAACTAGGTCGCCAGATGCAGCGAGGCGTCGACGAGACGACCGGATTTGAGTCCCCATAGCACACGTGCAGGGGCTTCCCCGTGTTGTCCTGATGACGACCCTCCTTCCTTTCCTCGCTTCTTGGACCGGCCTCCATGGGCCTTCACCGCTGAGTTGAACCGACGTGTGGTCACTGGTAGTGTACATCGGGTGGCGCAGTCGCTCATCGTTTGCCTTCGGCGTTCGGGGGGACTCAGACGGCAGTGTCCGACTTCCCGTGGTCGGGGGATGAGGCCCGCGTCGGCAGCCAGCGGGCGCGCGGTTTCAAACCGCTCGGGAGAACCGGGCGTGCTCGTGATGACCGCGGTGGTGTGAAGCCCAGCCCCCGGAATCATCCCCAGCGGCGGGCGGCGACTTTTCCACTTCGGATCCTCCTGAGCGTACTTCCCTATCCCGTCTTTCAGGTCCTCACGACGAACCGCCGGTGAGCGGGGCGTGAGGCTCCCATTCCGGCCGTCCGCTGCACGCCATCGAATCAGCACAACTGCCCAATGGCCACGGCCCTCCATTTTGCGCTTCTTGCTCCCGTAGGCCTCGCCCTCATAAGCTCGGCGCTGATCTACTGGCAAGGATGGACCTACTACACCGGGGAGAACCTCGCCGGGGAGGAGTCGCTCTCCGAACTTTCGCTCTCCGAACTTGAGGTGGGGGGAACGTCTGTGATCGTCCCGCTTCGGGGGATCCCAGAGGGATTGAGTCGCCTCCTGGATGACCTCCTGAGCCAAGACGAGGTTCAGCCCCTGGAGGTAATCGTGGCCGTGGAGGAAGATAGCGATCCCGCCGTGCCTCATATTGAAAAGCGAGCGGAGGCTCACGATCAGATCCGGCTCGTCGTGGCCGAGGAGAATGGCGCTGAGGGGACAGGCAAGATCGCAAATCTCATTGCGGGAGTATCCCAGGCGACACATGACCGCTTTGTATTTGTCGATGCCGACGTGCATCTCTGGCCGGGGGCCGTTCGAGACCTACTTCGCCCTCTGTCCGACCCGTCGGTGGGGATTGCTTTTGCCCCCCAGGTAGGGGCAGGTAGCCCAAATCTTCCGGCCGCCTTTAGCCATGTGTTTGTCAACGACTCGGCCGTCATAAACGGTGCGGCCGCGTATCGGGACGACCTTCAGGGCGGGACGGGAGCCTTCATGGCCACCCGGCGCGACGTGCTCGAAGCGGTCGGGGGCCTCTCTGCGTTCGCAGGCCAGATCGTCATGGACATTCCCCTGGGACAGGCCGCTAAGGAGGAAGGATTCGGCCTTCACCTGCTCAGACGGCCAGTGCGCGTTGGGGGAGGCCGCGAAACATGGACCGATGTCCTTCGGCGCCAGCATCGATGGATGGTGTCGATCCGCACGTACGTTCCGTCGTTTCCCGCTTTCGTCGTTGGCGCGTCCCTCCCGGAGACGTGGTCGCTGTTGTTTCTGACCACGGCTGTTCTGCGGGGCGACTTCATGGTGACAGCCGCCGGGGCTCTCGGGGTGGTCCTCGCCTGGAAGGGTACCAGTGTCGCGCTCGCAAACGCCTTCCTGGCACGGGACGAAGAGCTCTGGCCTCGGCTCTGGATCGCGTTTGTTGCAGAACTCCTGTGGCTTCTAATCTTCGTCTGGAGTCTCGCGGACACTCGCGTCTACTGGGCGGGCCGGTGGTTTGAGGTTGGCAGTGATGGGTCAAAGTGCCTCGTTGAGGCGCCGACACCAGTGTCGTGACCGAGAAAGCCTGATACCGGCTCTTGAAGAATCGGTCGACCGGCTGGCTGCACACAAGGTTCGGCCCGAGCACGATGCCCGGATTCAGCGCCGTGAGAACCGGTTGAGGCGTTTCGAGCCGAAACCGACAGGGCCCCTGCGGCTGCTTCACCAGGGCGGGAGCCGGATTGGCCTGATGCCAATTGCAGGAGTCCGCATCACTTGCAGGAGCCCCCACCGCACTTTCCGGAGCGGACAAAAGCCCGGATCTCAGAACCTCCATCTCCACGGAGCAGCCGAGCCCTCAACTGGAGAGGGAGTTCTCGCCGAGTGAGACGCTTTCAACAGCGATGGTTTGTAGGATTTTCTGGACTGCTTCTCATCGACGTACTCCCCGGGCCTGAACGTCCGGATTCCGGCACAACCGACACGCCCACGCCAGAAGACTCATGATACAAAGAGCGTTTGTCTGGTCTTTTTGTCCACCTTCAGCCGGGAAGTTCATTCTGCCGAGCGCTTCTGGGAAGACGTGGACGTGAACGTCAAGGTCCGTCCTGCCTTCCGTCTGCACCAGACGCTCGTCGAGCGGAAAGGAGAGGTCAGTGAAGCACTTCGTACCCTCACCGACGAGGCGGTCGCGTCCCCAACCGGGCATGACTTGGTTGGCGCCGCAAGTGCACAATCCTGCTGACTATTCGGTGTCGAAAGCCCGTCGTCCCCCGGAAGTATCGGTCAGGAGAGGGCGACTGTCTCGGGACGAAAGGTGACTCCCTCCCCCATCCCCTCCGAGTTCCTGGCGATCCAGGTAATAGCGCCGACTGGTCCCGTTCGCAAACACGACACGTATCACTCGGACTGTGCCGCCTCCTTTGTCCACCAGTACGCGACTACGCCAGTATATGATGGACGCGGAACCGCCCTCCGGACCCGCTTCCGAAATGTTCTCTGGTGGGGGTGCTCTCGATGAGGTAGCCACAGGGGAGAGAAGGTGCTTCTGTTCAGTGGAATTAGCCTAACAAGCAAGAAGAAAGCCAGGGGGCAAAAAACTGTGTTTTCGTTGTGGACTCCCCATTTCGTGTTGTCGGCTTCCACTTCCGCCTTTTTAACCGCGCATCCCTTTTTCAGCATAGTTGCGTTGCTGACGCACGCAGTCCTCCGTCTGTCGGGCACAGAGAGTGCCATCCTTAGAACGCTCAAAGGCACCTTCATCCCAACGGAGGGATGCCACTGGGGGGCGCGCTCATTGAGGATGAGGCGCGGATCGCGTGGCGGTTCCTCTCTCTCTGGAGTCCTACGGGGAGGGAAAGGCACACCGAGGACGGCACTGTGGTGGGATACTTGCAGAAGGGAGGCGAAAAACGAAGGTGCATCTGTCGCCCCCACCCCTCTACCCCTCTAACTGTCCCTGCATCCGGCGTCCTACTCGTCGGTCCCGGCGGTCGTCGCATCGCGGTACCGGACGGCCCCATCTGGACGGCCCCACTCGGCGTAGAGCGACGCAAGATCGGCGCGTACCGCCTGGACGTTCTCTTTCCCTCTGTCGCGAAAGACCTGTAGGCTTCGCTTCAGAAGGGGCTCAGCCTCCGAGTAGCGCTTTCTTGGCGCTTTACGGAGGGCCTTCAAAACGATCGTGTCCAGGCCCTCCCCGACCCTGGCCGGCGAGTTTGCCCGAGCCGAGGGCGCCGGGGGCGGCTCCTCGGTAATGATCCGCTCCGTTTCGGCAGGGGACGTGTCGAAGTCGAACGGGCGCGTGTCGGCCGACAGCTCGTAGGCCAGCGCCCCGAACTGGTAGACATCCGTCTGGGTCGAGATCTCTCCGCCCTCAACCTGCTCGGGGCTGGCGTACGCCAGGGTAAGCGGCTGCCGGCCGGGCCGCCTGGACTGCCTCAGCCACCTGTCCCAGCAGATCCAGCCGTGCCACCAGGCCCAGGTCTCTCCCCGAAACGTACTCGGT
>JBDGQP010000135.1:0-22228 GCA_042218975.1 Salinibacter sp.
CGACACGAGCGCCTGCTTCGAGCCGTCGCTCGACTACGTGGTCACCAAGATTCCCCGCTTCAACTTCGACAAGTTCGAGGGCGTCGACGAGGAGCTGACCACGCAGATGAAGGCCGTCGGGGAGGTCATGTCCATCGGCCGCACCTTTCAGGAGAGCCTGCAGAAGGCATGGCAGAGCCTGGAGATCGGCTACGCGGGCCTCGGGGCCGACCGCCCGGACGCCGACCGCGAGCGAATCCGCGAGCGGCTTCGGAAGCCGCACTGGGACCAGCTCCTGCACGTCCGCCATGCGTTCCGGAAGGGCGCGAGCGTGGAGGAGGTCTTCGACATTACCCAGATTGACCCCTGGTATCTCCACAAGATCCAGGACCTGGTGGCGATTGAAGAGGAGATACGGGATACCGCCCTGCGCGACCTCGACCGGCGCTTCCTCTGGGAGGTCAAGCGCAACGGGTTCTCCGACGAACAGATCGCGTTCCTGGTCCCGGGGGACGCGACCGACGAGGACGTGCGGGCCTACCGGAAGGAACAGGACATAACGCCCGTCTACCAGGTCGTCGACACCTGCGCGGGCGAGTTTCCGGCCGAGACGCCCTACTACTACTCCAGCTACGAGACGGTCAACGAGAGCACCGTCACCGACCGGGAGAAGGTGCTCATCCTCGGCTCCGGGCCGAACCGGATCGGGCAGGGCATCGAGTTCGACTACTCCTGCGTCCACGGCGTGAAGGCCGCCCAGGAACTGGGCTACGAGGCCCTCATGCTCAACTGCAACCCGGAGACGGTGTCCACCGACTTCGACGTGGCCGACAAGCTCTACTTCGAGCCGGTCTACTGGGAGCGGGTGCTCGACGTGATCGACCACGAGGAGCCGGAAGGCGTCATCCTGCAGCTTGGGGGGCAGACGGCCATCAAGCTCGGCGAGCGCCTCGAAGAAAACGACATCAACATCTTCGGCACGCCCTTCGAGGTGATGGACTTCGTCGAGGATCGGGGCAAGTTCACCGAGGTGCTCAGCACCCTGGAGATTCCGTTCCCGCCCTACGGCGTGGCCCACTCGGTGGAGGAGGCGGTCGAGACGTCCGATCGGCTCGGCTACCCCACCCTCATCCGGCCCAGCTACGTGCTGGGCGGAGAGGGCATGCGCATCGCCATCAACCGGGACGAGGTGGCCGAGTACGTCGAGAACATCCTGTCCATCTACCCCGACAACGAGATCCTCCTCGACCGCTTCCTCGAGGACGCCGTCGAGATCGACGTCGACGCCGTCTGCGACGGAGAAGAGGTCTGGATCACCGGCATCATGCAGCACATCGAGCCGGCCGGGGTGCACTCCGGCGACTCGACGGCCGTGCTGCCGCCCTTTGGCCTCTCGGCGGAGGTGCAGGACACGATTCGCCAGTACGTGCGCGACCTCGCGTTCGAGCTCGACATCCTCGGGCTGCTCAACGTCCAGATGGTCGTCAAGGACGGGGTCGTTTACGTCATCGAGGCCAATCCCCGGGCCTCGCGCACCATGCCGTTCGTGTCGAAGGCCTGCGGCACCCGTATTCCGGCCATCGCCACGAAAGTGATGCTGGGCGAACCGCTCGACACCTTCCGCGAGGCCGGCGACCTGGCGTGCCACCTTGACGGCTACGCCATCAAGGAGCCGGTCTTCTCGTGGGACAAGTTCCCGGAGGTGCCGAAGGAGCTGGGGCCGGAGATGAAGTCGACCGGCGAGGCGATCGCGTTCGTCGACGCGCTGACCGACGAGCACTTCCAGCAGCCCTACGAGATGAAGGACCTCTACCTGTCGCGGTAGTGGGGGCGGACGCCCCGCCTCCGCGGGCGCAGATTGTCCCCTGCGGCGAGGCAGATGTTCATGCTTGCTTGAACTTCGTGCCCGAACAGAGGGGGACGGATTCGATTGTTGAAGCCCTGCCGGTGCGCAGGCGACCCGCCCGGCCGGTGGATCCGAGTTCCGTTCCCGTACGACGTCCTCCGCTTTTCGACCCCCGACCCCGATCGTGATTGCACGCGAAGGATACATCATCGTCGCGGTCGCGGCGGGCCTCGCCCTCGCCCTGGTCCTCGGCGCGTGGCAGCTCGGCACGTGGCTCTGGCGAGGCCCTCTGTTTCTGGTCGCCGTCGGGGGCCTGGCCTTTACGCTCTACTTCTTCCGGGACCCGGTCCGGACCCCGCCGCCGGAGGCCCGCGACAACGGCCTGCTGGCCCCCGCCGACGGCCGCGTGGTCGAAATCGTCGAGGAGACCGACTCGCTCTATCTCGACGGGCCGGCTCAGCGCGTCTCCATCTTTCTCTCTCCGCTCGACGTGCACGTGAACCGGGTGCCGGCCCGCGGGGTCGTCGAGTACGAGCGGTACCGCCCGGGCGACTACCTAGTGGCCTGGCACCCGAAGGCCAGCGAAAAGAACGAGCGGTCGGAGCTCGGCGTCCGGCACCCAAGTGGCACGAAGGTCCTCTTCAAGCAGATCGCCGGGGCGGTGGCGCGGCGCATCGTCTACCACATCGGTGAGGGGGACACTGTGTCGGCGGGCCAGCGCTTCGGCATCGTGAAGTTTGGGTCGCGGATGGACGTCCTCGTTCCGCCCCGCGTCGACCTCCGTCTCGAAGAGGGACAGCACGTGCGGGCCGGGGAAACGGTGATTGGATGGCTGTCGGCCGCTACACCGGAGGCAGGATCGGAAGCCCGGGCGGCCGAGCCCGCAGACGCCCCCTCGGCCCCGTAGGTCCGTTGTTCACCCATCCTCAGGATGCTCCTCTACGGCCGATGCTCGACGCCCGTCTCTTTCCTCACGCAAGCAAGTCGGCTCCGCCCAACGACTCCTCGCCCGGCCAGGGCCGGATCCGCCGGCGGCTCAGCGCCTACCGAGAGGCGCGTCGGCGACACCGGAGCGACCGGCCGCCGCCCCGCGTGGTGTTCCCGTCCTTCTTTACCCTGATGAACCTGCTGTGCGGCTTTTTGTCCCTCACGCAGGTGCTGAAGGGGGCGTACGTGATGGCGTGCTGGCTCATCGTGCTGGCCGGCTTCTTCGACCTGATGGACGGCATGATGGCCCGCCTCACCGAGGCCGACAGCCCCTTCGGCGTCCAGCTCGACTCGTTGAGCGACGTGGTCTCCTTCGGGGTGGCCCCGTCGTTCCTCGTGTACGCCTACGCCCTCGACGCCTCCGGACCGGTCGGGCTGATCGTGTCCGCGCTGCCGGCACTCTGCGGGAGCGTGCGACTGGCCCGGTACAACATGAACAAGGAGGCCGACGACCGCGACGGCTTTGAGGGGCTCCCCATTCCCGGACAGGCCATCGCGATCGTTGCCCTCATTCTCGCAGCGGAGAACTCGACGTGGGGCGCCTACCTGGCGCTCGACAGCCTGCAGGTGCTGCTGCCCATCGTTGCGGTCCTCTCCGGGCTCATGGTGTCGAGCATCCGGTTCGAAGCGATCCCAACCCCGACGTTTCAGTACGTGCGGACCCATCCGAGGCCGACCGCCGCCTACGCGCTGGCGGGCCTGCTCATCCTGGGGCTGCAGGAGATCGGGCTCGTGGTCGTCCTCGCGCTCTACCTGAGCTACGGCGTCGGGCAGGCCCTCTACCAGCTCGTCGAGGCGCTGACGACCCCCGCTCCGGACAGGGCCCCCGAGTAGCGCCGGTCCGCGTCCCCACACTGCTTTCTCCATTGCTTCCGCCCGTGCCGATGTACAAAGCCACAATTTCCATCACGCTTCGTCCCTCGATCCTCGACCCGGAGGGACAAACCATTCACCACGCCCTCGAAAATCTCGGCTACGACCAGATCGATCGGGTCCGCATGGGGAAGCGGGCCGAGGTGTGGATCGACGAGGAAGAGGAAGCCGCGGCCCGCGACGTGGCCCGCGAGGCCTGCGAGAAGCTGCTGGCCAATCCCGTCACCGAGAACTTCGAGATCGACCTGGAGCCGGCCTCCGCCGAAGAGATTGAGGACGCCGCGGCGTAGGGCCGCCGGCGCCCGTCCACTGCCTTTCAGAGACGATGTACCGTACGACCATGACCCGACAGTCCTACACGCTCGGTGCCCCCGCCGAACCCGACGTTGAGCCCGTTCCGCCGGACGTCGAGGAGCTGGAGAAGGAGGACGACGGCTCCGGCTCCGACGACCCGTGGTTCGTCGTGCTCTTCAACGACGAGGTGCACACCTTCGAGGAGGTCATCGGGCAACTCGTGAAGGCCACTGGCTGCAGCCGGGGAGAGGCCGAGGACATGGCCTGGACCGTCCACAACGAAGGGAAGGCCACCGTCTACGAAGGGCCCTTCGAGGAGTGCTTCGAGGTGCAGAGCGTGCTCAAGGAGATTCAGCTCGTCACCGAGATTCAGGGGTGACCCCGGATCCTGCTGCCGGATTCGGGGCTGGCGGCGCGGAGGCAAAACACGTCCGGCCCTCCGCTCGTCCGGGCCTCTACGCCCGAACGGAGCCTGCACTCGGGACGACCGAGTGCAGGCGAAGCGTACGCTATGCCTTGCGCGGCCGCACCGTGCCGGGGTCCGGCAGCCAGTGCCAGTCCGGCAGCGCGCTCCGCACCCGGCGGGCCATCAGGTCGGCGCTGACGTAGGCGACCGGAATGAGCAGCAGCGTGATGAGCGTCGAGGCCGTGAGGCCCCCGATCACGACCCGGGCCAGGGCGGCCTGAATTTCCGCCCCCGCCCCGATGCCCAGCGCCAGGGGCACCAGTCCCAGCACCGTCGTGAGCGTCGTCATCAGGATGGGCCGCAGGCGCAGGCGCCCGGCCTCGGCCACCGCCTCCATCAGGGGCAGCCCCCGCTCGCGTCGCATCAGGTTGATGTAGTCGACGAGCACGATGGCGTTGTTGACCACGATGCCGATCAGCATCACCAGGCCCATCACGCTTTGGATGTTGACGGTGGTGTTGGTAAAGACGAGCGTCGGCAGCACGCCCACCAGCACGAGCGGCACGCTGAACATGACGATGAGCGGGTCGAGGAAGCGCTCAAACTGCCCGGCCATGACCATGTAGATGAGCACGAGGGCCATGATGATGGCGATCATGAAGTCGGTCTGGGCCTTCTTCTGCTCGCGGTACTGCCCCCCGAAGGTGACCGAGAAGCCCTCGGGCAGAGAGAGGGTCGAGACCTTCTCCCGAGCCCGACTGACCACCTCGCCCAGGACGGCGTCGCTGGTGAGGTTGGCCGAAATGTAGGTGACGCGCTGCCCGTTGATGCGTTGAATCTCGGTCGGGCCGCGGCCGCGCTGGGTGGTGACGAGCGTCGAGAGGGGGACCGAGTTTCCGTCCGGCGTCCGGATCGACACGTTGTCCAGGTCCTGCACGGACAGCCGGTCTTTGGGGCGGAGGCGAACCGTAATCGGAAATTGCTCGCCGCCGGTGCGGTAGGAGGCGGCCCGGCTGCCGCCGAGGTTCGTCTGGACGGCCCGTGCCACCTCCCGCGTCGAGAGGCCGAGCGAGGAGATCTTGCCACGCAGGAAGCGGATGTTTTGCTCGGGGCGGCCCTCGCGTCGGCCGCTGCGGGCCCCGGCCACGCCCTCCACCGTTTCGAGCTTCTCTTTGATGCGCTGGGCAAGCTTCTGGGCCTGTTTGAGGTCGTACCCGCGCAGCTGGACGCGGAGGGCCTCGTTGCCGCCCCCCACGCTGAAGACACGGCGCAGGATCCAGAGGCCCGATTGGGCGCTCACGCGGACGTCGGCCCCCGGCACCTTCCCGACCACCTCCGACCGGATGCTGTCGGCGAGGGCGAAGGTGTTGATGGAGCGCTCCCCGGCTGATTTGAGCTGCACCTCCACCTCGGCGCCCCAGGGCTGCACCTGTTTGGCGAAGTTCTCAACCTCGTCTTCCGGGAGCATCGGCTTGACCCGCTGCTCCAGCTCTTCCAGGTACTCCATGACCACGGCGATGTTGGTGCCCTGTGCCATCTGCAGATCCACGTCGATCTGGTTGGCGTCGGTCTGGGGGGCCAGCTCGACGGAGACGTAGGGCCAGAGCGCCAGGGCCCCGATCAGCAAGACGCCCGTCGTGCCGAAGACCCACCAGCGCCGCCGCAGGGCAGCCCGGATCGCGTCGGAGTACCGGTTCTCGAGCGTGGCGAAGGCGCGCTGAAACCAGGACTTCGAGGCGTCCTCGGTGGCGTCGCCCTCCCCGGCGTCGACGGTGAGGAAGCGGCTGGCCATCATCGGGACGAGCGTAAGTGCCACCAGCAGTGAGCAGGCCAGCGCGAAGACCACCACCAGCGCGAGGGACTGAAAGAGGGCGGCCGTCGTCGTGCGGGCAAACACGAGGGGGAGGAAGATCACGGAGGTCGTGATCGTAGAGGCGAGGATGGCTCCTGCCACCTCGCGGGTTCCTACCGAGGCGGCCTCCTTCAGTGACAGTCCGTTCTCCTCCCGTTGTCGAATGATGTTTTCTAGGACCACGATCGCGTTGTCGACGATGAGGCCCACCCCCAGGGCCAGCCCCCCGAACGTCATCTGGTTCAGCGTCAGGTCGTTGAAGAAGAGAAGCCCGAACGTGGCGATGATCGAGATCGGGATCGACAGCGCGATGATGAACGTCGTCGACCCGTTCCGCAGAAACAGGTAGAGCACCAAAATGGCCAGCAAGGAGCCCCAGATGGCCGAGTTCTGCACGTTGTTGATCGACTTGCGGATGAACTGGCTCTGGTCGCTCACGACGGTGAGACGAACGTCCGAACGGGTCTTGTTGACGCGCTTGACCTCTGCGCGGACCCGGTTGGCGACGCTCACGGTATTGGCGCCGCTCTGCTTCTGAATGTCGAGCCGAAGCACCGGCACTCCGTTGAGCTCCGCGATGCGGCCGAGGTCCTCGTAGCCGTCGACCACCTTGGCCACGTCCTTCACCTGCACGGGCGTCCCGTCGACCGTGGTCACGACGGTGTTGCGGATCTGGTCGAGGGACTGGTACTCCCCCTGGGTCCGCACGTAGAGGTCCTTGAGGCCCTCCTTCACGTTCCCCCCCGGAAGGGCCACGTTGGACTGCGAGATGGCCTGCTGCACCTGCGCGGCCGACAGGTCGTAGGCCATCAGGCGATCGCGGTTGATGTTCACCTGAATCTGCCGGTAGATCCCGCCCTGCACGTTGATGGTCCCGACCCCGGGAATCTGTTCGAACTGTTTGCTGAGGTTGCGCTCCAGCAGCCGGGTCAGCGACGATAGGTCGCGGCGCGACTCCACGGCGATGGAGACGATCTCCTGACTGTTCGGGTCGAACTTCCGGATGCTGGGCGGCTCGGCCTCGACCGGCAGATCGTCGCGGATGCGGTCCAGGGCCGCCCGCACGTCGTTGGCGGCGGCGTTGAGGTCCGTGCCCTGGGCAAACTCCAGGTTCACGCGGCTCTCGCCCTCCGAGGACTGTGACGTAATCCGCTCGACGTTTGAGACGCTCGAGACCGCGTTTGCGACCGGGTCGGTGATGATCTGCTCCATCTCCTCGGGTCCCACGTTCGGGTAACTGGTGGTGACCGACACCCGCGGGTACTCAATTTCGGGAAGCAGGTCCACCGGGAGGTAGTAGAAGCTCACGGCCCCGACGACAATCACAACGAGGAACGACATCGCCGTCGCGACGGGGCGCCGAATGGAAGTATCGTAGAGGGCCATGGAAGGAAGGGGGGAGAAGAAACAGTGTGGGGGAACGGGAGAGCGATCAGCTCCCGGGGGCGGGCCGTGCGTCCGAGGTGGTGGTGCTGTCCGGGACCGGCTCGGTCGTCCTCGCAGGGGAGGACTGTGCGGAGTCGCTGGCCGTCGAGTCCGCGTTCCCGAAGCGCCGCTCCGCGATGCGCTGCTGTCGTTCGAGGATGTCGTAGAGCAGGTCCGTCTCCTGAAGCCGCTGCAGCGACATCAGCCGCGACCAGGACATGGGGCGGACGCGGGCGTCCACCCGGTCCTGCCCGGCGGAACTGATCAGGTTCTGGCCCACCGTCACGACCCAGTCGCCCGGCTGAATGCCCCGGACGCCGGCCGTCTGCTGTCCCTCGGCGAGAATCTCCACCTCCCGGAACGTAGTGGGGGTCGGCTGGGTGAGGGGGGGCGGGTCGTCTGCACTGTAGGAGTCGGGCATTTCGACGGGCACTTCGCTGCCGAGGGTGGGGGCCACAAAGACCCCGCGGGCCCCGGTCGTGGGATTCTCGTAGATGGCGCTCAGCGGGATGATGGTGGCCTGCTGGCTCTCCCCGTAGGCGACGTCCACCTCGACGAACATGCCGGGCGTGAGCACGCGCTCCTCGTTGGACACGACAATTTCGGCCTCGGCGCTGTAGGACTCGTTGCTCAGGAACGGCGACATGCGCGTCACCGACGCCGTGAGTGTCGTGTCCTTCGACGGGACGCGGACGCGGGCGGTCTGGCCCTCCTGGACCCTGCCAAACATCCGGTCGGTCACCTGGACCGTCACCTTCACCGTGTCGAGGTCGCCCATCGTGTAGAGGCGCGTGCTGCCGTCCACCCGCTGGCCCACCTGCACGTTGCGGGCGCCGACGTACCCGCTGATCGGGGCGCGCACCACCGTCCGGCGAAGGTCGGCCTTCCGCTCGTCGAGCGTGGCCTGGGCCTGCTCGACCTGGGCCTGTGTGCGGGCCAGGGCCGCCTTCGCGCCCTGCACCTCGGCCCGCAGAGACTCCAGTTCCTGCTGGCTCTGGAAGTCCTGCTTGGCCAGGCGCTTGGCCCGCTTCAGCTTGGCGCGGAGCTGGTTCAGGGTCGCCTCCGCGCCGCGCACGTTGGTCCGGGCGACGCGAAGGGCGGCCTCGGCCTGCTGCACGCGCTGCTGGTAGACGTCGTCCTTCAGGCGAACCAGTGCCTCCCCCTCCTCCACATACTCGCCGGTCTGGGCCTCGACGGCGACGACCGGCGCGTTGAGCTCCGGGTAGATGGCAACTTGGTTGCGGGCGCGGACGGTGCCGCTCATCCGCTCCTGAAGGGGCAGGGAACCGTAGCGGGCCTTCACCGCCTCGACGGACGGGGGGCTTCCGGAGTCGCCGCCCCGACCTCGCCGGTCCGACGAGCCGCCGTCGGAGCTGCCGCACCCGGTCAGGAGCAGGCAGGCAGCGAGGAAGACGCCGGCGCTGCGGAGCAGGGTAGACATGAAGACAGACGGCAACGGAAGCAGGAAGGAACGCATGTGGGAAACGTCATAGTAGGAATGACACGCATCGGGGCCGCCGCGGATCGTGACGATGCTGGGAGAAATGCCGGGGCGCCCGCCTGGTCGGCTACTGCGACCGGAGGCTGTCGGGAATCGTCTTCGGAATGGTCCAGAGGTAGAGGTAAGTGTTGTCGACCTGGATCACCTGGTCGGGCGTCCACTCGTCCATGTCGAACCCGTGCGAGACGACTCGGGTACCGGGCGCCAGTTGCTCGAAGAGCATCGGCCGCAGCTTGGTGTTCACGTCCGGGAGCAGGTAGAGGGTGACCACGGTCGCGTCGCTGATGTCGGCCCGGAACAGGTCTTGCTGGCGGAACTCCACCTGGTCGGCCACCCCTGCCGTCTCGGCCTTCCGGCGGGCCTTCTGCACGAGACCGGGCTGGATCTCGATGCCGACGCCCCGGGCCCCGTACCTCTGGGCCGCGGTAATGGGGATGCGGCCGTCCCCGCTGCCAAGGTCGTAGACGACATCGTCTTCTGAGACGTTTGCGAGCTCCAGCATCCGATTCACGATCCGCTCCGGGGTGCGCACGAACGGCACGTCGGGGTCGACGGTGGTGTCCGGGGCCGACGTGTCGAGGAGCGGGGTCTGCGTCGAGTCTACGCCCTGGGCGGAGGCGGCTCCGGGGGCGAGACCGACGAGGGCGGCGGCGAGCAGGAGGAGGGCGAGGCCGCGCGGAGGGCCCGTTAGAGGAACCATGATCGGACGCATAGCGGGGGGACAGATCGGTACGGAGGGCACGAGTATGTTATCGGCGAAACCAGAGGAGCGGGACGCCGGCGAGGAGCACGCCCGCCCCGAGGAGGGCGCCGACCCCGGTGTAGGCGAGACTCGACCACAGCATGTAGGCCGAGGCGAGGCAAAAGAGGATTGGGGTAAGGGGGTACAGCGGCACGCGAAACGGCCGTTCGACGGCGGGCTCTCGGTAGCGGAGTACGAACAGGGCCACGCCGGTCGCAAGGAAGAACAGCCAAAAGACCGGGGCTGTGTAGTCGACCATCGACTCGAAGCCCTGTCGCGTGGCGGCACCGACGCCGACGAGGGCGAGGGCGATGGCGCCCTGCACCCAGAGCGCGTTGGCCGGCGTGTCGCCGGCCTCGTCCCAGTCCCCGAGAACCGAAAAGAGGGAGGCGTCGCGGCCGAGGGCGAAGCTGGTGCGGGCCCCGGTGAAGATCGTGGCGTTCGTGGAACTGAGCGCCGCGACCGCCACGACCACGCTCAGCAGCACGGCGCCGGTGTTCCCGAGCGTGGCACGCATGAGGTCGGCCGCCACGGCGTCGGTGCCGCTCATGCCCCCGAGCCCGAGGCCGTTCAGGTACGCCCAGTTGACTAGGAGGTAAAGCGTCGTGATGAGGCTGAGGCTGATGAGAAGGGCGCGGACCATGTTGCGCTGCACGTCGTGGAGCTCGGCGGAGACGTAGGCCGACTCGTTCCACCCCCCGTAGGTGAGCAGGACGAACACCATCGCCATCCCGAACTGGCTGGAGGTCATTGACCCGCTGCCCGAGGGGGCGGCCTCGGCCGTCGACTCGGGGGCGAAGAACAGACCCGCGACAACGACGAGGAGTAGCCCGAGGACGGTAGCGACGGTCAGGAGGCGCTGGGTCGATTTGCCGAGCCGCACGCCCGCCGCGTTGAGAACAGTGAGCCCTGCGACGGCGCCGGCCGCGTATATCGACGAGGAGTGGACGCCGAGCGACCAGAGCTCGGAGGCGTAATCTCCGAACACGAAGGCCAGCAGCGCAATCGAGCCCGTCTGGATGACCACCAGCCGGGCCCAGGCGAACAAGAAGGCCATCCAGTCCCCGAAGGCCCGCTGGAAGTAGTGGTAATCGCCCCCGGGGTGCGGGTAGGTAGACGCCAGTTCGGCGTAGCAGACCGCGCCAACGAAGGAGATCGCCCCTCCTAACGCCCACATGCCCAGCGCCAGAATCGGGGTCCCGGCATTCCCCGCCACGAGGGAGGGGGTCCGGAAGATACTGGCCCCCACCACAACCCCTACCGTGAGGGCCACGACGTCTAGGACGGAGAGCGTTCCGGGCAGTGTGCTTTCCGACGAAGATGGGGCCGACGCCGGTGCGTCCGACGAGCGATTCATGACGACGAGGGGACGTTGGAGGAAGGCAGAAGGTCCCCTCTACCGCTGGTCTCAAGTGAAGTTGTGAACATGGGACGATCCGCGTCCGAGTGCACCGGGGAAAGCGATGGCCCCCGCAACGATGTCGTCTATCGCAGGCGGGGCTAGCGTGTCAAAGAACGAACACGGTGCGACCGCGCTGATAGATAGGAGAGGAACGCACGTCTTTTGGTCCGACCCGAAAAACGAACTGCACCCAGATCATTCCGAGTAGCACATGATGGGGGTCAACGCTTGCCGGGGCCCGACGAAATCCTTACTGCGACGCAGGGGCAACGGACATGGACGGCCGCGAGGACGTCGAGGCCCACGTGCAGGCGGTGCGGGGGCGGGAGCCCAAGGCCACCCATCACTGCGTGGGCTACCGACTCGGGGTGGAAGGGAACACCGCCCGGTCCGACGACGACGGCGAGCCCAGCGGCACGGCGGGGATGCCCACTCACTTGTACTGCTCCATGGCCGCGACGGCCAGCTCATCGGCCATGTTGTTGAGCTCGTTGTCGGCGTGGCCCTTCACCCACACCCACTCCACCTGGTGGCGGTCGGCCTGTTCGAGGAGGGCCTGCCAGAGTTCTTTGTTTTTCACGTCGTCGTTCGACGAGGTTTGCCAGTCGTTGTCCTGCCAGTTGTCGAGCCACCCCTGGTTGAAGGCGTTCGAGAGGTAGGCACTGTCGGTGTGGAGGGTCACCTGTGTGGGCTCGTCCAGGCTTCGGAGGGCCTCCAGGGCGGCCGTGAGCTCCATCCGGTTGTTGGTGGTGTGGGACTTCCCCCCGGTGAGACGGTCCGCCTCCTCCCCCGCGAGGAGAATGGCCGCCCATCCTCCGGGGCCGGGATTTCCGCTGCAGGCGCCGTCGGTATAAATCGTCACGTCCTTCATGGTGGGGGGCGAGAGTCTCGGGCAAAACGATATGCGCAATCTAGAAGGGAGGGCGCCCCAGTTCCAGTCCGTGGCCGGAAAGCGGAGGTGAAAACCTTCGATTGGGGGCCGTCGTACATGTCCCCTCGTCATGACGGTCCGTTCAGGGCCGCTCTCTCTCGTACCCCCTCAACGCAACATGGAATTTCTCGATGAGGTCGACCTGACCGTGCGGAGCGGCGACGGTGGAAAGGGCGTCGTGACCTGGCGCACCGAAAAGTTTGTGCCGAAGGGCGGCCCGTCCGGCGGCGACGGGGGCGACGGGGGGTCGGTCTACGTAGAGGCCGACGAGAACCTCTACACCCTCATGGACCTGAGCCACAACAAAAACATCTTCGCGGAGGACGGCGAACCCGGGAAGAGTGGGGAGCGAACGGGGGCGTCCGGGGAGGACGTGGTGATCCGCGTCCCGCCGGGGACGGTCGTGAAGGACCAGCAGACCGGCGAGGTGCTCGGCGAGGTCGTGGAGCCCGAGCAGCGCCTCCTGGTGGCGGAGGGCGGGCGCGGGGGCCACGGCAACGCCTTTTTCAAGTCCAGCACCAACCAGACGCCGCGCCACGCCCAGCCCGGGGAGGACGGCGAGGAGCGGGACCTGACCTTCGAGCTGAAGCTGATGGCCGACGTGGGGCTCGTCGGGTTCCCGAACGCGGGCAAGAGCACCCTCGTCTCGGCCCTCTCGGCCGCCGAGCCGAAGGTGGCGGACTACCCCTTCACCACGCTCACGCCCCAGCTAGGGATGATCTACGTCAGCGAGTTCGAGACCTTCGTGATGGCCGACATCCCCGGCATCATCGAGGACGCCCACGCGGGCCGCGGCCTCGGCCTCCAGTTCCTGCGCCACATCGAGCGCACCTCCGTTCTGCTGTTCGTCATTCCCATCACATCCAAGGACCTTGGGGCGGAGTACGAGCAGCTCGTCCACGAGCTCGCGTCCTACGAGGCCGACCTTCTGGAGAAGCCCCACGTCGTCGCGCTGTCGAAGGTGGACGTGCTGGCCCCCGACGAGCGGGCACTCCTCCCGGAGGAGGTGGCCGACGCGTTCCCGGAGGGCACGCCGCTTCTGCCGATCAGCGCCGCGGCCAACGTCGGCCTCGACGCCCTCACGTACACGCTCTTTGAGAAGGTGAAGACCGCTCGGTCCTCCTCGGCGCCCACTCCGACGCAGGCATGAGACTGCCGCTCGACCCCAACGACGACGCTCCGAACCTCAATCGTCCCCAGGAACGACGCGCGCTCCTCGCCCTGTCACTGGTGTCCGGCGTGGGGGCCACCCGCTTGCGGGCGCTGCTCGCCCACTTCGACGCCCCCAGTGCCGTCTTCCGGGCGTCCCGATCGGCCCTTGAGCAGGTCAGCGGGATCGGGCCGCAGACCGCCGAGGCCATCCTCACGTTCGACGACCGGGCCGCGGTGGAGCGGGAGGTCGAGCGGGCCGAGGCGGTGGGGGCGGAGCTCGTGTCGCCCTGGGACGCGCGCTTTCCCGAGCGGCTCCGAGAGATCTACGACCCCCCGGGCTTCCTCTGGATGCGCGGCACGCTGCCCGAGGCCGCGCCTCCACGGGTGACGGTCGTCGGCACCCGGCGCTGCAGCGACTACGGCCGGGCGCAGGCCCACCACTTCGCCGCCGAGCTCGCGCGCCGGGGCTTCACGGTGGTCAGCGGCCTGGCGTACGGCATCGACGCCGCCGCACACAGAGGGGCCCTCGACGCCGGCGGCCGCACCGTGGCCGTCCTCGGGTCGGGGGTGGGCCGCATCTATCCGCCGAAGCACACCGATCTCGCCGAGCGGATCGTGGAAAGCGGGGCGCTGCTGTCGGAGTACAGCGTCGACGCGGAGCCGGACGCCCCCAATTTCCCCGAGCGCAACCGCATCCTGAGCGGGCTGGCCCTCGGCACGCTCGTGGTCGAGTCCTACGCGGAGGGCGGGGCCCTGATCACGGCCCGCCTGGCCCTCGAGCAAAACCGCGAGGTGTTTGCCGTGCCGGGCAACGCCACGAAAGACTCCAGCCGGGGCGCCAACCGCCTCATCCAGCGCGGCCACGCGAAGCTGGTGCTGGCCCTGGAGGATCTCCTCGAAGAACTGCCGGAGGTGACGGTGGAGACGCCCGAGGAGGTCGACGCCGACACCGTCTCGGGACCCACGCCGTCGCCGGCCGCGGACCTGTCCGGGAAGAAGAGGCGCCTCTACGACGCGCTGGGCGACACGCCCGTCCACATCGACGCCCTCTGCGAAGACACCGGTCTGGCGCCCTCGACCGCCCTCGTGCACCTGCTCGACCTTGAGTTCAAGGGGCTCGTCCGGCAACTGGCCGGCAAGCAGTTTCGACGTACCTGAACGTATCGCGGAAATACACATGGGGACTTTGACGGGAGACGGGGTCATGACGCTGCTGCTCGGCGCGGCCCTCTTTTTTATTGGGGGGACGCTCCTGCCCCTCCTCAGTCACGATCACTGGACGGTCCGGCTCTTCGACTTTCCGCGCCTGCAGATGGCGGGTGGGGGCCTCCTTACGCTGGCGGGACTGGTGGCCGCCGGGCCGTCCTCGGCCGTCGAGTACGCGGTCATGGTTGGGCTCGGCCTCTGTCTGGTCGACCAGATCGACCGGATTCTGCCGTACACCCCGCTGGCCCCCCGGCAGGTGCGGCCCGCCGAGAAGAAACAGGCCGATCGGACCCTGTCCCTCCTCGTCTGCAACGTCGAGATCGAAAATCGAGACGCCCAGCCGGTCCTAGATCTCATTGCCGAACGGGAGCCCGACCTCGTCCTCGCCGTGGAGGCCGACGACTGGTGGGCCGAGCAGTTTCGGGCGCTCCAGGACCGGTTTCCCCATACCGTCGAGCAGCCGCAGGACGACGCCTACGGCATGCTGCTCTATTCCCGGAGGCCGCTCTCGGGGACGGAGGTTCGGTTTCTGGTCGAAGACCATGTGCCCTCCATTCACACGCAGGTGACCCTGCCGTCGGGACCGTCCGTCCACGTGCATGGCCTGCACCCACGGCCGCCTCACCCCACGCACGACCCCGACACGACGGAGCGGGACGCCGAGCTCCTGCACCTTGCGCGTTCGATCCGGAACCGCGACGCGCCGACGGTCGTGATCGGGGACCTGAACGACGTATCGTGGTCCTACACCACACGGCTTTTCCAGAACATCAGCGGCCTGCTCGACCCGCGGGTGGGACGGGGCATCTACAGCACCTTTCACGCCCGCTACCCGCTGTTCCGGTACCCGCTCGACCATACGTTTCACTCCGCCCACTTCCGCCTCGCGGCGCTCGAGGTGCTCCCGTACGTCGGCTCCGACCACTTTCCGGTGTACACCGAATTGCAGTACGACCCAGAGGCGCCCGAGGACCATCGGGAGCCGACGGCCGACGAGGTCGACGAGGCGCAGGCGCAGTACGAGTTCGACAAGCTGCACGAGAAGCGCGGAGACCGCCCGCCCGACCGCTCGGACCGATGAAGCGGGCCGGCTACGAGGTCGCCGCCGGCTCGGCGTCGGAGAGAGAACTGGTCAGGGTTTGGATCCACCGCGCGTAGCCGCAGGACCGCTTCGTCGGGAGGGAGGGCGGATCGCCCTGGCCGAAGAGGTGAGTGCCCATCTGCTGGAGGGTGCCGGGCAGGGCCTCGGGACGCCCCTCCGCCTCCATGCAGATCGTCCAGGCCCGCTGCCCCTCGGCCCGGACCTCCGTGAGCTCGATCTTCGCCTCCGCCGGGTCGGGCTCGATCATGTGGTCGAGCAGATCCTTCTGCTCCTCCGCGTCGATCTCCCGGCGGAGGCGCTCTTTGTGAACCGGGACCCAGAGGCCCGTCGGGTCGTCGTCGAAGAGGTCGTGGTGCTGTTCGCGGGTGGGAAAGCTCCACTTTACCCAGCGCTCCTGCACGCCGTGCACCGCGTCGCCGAACGTGATCGGCGTCCGGTCGCCGATGCGGTGCTTGGTCTGTACCTTTCCCTCCCGGAGCTTCACGTTCATTGCCGGGCTGTCGGAGACGAGGTACAGGTCGGTTCGGGTCGTCTCGGCCTCCGCCCCCAGTGCCTCGACCCAGTCCACGACCGGGGCGGGGGGGGCGCCGTCGACGAACCAGCGGACCTCGAGTGTGTCGTCCATGTGTGCTGGGGCTGTAAGGTCGGTGCGAGAAGACGGGAAAGGAAGAATCACCGCGTACGCTGCCGGGCCCGGGCCATCAACTGCTCCTGGAAGCCGCGGGCCTCGTCGGCGGCGGGGGAACGCCGGACGTATCGGCCGTCGGGGTGCAGGTCCCAGGCCGAGCCCCGGTCGCTCAGGGCACGGTCGAGGACATCGACAATGCGGGCCCTGTGCTCGGGCGCCTTCACCTCGGCGATGGCCTCGACCCGATCGTTGAGGTTGCGGCTCATCCAGTCGGCACTTCCAATGTAAACGGCCTCATCCCCATCGTTGCCGAAGTAGTAGATGCGGGTGTGTTCCAGAAACCGCCCCAGAATGCTGATGACACGGATGTTTTCGCTGTAGCTTTCCAGACCGGGGCGGAGGCGACAGTGGCCCCGGACGATGAGGTCGACCTCGACCCCCGCCCGCGAGGCCCGGTACAGCTCCGCAACCATGTCCTCGTCGTTGAGCTGATTCATCTTGGCCACGATCCGGCCGTCCCGCCCGGCCGTCGCGTGGTCGATTTCCCGCTGGATGAGCCCCTCGAACCGAGACCGCATGTTCTGCGGGGCCACTAGGAGGTCCCGGTAGCGCTGCTCCGGCGCGTAGCCGGTGAGGTAGTGGAAGAGGTTCGTGATGTCGTAGCCGAGGTCGTCGTCGCAGGTGAAGAGCCCGAGGTCGGTGTACTGGCGGGCGGTCTCGGGATTGTAGTTGCCGGTCCCGATGTGGCAGTAGGTCCGTGGCTCGCCGTCCTCCTGCCGGATGACGAGCGTGACCTTCGCGTGGGTTTTGAGGCCCACGAGGCCGTAGGCGACGTGCACACCCGACTCCTCCAGCATGCGCCCCCACTCGATGTTGTTGGCCTCATCGAAGCGGGCCTTCACCTCGACGAGGACCGCCACCTGCTTGCCCTGCTCGGCGGCGTCGACGAGGGCCGCGACGATCGGGGAGTTCTCGGAGGTGCGATACAGGGTCTGCTTAATCGCGAGGACCTGCGGGTCCGCGGCGGCCTCCTCGACAAACCGCTGGACGCTTTCCTGAAAGGATTCGTACGGGTGGTGCACCAGAATGTCGGACGCCCGGATGGCGGCGAAGATATTCGGATAGTCCGCCGTCTTGCCCTTGCGGACGAGGGTCGTGGGGTCGCCCTCCCGTCGCAGGCGGGACGGGACGACCGGCTCCCACGGGGGATACTGGTGGGCGGGCCGGTCCAGGCCCGACAGGGCCATGGCGTCGACGAGCCCGAGCATCGAGTTCGTCTCGTAGATGTCCCGGGGCCCGATGTTCAGTTCCTCTGCGAGGAGGTCGCACAACGACGCCGGCATCGCCGGGTCGACCTCGAGCCGAACCACCGGGGCGAACCGGCGCTCGCGGAGCTCCTCGGAGATCATCCTGAGAAGGTCGTCGGCCTCCTCTTCCTCGCGCCGGACGTCGGCGTTGCGGGTCACCCGAAACGCGTAGGCCCCAGTAACCTCCATGCCCCGAAACAGGTCCTCCAGGTTGTGGGCAATGACCTGCTCCAGCGGAACGAAGTGATCGGGCTCCGGGAGGGGCACCCAGCGGTCCCGGTTCGAGGGAACCTTCACCCGCGCAAACTGGTCGGTGTCGCGCCGTGGGTCGTGGAGCGTGACGGCCAGGGAGAGACTCAGGTTCGACAGAAACGGAAACGGGTGTCCGGGGTCCACGGCCAGGGGGGTGAGGACCGGGAAGATGTGTTCTCGGAAGTGCCGGTCGGCCGCCTCGCGCTGACGTGCGGACAGGGCGTCGTAGTCCAGAACGCAAATGTCGGCGACGTGGCGCAGGCGGGGCACGAGCGTGCGGCCCCAGACGGCCGTCAACCGGTCGTAGAGGGCCTCCACCGCGTCGCGGATGAGGCTGAGCTGCTCCTCGGGTGTGCGGCCGTCGGGCGAGGGGGTCGTGACGCCGGCGGCGGCCTGGCGCTTGAGCCCCCCTACCCGCTTGCGAAAAAACTCGTCGAGGTTGCTGGCGGTGATCGCCGTAAAGAAAACCCGCTCCAGGAGGGGGACCCGGTCGTCGAGCGCCTGGTACAGCACTCGCCAGTAGAAGTCCAGCGTGCTCAGCTCGCGGTTGAAGTAGAGCCGCGGATCGTCCAGGGACGCGTCGGGGGGCACGTCGCGCGGAACGACGGACGAGGGGGGCGACGCGGCGACGGTGCGGTCGGAATCGGCCTCGGGGGGCTCCATGGAGAAACGGGGCGACTCGGAAGAGCGTCGGTCAATGCGAGCGAGAAGTGCATCGACCTGCTTGAGCTTTGCTGAACGACGCAGGACGAGTCACGGGTTCCGCCCTTGCGAGTACGCCGCGGTCTTGCCATGTTTGGGAGGCATACCCACACGACACCGTCCTCCTGATGGTCCCTGTTTGCCGCTGGATCCCGGTTCTTGTCCTCGTTGTGGGAGGGGTGCTGTCCTCCCCGGTACAGGCCCAGAACGCCGGGGCCTATACCGTCGTTTACCGGCCCGACTCGGTGGAATACCGCGTGCTGCGGAGCGACCACTTCGAGTACATCTACCAGAAAGGGGCTCTGGGCATGACCCGCCGGACCGCCCGGGCCCTCGAGGCCACCTGGCCGAGAACGAAAGAGCTGGTTGGCCCCGTCGAGGAGGACGTCTCCATGCCGGTCGTAATCAACAACTTCAACGACCGATCCAACGGCTTCGTCAACGCGACCCCGTTCCGCCAGGAGATCGAAGCGCCGAGCATCAAGTCCGCCCCGCTGGTGGCCCGCGCCGCCTCCTGGCCGGCCATGGTGGCGCCCCACGAGGCCGTGCACGCCGCCCACGCGGAGGTGGACGGCACGGTGGGGCTGGGGAGCCTCCTGCGCCCCTTCGCTCCGGACCTGGCGCGCTCGATGAATCTGCTGGCGCCCCGAGGCTTCGTCGAAGGGGTGGCCGTCTACCGGGAAAGCCGGATGTACGGGGACGCCGGTCGCCTGAACGCCCCGCTCTTCCAGATGAAGATGGACGCGGCCATGGTGTCGGACGACCCCTGGGGGCTTACCGAGATGTTCGAGCCGCCGGCATACACCCAGCCGTTCAACCGGTTTTACATCGGAGGGGCTCACGCTTTCCAGTACCTCGCCGAGCGCGGCGACTCCACGGACACGGGCTTTTTCAAATCGGCGGTCCGGTGGCACAACCGGCTTCCGTTTCTGGGACACGGTGTCTGGTTGGGCCTCAGCACGGGTCAGTTCCCGTACCAGCTCGGGAATGAAATCCAGTCGGCCGTCCGCGACCGCGTGCAGCGCTCCCTGGAGCGCCGGGAGCCGTTCACGCCCTCGACCGTCGTGGCGAGCGAGGCGGGCCTGAACCACCGGCGCCCGTACTGGCTCGACGACGAGACGCTCGTGGCCTACGTGCACGGCTACGACGTGCGGCCCGGCTTCTACCGGATCGACGCGTCGACCGGCGCCCGCTCGCTGATCCGGGTACAGGAACTGACGGAGGATCGCATCTACAGCCTCGGCCCGGACACCACGGCGCTCTACGCGGGCCGCTACGTGCCGGCCCCGCTCGTGCCTCGCCAGGAGATCGCGGAGGTCGAGCGCGTAGATCTCGACGACGGGACGGCCACGCAGTTGACGAGTGGAGGGCGGGCCTTTGCGCCGGCCTCTGCGCCCGGAGACGGCGTCTACGCCGTAACGAACGACGGCCCCTTCACCCGCTGGTCGGTCGTGCGGGACGGGAAGACGACGGCCCTCACCGGCACGGCGGCCCGCAGCGTGCGGCAGATCGCGCCGTCGCCCCGTGATTCGACGGTTGCCGTTCTGATCAACGAAGACGGTGAGCAGCGCATCTACCGCGCCCGGGAGCCGGTCCGGCGGCCGGCTGACCTCTCACCCTGGCTCGCCCTGCGAGACGCCATCATCTACGACCTCAGCTGGGGGCCGAAGGGCCGATACCTTCTGTTCGCGGCCGACCTCGGGGGCACCCCCAATGCGTTCGCGTTCGACACCCGTACGAGCGAGGTGTTGCGCCTCACGAACGTGCGCTTCGGGGCGCTCGAGCCCACGCTCTCGCCGGACCGATCCACGCTGGCGTACGTCAACTACCGGCACGAGCGACACGACCTCGTCCGAACTCCCTTCCGCCCCGACTCGGTCGCGACGGTGCCCGACTCCCTGGTTCGTCTCGGCGGACGCCCGGTCGAGGCGAAAGCCCCGCCCTTCGACGAACCCGTCCCGGTTGAGGGCGCCGACGCGCAGGCCTACTCCGCCTGGCAGCACCTCACGCCCCGCATGGTGTACCCGACGCTCCACGGGAACGGGGACGACGAGCCGCTCCCGTACCTCGAAGATCCGGGGGCCGGCCCTCTCGGCGTGGGGGTGGGCATCGGCGTGCAGGGGGCCGACCCGTTGCAGCGATGGGCCTACCGGGGCACCGCATACTGGCAGGACGGGCGCCTCTGGGGAGAGGCCCGACTGCAGAGCGGGGCCTTTCTCCTGCGCCCCTCGGTGTCGATCTACGACCGGGCCTTTACCGCGCTGGTGCGCCAGGACGGGGGACAGGCCCGATTGAAGGTAGAAGAGCGGGGCGCGAGCCTGGGCCTCCAACTTCCGGTGACGCTGGAGTCCAACGTGTACCAGTCCCGCCTCCGCGTGGGCCTGGACTCGGAGCTCCGCCAGACCCGGGTCTTTGGCGAGCGGGACCCCCTCCCGACCCCCTACGCGACGCGGCTCACCCTTGAGCCGGAGGCGGTCCTCGGCTACCGGCTGCAGCAGAATCCCCGGGACGTGGTTCCGAATACCGGGGTCGTCGTGGGCGCGCAGGGCGAGGTCGATGCGTGGACCGACGGGGTCCCCGCCAGTCAGGGGCTCGTGGCGAGCCTCGACGTCTACCTTCCGGTCCTGCGCAACACCCACACCGGCATTCGGCTCGGCGCCCGGGCACTCCTTCAGGACCGGGGGGCTATTTTCGACACCGGAACCTTCGCTCCGCGCGGCCACTCGTCGGTGGGCCGCCTGCCCTCGGGGCCGTTTCTGCAGTTCGAGGCGGAGGTGACCCAGCCCCTCTGGTACATCGACGACGGACTTACGATCGTGCCCGTCTACGCGAAGGCCCTCTCCGTGTACGGGTTTGCCGAGACGCTGGGCAGCGTCGAGGGGGGGCAGTGGACCCGCACGCTCTCATCGCTGGGCGGTGGGGTCAGCCTCACAAGCCGGATCTTTTACGGATTCAACCTGACGCTCCGGGTCGGGGCCGCGTACCGGCCTGCCCGGGGCGACGTCGTGGCCGTCTACCGGTGAGCGGCCCGGGGACGTCGAGGGCGGCGGGGAAGGCCCTGTAACGTTTGCGGCGCGGAGCGACCCGAGCGGCCGAGACGGGCGGATGGGCGGCCGCCCCGCCGAACTTCCCGACGGGGGGCTCGTTCACCCCACTCACGCACGCAGAATGATCACAGCCACACATCTCATGGAAAACGAGAAGTTGACCTGTAAGACCTGCGGATGTGAAAGCCTGCGGCCGATGCAGGTCGTTCTCGACGAGGAACAGAATGAAGTCCAGCAACTCCTCGGTGAGGAGCAAGAGTCTCGCTTCTACAGTTGCCAGGTCTGTGGGGACAACTGGTTGACGGTGAAGGAAAAAGCCGCGGATGGCGACTGCACGGTCACCTTCGTCCACCAGATGGGAACGTCCCCGGTTCTCAAGCGCATCGCCCACATGGACAACCCGCTCCTCGTGTCCGACGAGAACGTCGACGAGTGGGAATACTACAAGGGCGACGAGCCGGTTCCGGAAGAAGAGTGGCACGACGTGCTCGACGACCGGCGGGAAACGCTCCGTTCGACCTGCATGAATTAGCCGCTGCCGTGGGGCCTGCTACTCCTCTGGGAGGCTCGTTTCGATGGCCTCGGTGAGATCGG
>JBDGQP010000135.1:22328-46681 GCA_042218975.1 Salinibacter sp.
TCGGTGAGATCGGCCCGGGTGAAGGGCTTGCTTACGTACTGGTCGAATCCCGCCTCCAGAAAGTCCTCGCGGTCACCCGGCATCGCGTAGGCGGTGAGGGCAATTGCGGGGACATCGTTCATCTCGTTGCGCTCTCGGAGCAGGTGCAGCAGGTCCGTGCCCGTGCGTTCCTCACTGAGGTTGATGTCGAGAAGAAGGGCATCGAAATGGGTGTCGGCGACCACCTCCAGGGCCTCGTCGACCCCTTCGACGACCATTACCTCGTAGGATTTCTTTAGGAGATGCTCGAGGAGGAGTTGCGTCTCGGAGTTGTCCTCGACAGCGAGAACCTGTGGTTTCTCTGCGGTGCTCATGTGCGTGTCGGAGAGGCGTCTGGCCGAAGAGGGAAGAACGGGAGTGGGGAACGACCCACTAGCGTAAGAAAATACATCTCTGCCAAAGAACAAAGCCGTTTCGGATTCGGTCGGCCGTCGAACATTTCTGGAGGGATCTTCTGCCAGTGAGGGCCTTCCACACGGCCTACAAGTTCAGGCGGGCCTGAACACGGATTTCGCGTACGCGGGACCCCTTGGTGGTGGTCCGGCCCGAGCCGATTCTCTGTCGGTGGGGGTACCAGGTGACCCCGTACTTTGCTTCGAGCGTGAGGGCCTCCGTCGGCTCGTACTGCGCAAGCACGTAGGACCGCTGGCCCTGACCGTAGAGCACCGGGACGGAGAAGCTGTAGAGCAGGTCGTGCTCGTAGGTGTAGATCCGGGCCGCGTAGCCGTCGGTATCGAAAAGAGCGATCCGGGCATCGATCTCGAGGCCGTCGATGGGCCGTAGGCGGAGGCCCTGGGCGAGCAGGACGCCTCGGGAGACGCCGGCCCCGTGGGCCGCAAAACGGGATCCCTGCAGTCGGGTCCGGAGGGTCAGTCCCTCCCGGAAGGTGTACTCCAGGTGCCACCGGACGGACTGGCGCGTCTCGGTGCGGAGGGCCGCCAGCCGGCGTCCGGAGGGGCCCCGTCGCTCGGTGCCGGCGGTCTCGCGCTCGGCCCGGACCTGAACGTAGCTGGAGAGCCACGGTCGCGGCTCGTAGGTCGCGACCATCCGCGTGTCGATCCCCCCGGACGGACGCGGGACGCCGAAGCGGAGCCAGGGAAACTGATACTGGTCGACGTAGGCCGACACGTGCCAGTCGTCGGCGACCCGAAGGCGGACGCCGGCATAGATTCCGATCTCATTCTGGGTGTCTCCGCTCTCGCCGATGGCGCCGTTGTGGAGTCCCTGAAACGAGCGCGGATAGCGGCGTCCCAGGAGGAGGGCCTTGACGCCGGCCTCGTGGGACAGCGACGCCCCGACGAGCCCGCCGTAGCTCCCACTCGGGGCCCGGGCCACCTCCCCGAAGACGGTGTAGGGATCCAAAAAGAGCGTTGCGAAGACGCTCCCCATCGTCGCCTGTGTGCCGGAGAGGTCGAACCGGCGGTAGGGCGTGTCCGCCGGCTGAAGGGGCCGGCCAAACCAGTTCCGGTATCCGGCCGCTCCCAGAACCATCCGGGGCGTCCGGTACTCCAGAGCACCGCCCACGGTCGTCAGCCCCAGGGCATCCCTGCGGCGGCGCTGGCCCACGGTGCGGTGGAGCCCGCCCGTCGAGAGGGTGCGGGCCACCACCGGGGCGGCGCTTCCGCCGCTCGTCGAGTCGAGCGTTGCGTCGCGACGCCGACGGGACCCGAACGCGCTCACCGAGAGGGTAGGAGTGAGGGAGACGGTGGTGGCGAGGCCCCGGAAGAATCGGTTCTCCGAGGAGGACTGGAAGGGGACGAGGCCGCGGCCGTCCCGCACCAGGGGGGACACCGGGTCGCGTCCCTTTCCGAAGCTCAGGCCCTGCCACAGCGCGAGGCCCTGGCCGTACTCCGCCGTGTAGTCCCCGAGGAGGAGGGTCTCGACGGGGCCGACGTCCCGGAGCGTCACGTTTCCGGCGAGGTGGTCGAAGCCGTAGGTCTGGGATGCGGGCTGCCAGCGGAGGGCCTCACCGGGGTCCTTGTCCAGCGTGAGGGCTGCCTCGAACTGCCGGCCGTAGCTCAGGCCGATGCGGGTGGTCAGGCGGGTCGGCGAGCCCGGAAAGGCCTCCTCGGTGCGGTCTGCGTGGAAGGCACGGCCGGGGTCCAGTTCGCGGGTGGCCCGCTGCAGGATCCGGAGGTCGAGGCCCGAGGCCACGCGCTCCATCGACGCCAGAATCCCCTCTTTGTCGAGGGGAGAGCCCTCCGGCGAGGAGGAGATCCGAAGGTACGGACGGAGGCCCCGGAGGCGCTCCCGTGTGAGTCCGTCCACGGCGGTGAGGCGACGGACCGACTGAAACCGACCGTGCCGCCTTCGGTGTCGCACGATCCGACGTGCGAGTGCCGGGGACACCCTCGGGATGGTGCTCAGCTGAGCGGCGTGGGCCCGGTTGATGTCGAGGGGCCGGGTCGCGAGCCGGGTGAGGGCGTCTACGGTCCGGCGCGTTCGCTGCGCCCCGGGGGGGCGCATGTCCAGGACTCGCTCCAGCCGCGCAGGCCCCTGAGTGGAGTCGAGGCGAACGGTATCGGCCGGCTGGGCCCCCGAGGTCGAGGCGAGCATCGGGGCAACGAGGAGGCACGCGAGCAGTCGATCCAGCATTGGTGGGAGGCGAGGCCTAAACGGCTGACACGAGAACGGAGGCTACCAGCGGATCCGGAGCGACGCCGAGGGCGACCAGCCGAGGGCCTGATGCTGCTCCGCGGCGACCTGGGCGGACAACGGCCCCAGACGCACCCCTGCGCCTCCGCTGAAGCGGACGGGGGCGGTCGTAACCCCGGCCCGCAGGAACAGGGGGGCCACCGGCTGCACCTCGAGGCCGCCCCGCACGGTGGCCGGAAAGCGCACGTCCTTGAAGATGTCCGCGACGACGATGACGTGCGGCAGCGCTTGGTAGTAGAGGCCCACCGCGAGCGTTCGGGGGAGGGGGACGTCCGCGCCGAGGGCGGATCCGCTCACGTTCGTCGCCATGACGCCCAGGTGCAGCGACCGGAGCAGGACCACCCCTAGGCCCAGGTTCAAGGCGAGAGCCCCGGCGCTCCCGTACCCGGCGATCGACGTGTGGTGGTACCGAAGGGTGGCCCCGAGGCGAAGGCTCCGGGCGGTGCCGAACTGGAATCCGCGGGCGACCCCCGTGCTGAGGTGGACCTCGCGGTAGGCCTCCACACCGAACGTGCTGGCGCCGACCGACGCTGTGCCCCACCGGAACGGGACGGCCACGTGCGCGGCTCCGTACCGGAGCGCGGCGAGCCCGAATCCCTGCCGGGCGTAGAACACGGCGGTGGGCCGCTCCAGCGCGGCCCGTGCGGCGGGATTGGCCTGCACCCCGACCGCCGTCGGGCGGGCCGTCGTGGCGTTGGCGAGGGCATCTGCACGGGCGGTGCCGAAGAGGTCGTACGCGGACTGGGCCAGGCACGGCACGCCCCCGATCAGCAGATGGACCGCGACGGCCATGACCGGCAGCCGGACGTCTGCACGCAGAAAGAAACGGGCCAGGGTCATCGAGGCAGTCGCTGTCACCGAGGCGACATCGGGAAGCGGAACACTTAAATAAAAATAATACGTAACAAAATCAAAGTTAAATATAAGTCCGGGCGGCCGAGGGTGCCACCCTCGGGGATAGGCGACAGCAGGCCTGGGGCGCGCCCCGGGAAACCAGACGGTTTTCGAGAAAGTTGGGGCGTCCTCACGTTTGCCTATCCATTTGTCCCCGTCGTGGTGCGCTCGCTCCTCCGACTCGGAACGGTCCTGGTGCTGGTCCTGGTGCTCGCGGGTCCCCGGGTGACCGCCGCGCAGGAGCTTTCCTGTCAGGTGCAGCTCGACCGGTCGCAACTCAGTGGCTCCGAGTTCTCCTTCCTCGACGACCTGGAGCGCCGGATCCGCGAGTACATGAACACGCAGAACTGGACCGACGATCGCTTTCTGGCGCATGAGCGAATTGCGTGCTCGCTCCAGATCGTCATTCTGGAGGCGATCAGCCTGTCGGAGTTTCGGGCTCGGCTCATCGTCACGAGCCGCCGCCCCATCCACGGAACTCGGCAGTCCACCGTTGTCACCCGCATCAACGACGCCCAGTGGCGATTCGAGTACGGACGGGGGACTTCCTTGCAGTTCGATCCGGAGCAGTATAATGCGCTGACCTCCGTTCTCGACTTCTACGCCTACGTCATCCTCGGATACGACTACGACACCTTCAGCCCACTGGGAGGAACTCCTCACTTCCAGACGGCTCGCCGAATCGCCAACCGGGCGAAGGGGAGCGGCGACCCCGGCTGGTCGGCCATCAGCAGCCAGCGGAACCGTCGGCAGCTCATCGACGATCTCCTGTCCCAGCGCCACCAGCCGCTCCGCCGTGCCTACTACCAGTATCATCTCAATGGATTAGACCGCTTCGTTAAGGCCCCCGAAAAAGCCCGATCCGTCGTCCTCGACGTCGTCAAGACCCTGCAGACCCTGAACCAAAATCTCTCGAACTCTTACCCACTGGATCTTTTCTTCTCGACGAAGTATCAGGAACTGACGGCCATTTTTGCCGACGGCGAGCTTCAGAGCCGGGCCTATAATCTTCTCACGCAGGTCGATCCCTCCCATTCCAGTGAATACGACCGTCTCGTTCAGTGACGGACTCCCGGGCGTCGGGCAGTGTGGCCGGGCGGAGGCAGGATCACATGTTCGATGTATGTGTACGCATCGTCCGTTTGCGTTCGTAAACAATGTGTCCCGTCGAGCCGGTACCGTGCGGAACGGACGAACGTTAGGTCCATGGGGGATATTGTGTCTAGTCCCGTCCAGGCGGTGAGCGAGACCGGCGCGACCCCAGAACCTCCCTCGCATTCAGATCCTCCATCCGGATATGTCAGACGAAAACGGCGAAGCCAAAAAGCAAGCGCTTGATCTTGCGGTCAAGCAGATCGAGCGGGAGCACGGGCAGGGTTCCATCATGCGGCTGAGCGACGATCCCAACCGGGACGTGGAGGCGATTCCGACCGGGTCGCTTGCCCTCGATTCCGCACTGGGAGTAGGAGGCATTCCGCGTGCGCGGATCACCGAAATTTTCGGCCCGGAGTCGTCGGGGAAGACCACGCTTGCGGCTCACATCATCGCCGAGGCGCAGAAGATGGGCGGCACCTGTGCGTTCATCGACGCCGAGCATGCGTTCGACCCGAACTACGCCGAGGAGCTGGGCGTCGACATCGACGAGCTTCTCATCTCCCAGCCCGACACCGGCGAGCAGGCCCTCAACATCACCGACACGCTGGTGCGCAGCGGGGCCCTCGACGTCATCGCCATCGACTCGGTCTCGGCCCTGGTCCCGCAGGCTGAGCTGGAAGGGGACATGGGCGACACCCACGTCGGGCTCCAGGCCCGCTTGATGAGCCAGGCGCTTCGGAAGCTTGCGGGAACGATCAACCGCACAAAGACGGCCCTCATCTTCATCAATCAGATCCGGATGAAGATTGGGGTCATGTTCGGCAATCCGGAGACCACCTCCGGGGGCCGGGCGCTCAAGTTCTACTCGTCGGTGCGGATGGACATTCGCCGCATCGGGGCCGTGAAGGACGGCAAGGACGTAATCGGGAACCGGACCCGCGTGAAGGTCAAGAAGAACAAGGTGGCACCACCCTTCAAGGAAGCGGAGTTCGACATCATCTACGGGAAGGGCATCTCGTCGCTTGGCGAGATCATCGATCTCGGCACCGAGCACGACATTCTGGAGAAGCGCGGCTCCTGGTACTCCTACGATGACGACACCATCGCACAGGGCCGGGAAGCCACCAAGGAGTGGCTTGAGGAGAATCCCGACAAGCGGGAGGAGATTCGGCACGAGATTCGGAAGGAGCTCGGCATGGCGGCCGAGGCCGAAGACGACGCCGAGGAGGAAGAAGCGGCCGAAGCGGCGGAGGAGTCCTGACGCGCCGCCCTTGGGGCTCCCTCGTCATCGTTCTGTCCGTTTCTTGCCCCGATGCGAACGTTTGTCTGGCGGGTGCTCGCGATCGTCGTTGTGCTGGGCAGCGGCCCTGCCGCCGGCGGCGCCCAGCCGGCCGCCGACGAGGTCCCGTTCTGCGAGGACCCGACCCGGCGGCACCAGACGTTGGATACCCGCGGCCTCGGGGCGATCTACTGCACGCCGAGCCCGGCCCTTGCGTCATCGCTGGAGGCAGCCCACGCCTCGGCCCGCCCCATCTTCTACGGGGCAGTGCCGCTGGCCTGGGGCGCCGCCGCACTGCGTGGGGGGGAGGGAGCCGCCGCGGCCTACCGGCTCACCCTGTCTCAGGGCGTGACCTACGGATTGGTTCTCGGCCTCAAGCACGCCGTAGGCCGCCCGCGTCCCTACGTCCGGCGCCCGCTCGTCTCCCGCTCGGCACACTACGGGAGGTCGCAGGACGAGCAGGACCAGGCGTTCCCGTCGGGGCACGCCGCCCTCTCGGCGGCGCTGGCCACCTCCTGGAGCCTCACGCACCCGCGGTGGTACGTAATCGCGCCGAGTGCGACATGGGCCGCCGGGGTAGCGCTGAGCCGGCTGTACCTCGGGGTCCACTACCCCAGCGACGTGTTCGTCGGTGCCGCCCTCGGAGCCGGGTTCGCAACGCTCCTCTATCAGTTCCGCGGCGTTCTCACGCCTCCGCGCCTCCGCGGCGATGCCCGGGCCGCGGGCGGGCCCCCTCCCGTTGGGATTCGGGTCCGGTTCTAGCGGGGAACGTCACTGCGTCGAATCGGCCGGGGGCCGTCGCACGAGGGTGAAGCCCGTCACGCGTACCGTGTCGAAGGAGGCAATCGTCGGCCGCACCGACATCCCGTACTCGGTGGTCAGGGTGCGGTTGTCCCCGTACTCGACGCGCAGTGATTCGAGGGCCGTCCGCTTGGCATTCTTGAAGGTGAGCCGATCCGGCCCGAAGACGTAGAAGACGCTTGCGTTCGCCGCCGAGGACTCTGCCGAGAGGTTCCGCCAGCGGCCCCGAAGGAAATCCTGCAGGATCGCGGCCGAGTCGGGATCGTGGAGGTCGAGGTAGCCGCGAACCGAATCTCCGGCGTCCACCCGCAGCAGCGTGCCGGTGGCCCGGTACGTACGCCGTTCGACTACGGAGCCGCCCTGCGAGATGGCGACCACCCTGGGCGCCCCGTCGCGGAAGCGCGAGAGCGTGTCGGCCCGGCGTACAGGCGGACCGGAGGAATCCGGCGTCGGGGAGGTGCAGGCCCCGAGCAGGGCGACCAGGAGGAGCGGGACGAGAGGGCGCACGCGGTGGGGAGGACGGAGAGGAGTCGAACGAGGAGCCGATCAGTACCGCATCGAGGTCGACTGCCACTCCGAACGGAGCGGGAAGGGAAGAATCTGGCAGTAGTGCCCCTTCAGGTTTGCGGCCTGCACGTCTCGCCAGGTCTGCAGGTATCGGCGCCGGTAGGTGCCGGCCGGGGCGCGGATCACCTGCTGGGGGTAGCGCTGCGCCAGCACCTGGTTGCGGGGCCCCACACGATCGGGGAGCAGGCCGGCGATGTTGACCCGGGCCGTCGTGTCAACGTGGGGGCGGGCCCGGAGCCGGAAGAAGCTCGGGTCCACGACCATAACCCCCGTTTTCCCCCGCGAGAGGGAGTCGGGGACGCTCCAGACGGTCCGAGCGGGCGGGTCCCGGAGGTCCTCGGCGATCACCGACGTTTCGACCACGGAGTCCGCGGCCGGGGACACCGTCAGGCGCAGCGAATCGAGCGGCAGCGAGTCGGCGGCGGGGGAGAGCAGGTTCAGGCGACCGACGTCCGTGAAGGGATTCGGGGGCGCGGTCGCGTCGGTCGCGGCCGCGGAGTCGGGGGCAATCATCCGGAAGAGGGAGTCGGACGCCGGGGCGCTCAGGAGGAGGGAATCCCGAAACGTGCTGTCGGGGGCGACGTCGAGTCCGCGTCGGGCTCGGGTCCTCGACAGCGTCGGGGGCTGGAGAAACGCGTCCCGGAGCGTCGCCGACATCGAGAGCAGCGTGTCGGCCGTCATGTCTGCGGCGGGCAGGCCGGTGGAGAGGGAGGCGGCGAGCCGATCGTCGGTGATCAGCGAGCGGAGCCGAGCAGCATCGGTCCGGTCGACCACGAGGAAGGGGGAGGCGCCCGGCACGGTGGACGTGTCGATTGGCGGCACCGTCGAATCGGCGGCCGCCGCGGCTTCCAGCGAGTCCCGCCGGGCCCGCGCCTCCACCGAGTCTGGGACGTAGAGAAGCTGGCGCGCGGCCTCCGGACTCGACGCGGCGTTCGACTCGCGGAGCGTAGAGAAGAGGAGGTAGCCGTTCCGGCTGACGGTCGTGTCGATGCCCGCGACGCGCACGACCGTGGTGTCACGCCGCAGCATGAGGCTGTCGGGCACCTGTACCGCGCCGGCGGTGCGGAGAGTATCGAAGACCGGCACCTGCAACGAGTCGAGGTTGAGGTCCGGAAACGTTGTCGCGGAGGTGGCCTGGAGGGTGTTCTCGGTCGAGAAGGTGTATTCGAGACGGGCGTAGACGGTTGCCCCGTCCGCGATGCTGTCCTCGACGATGAGCCGACTCGGCTCCAGTCGCTGTGCGTCCTGGGGCACCACCGGGAGCACATCCCCCTTCGAGTAGATGCGATGGCCCTCGTCGGGGGGCGCGTCCTCGTGGTGGTATGCAATCGGGTCGCCGTTTTCGTTGTAAAGCCGCACCTCGTAGTGCCCGAGGGCCCCGAGATTATCGGGAACGAACACGGTGATCGTCGGCAGGTCGTTCACGACGACGGGCTGGACCTGGACCTCGCCGTCCCGGGCGAACACGTCCAGGAGCTGGATGCGCACGCGGCTGGAGTCCTCCCGGTACTTCGACACGAGCCCGTCCCAGGTGTAGGGGCGATTGCCCTCGCAGTTAATTCGCAACTGCATCGGGAGAAGGGGGACGTTGGTGGTGATCGTCGTATCCTCGGGCTCTACGAGAACGGAGACATGCCGTTGCGGATGGTACCCGTACCCCCCAATGTCGAACACGTAAAGGGCCGGTTCCACGTCGCGCATCACGAACTGCCCGGCCGAGTCGGTATGCATGGTGTCGCCGAAGGTGCGGTTGACCGCGTGGGCACTGTCGAGGGGGGCCCCCGACGTGCTGTCGTACGCCGTCAGGCGGACCGTGCGGCTCGAGGCGGTACGGGCCGAGTCGGTCGTTCCGCAGGCGCTGACCAGGAGCAGCCCCCCCAGCAGGAAGAGGCTTCCGATCACGGGGCGGACGAACGAAGCGGTCGCCGAGGAAGAAGCCATAGAAGAATCGTAGGGACCGAAGCTGAATCAATCAGACGTAGTCTTCCCAACCGGGGAGTGTTGTCGGAGCAAAGATGGAGCCAACCTGGAAAGCGGGAAAAGGAGACGGGGGGAGGATATGCTCACTCCGGCGTCCCGGCGGGGAAGCGGGCAGTCGGGGCCCGCTGGGCCGCCGCCGTCCCCGTGGGGGAGAAGCCCCGGAGAGACCGCCGCTACGAAGAGAGGAGGGGAAACCCGGCGTCGTCGAGGAGGGCCCGGTACTTTCGCCGCCGTGCCTCGTTGGGATCAGGGTAGGAGCGGATGGACTCGAGGCGTGCGGTGTAGGGGGCGGGAAGCTTGTGCTCCCGAGCCCCGGCCAGGACGAGGGCGTGGTACCACTCGTAGGGCAGGAGCGCATCGTCGATGTAGGCGGGCTGAGCGGTGTAGGCGAAGGCCTTCACCGACGCGGACGTCCCCCGGACGTGCACGTCGCACCGTTCGTATCCGCGACCGCGCTGCTCGGCCTCGTCGAGGGCGTCGAGCTCGCCGGCGTCGACGTCGAAAACCACCCCGTACACGGCGGCGTCGTCGGCCGGGACGATGTTGCACTTGCCGGAGCCGTCCTGACTGCGCTTGTGGAAGCGGAGGCGGTATCCGTCCACGTGTCCCGTCGAGCGAGGGGTCGCCGACGGGACCCGGGCCCGGAGGCGTGCAGTCAGCATGTTCGAGCCGTAGCCGAAGTAGAGCATCGAGGACGAGGGTTGAGAATCGGCCGGGGGAGAACAAAGAAAAGCCCGCAACCCTGAAGAGAGGATTGCGGGCACGGTTGGGGATGCCGAGTGGTAGCGGGGGCGGGATTCGAACCCGCGACCTTCGGGTTATGAGCCCGATGAGCTACCAACTGCTCCACCCCGCGATGGAAAGGGGGAAGAGCATTGCCGAACGCCCCGACATTCCGGAATAGCGTCACTTTAGACCCAATCGCACAACGGTTGTTCGGGCTGGGGGATCGAGGGGAGAAGATTAACGGAATGTCCACAGTGCATACAGTTTCGCGGAAAGTGGGGGGGCATGCATGCGTCTTCCCCCGCTGGGCCGTATCATAACCGTGGTCATTCTACACACCTTGCCCTCCCAAACGACCTGAAGCAGACATGGCTACACTGCATCCCTTTCGGGGCGTGCGTCCCCTGCCGGAGCATCTGGAGGAGATTGCGTCGGTTCCGTACGACGTGGTCAGCACCGACGAGGCCCGCGAGCGGGCCGAGGGACGGCCGCGGAGCTTCCTGCACGTGATCCGGCCCGAAATTGACCTATCCCCGGAGATCGACGTCCACGACGACGCCGTCTACGACCAGGGCGCCGTCAATCTCCGGCAGTTCGTGGAGGCGGACTACACCCTGCGGGAGGCCACCCCGGCCGTCTACGTGTATCGTCTCGTGATGGACGGCCGGGAGCAGACCGGCGTCTTCGCCGGCGCGTCGGTCGCGGAGTACGACGACGGCACCATCGTCAAGCACGAGGAGACCCGGCCTGCGAAGGAGGACGACCGCACCCGGCACATTCTCTCGCAGCAGGCCCACGCCGAGCCGGTCATGTTTACCTATCGGGACCGGGAGGCCATCCACGACCTCGTCGAACGCGTGCAGAAGGGGGAGCCCCTCTACGATTTCGAGGCCGACGACGGGGTCCGGCACACGCTCTGGAAGGTCGAAGGGGCCGAGGGCCTCGTCGACGCCTTTCGGGAGGTCGATCACTTCTACATCGCCGACGGCCACCATCGCTGCAAGGCCGCCAGCCGCGCCGCCGAGCGTCTGCGGAGCGTCTCGGGGGAAGACGCCCCCACCACGCCGGGCTTCGAAATCTTTCCGGCCGTCCTCTTTCCGATGAGCCACATGCGCATCCTGGCGTACAACCGGCTCGTGTTCGACCTGCCCGAGGAGCCGGCGGCGTTTCTGTCTACGCTCGGCGACCAGCTGGAGATCGAGCGCGAGGTGCAGGACCCGGAGCCCCCGACGAAAGGATTCGTCTGTCTGTACCTCGACGGGGCGTGGCACCGCCTATCGCTGCCGCCCTCGCGAGGGGGGCGGGTGGTCGACCAGCTCGACGTGGCCCGCCTCAGCGAGTACGTGATGGAGCCTCATCTCGACATCACAGATCCACGCCGCGACCCCAACATCGGCTTCGTCGGGGGCATCCGGGGCACCGACGAGCTCGAACGCCGGGTCGACGAGGGGGAGGCCGAAATGGCCGTGAGCATGTACCCGACCAGCATCGAAGAGCTCGTGGCCGTCTCGGACGAGGGCAGCCTCATGCCCCCGAAGTCGACCTGGTTCGAGCCGAAGCTGCGGAGCGGGCTGCTCGTCCACGACTTCGCCGACGACGTGCCCGCGGAGGCGGCCGTGGCGCCGGCGGTGTAGCGGCCCCTCGGCGCTCGTCGGACGGAGGAAAACCCGGAGGGAGCGCCAGCCCTCCTGCCCGGTCGGGCCCTCCTGACAGACGTGGCAGCACGCAGGTGACGGAGGCGAGGGGCGGGAAGGGGACGTCGGTCACGAGAGGCCGATCCGCTCCCGTCGGCCGACGCCCGGATCCGGGAGGTCAGTCCTCCTCGACGAACAGGAGGTCAATCTCGCGGGAGTCGATGTCGGCGCCGGCGACCTTGACGGTGACCGTGTCGCCGGGGCGGTAGGACTTGCCCGTGTTTTCCCCCCGCATCGTGTAGGTCGACTCGTCGTACACGTAGTAGTCGTCATCCATCTCGCGGACGTGGACGAGCCCCTCGACGAGCAGTTCGGTGAGCTCGACGAAGACGCCGAACTTGGTGACGCCGCTCACGACGCCCTCGAAGACATCGCCCACGTGATCCTGCACGTACTCGACCTGCTTGAGCTTCACGGACTCGCGCTCGGCCTCCTCCGCGTTGCGCTCCTGTTCGGAGCAGTGCTCGCATTGCGCGGCGAGGTCCTCGACGCTCGGGGGCGCCTGGCCGCTGGCGTACCGCTTCAGCAGGCGGTGCACGATGAGGTCGGGGTAGCGGCGAATCGGGCTCGTAAAGTGGCTGTAGTAGTCGAACCCGAGGCCGTAGTGGCCGATGTTGCCGACGGCGTACTCGGCCTTCGACATGGCCCGGAGCGCCGCCCGTACGATGACCTGCTCCTCCGGCTCGTCCTTGACGTTGTCGATGAGGGTGCCGAGGTCGTTGTTCGTGACGTTGCCGTCGGTGAGCGGCAGCTCGTGGCCAAAGACACGGACGTACTCGGCCAGCTTCTGAATTTGCTCGCCGTCCGGGGTGTCGTGGACCCGGTACACGAACGGCAACGGCTCGTCGGGGGGCCGGGACTGCCCGTCGGTCTGGACGCGGTCGTTGTGGCCGGGGGCACCGATGTGGGCGGCCACCGTCCGGTTGGCCAGCAGCATGAACTCCTCGATGAGCCGGTTGGACGCCTGCCGCTCCTTCCGCACGATGTCCTGCGGGTGGCCGTCGTCGTCGAGGAGGACCTTCACCTCGCTGGAGCCAAAGTCGATGGCGCCCTCGCGCAGACGCCTCCTCGTGAGGGTTTTGGACAGCCGGTTGGCGCGGACAACCTCCGAGGCGGCCGGGTCGTCGGGGTAGCCCCCGTCGATGAAGTCCTGTGCCTGGTCGTAGGTGAGACGGCGCTTCGAGTGGATAACGGTCTCCCGGATGGCGTAGTCGACGAGCTCGCCCTGCGGGCTGACCTCCATGAGCACCGAGAAGGCCAGCTTGTCCTCGTTGGGCCGCAGGGAGCACACCTTGTTGGAGAGCTTCTCCGGCAGCATCGGGATGGTGCGGTCCACCAGGTACACGCTCGTCGCGCGCTCCAGCGCCTCCTCGTCGATGGCGGTGTCGGGGCGCACGTAGTGGCTCACGTCCGCGATGTGAACCCCCACCTCGAGGTTGCCACTGGCGAGCTTCTCGACGTGAATGGCGTCGTCGAAGTCCTTCGCGTCGTCCGGGTCAATGGTGAAGACCGGCTTCTCCCGTAGATCCAGCCGCCGCTGGATCTCCGACTGGGGAATCTCGACGGGAATCTCGTCGGCCTCCTCCTCCACCGGCTTCGGGAAGTCGGCCTTCACGTCCATGCTCATCGCCAGGGAGAGAACGCGGACGTTGGGGTCGTCGGCCGGCCCGATGACCCGCAGGATGCGGCCTTCCGGAGAGGCCTTTCGGCTGTCGAACCGGTCGATTGAGACGACGACCTTTTCCCCGTCCTGGGCCCCGCCGAAGTCGTCGGCGGGAACGTAGACTTCCTGGAGGATGCGCCGGTCGTCGGGCTCGACGAACGCGAAGTTGCCGCGGTGATGGAACGTGCCCACCACCTGCGTCCGGCGGCGCTCGACGACCTCGACGACTTCGCACTCCCGCTTTTTGTCTTCGGGGGCACGCGCCGCCACGGCCACCCGCACGAGGTCGCCGTGCAGGGCCTCGCCCATGTGGGGCTCACGGATAAAAAACTCCTCCTCGCTGTCGGTCGCCTGCACGAACCCGAAGCCCTGCTCCTTGCACCGAAGGACGCCGGTGCGGTGGGTGGTCTGGGACTTGTGCTTATACTTGCGGCCCTCCTGTTCGACGAGGCGCTGGGCGCTCATCTCCGCCAGCACGTCACAGAACTGCAGGTAGACGTCGTTGTCGTCGATCCCGAGTCCCTCGGCGATGTCCCCCGACCGGTGGGCGGTATCCGGGTGTTCGCGGAGGAAGTCGAGAATTTCCGTCCGGAGCGTCTCGGGACTGGGGGAGGTCTTGGTGTCGGATTGATCCACGTGGGAGGACCGGTCGTTGAAGAAAGGGAGTAATGCGTTTCTTAACAGAAGAGAGGGCCTCCCCGTTCGGTGCCAGACGAAAAAGTCATACGGTCGCGTCAGCGGTCGGGGCGCGCGCCCCCGGCAACAGTCGAGTCGGCGTCCGTCTGGACGACGGGATCGGGCGCGGACGCAGAATCGTCGGGGGGGGAGTCGGGCAGCCGGAGGCCCGGGATCAGCCACCCGAAGACGCGGCCGAGCAACTGGCGCCAGGTCGGGAACTCCGTCTGGTAGGAGACGCCCGCCCCGGTGCTGCTGGTCAGCGTCTGCCCGAGGGTTAGGTCGTCGCCGGTCCGGCGATAGAAGGCCTCCACGCTCACGCGGTTACTCAGGCGCACCTCGACGACGAACTCCCCCTGGGGACCCTGCGCCTGCCGACTGTCGGGATTATCGCCGGTGTACACCCCCTCGCCTCGAATCACCAGCCGCTCGTTGAGGAGTCGGAGGGCGACCCCGTAGATCAGGTCGAGGTCGTTGGCGTTCTCGCCCTGGAGGCCAAAGTTGAGGTCCACGTTCGGGAGCGCCGCGCCCAGATAGCGGTTGAGTTGGCTCGCCACCAGCTGCGAGACGCTGTTGAAGGCCAGACGATTCCCGGCGGTGGACAGGCTTCCGCTCGTGGATCCGTCGGCCCCGGTCGTCTGTCCCTGCGTGAAGGACTCGGTGGTCAGGAGAAAGGTATTGGTGAGGAGGACGCTCGTTGCGTACTCGGTAGTGCGGTCCGCCTGGTTCAGGATGGCGTCCAGCGTCTGGGAGCCCACGAGGCTGTTGCGCTTGTCCCGCACCTGAGCCAGGCTCAGGTCCACCCGGGGCGTCTCCACGCGGCCTCCGATGTCGAGGAGGACCCGCACCGGGATGCGGCCCCCGCTGCCGTCGTAGCCGGGCAGCCCGGCCCGCGAGGCTCGGGTGCGGTATTCCGCCTCGATGTCGAGCTGGGCGTTCGTGGGCGGCCCGTCCCAGGTAATGGTCCCGCCGTTGATGGTGAATCGGCGGACGAAGACCTCCCCCGCGGTAAAGAGGTACGTGCCCCCCGACACGTTGAAACTGCCGTACACGAAAAACTCGCCCTCCTCGCGCTGGAGCTGCACCCGCCCGGAGCCGACGGCCGTCACCACGTCCCCCACAACCGGATCGAACACAAGGTTCACCGTCGACTCCTCGGGGGCCAGGACGTTGATGTCGATCTCCAGGCCCTCGAGGAAAGTGGGCTCCCCGGCTGGCCGGTCCGAGAAGATGTTGTCCCGGCGGGTCAGGTCGCGCAGGTCGGGAATCTGTCCCGTCGAGTCGGCAAAAACGATGAAGCCGGTGCCGCTGTCCACGCTGCCCTCGGAGACGGGAATGTAGAGTTCGCTCTCGGGGGTGGTCCGGGCCCTCTCCGAGCGGAGGGTCGCGTTGGAGAGGGGGCCGGTCAGCGAGGCCGGGCCGGACGCCCGGATGCTGCCGTAGAAGGCGAGGTCCCTCGCGTTGGCGACGTCGATGATTGTCAGCTCGTCGAGCTGCGCCGAAAGGTCGAAGGAGAAGTATCGGTAGTCGTTGAAGAGAACGCTCCCCTGAATCGTGGCGGACCCCCCGTTGTCGGTCACGGAGAGGCCCGGCGTGTGGATGCCCTTCCGATCCACCCTCACGGGCCCGCTTGCCGTGTAGTCCAGCCCAAACTGCGGCAGGGTGAAGCGGCCGTTTTCGATGGTGAGCTCCGCGTCGAAGATGGGGCGTCGGAACCGGCCCCCGACGTGGATGTCCCCGGTGGTGTAGCCCCGAGCCTGGGCGAGATTCTGGTCGAAGATGTACTTGAAGAAGAACAGGTCGGCCCGCTGTACGTCGACGGACAGGTCAAGCTGGTCCGTCTGCGCGGAAGGCGTCTCGCCCCATCCGGGGAGGCGGACCCGTCCCTCTACCGACAGCTGGTTTTCCTCGACGGACCGGGGGCCCTCGGGCACGAGGTTCGGGCCCTCAACCGCGGCCAGGGACGACGGGCCCGGCGTGAGGACCGCGTCCACCAGCAGGTCCGGCCGATTGGGGGTGAGGCGGGTCCGGACCCGCAGGTCGCCCAGCAGGCGACGATCGAACGAGAGCCGCCGCACCTGGAGGGTGCTCTGTACCTGCGGTCGGCTCCATCCCCCAGTGAGGGCAACCGTGCCGTTGAGGGTTCCGCCCAGCGGGCGCGGGAGCGCCGCCAGCTCCCCGACGGGATAGAGAAGAACGTCGCTCGTCTCGGCGTACAGCGTATCCGACGCCCAGGCCGAGACGGCGCCGTGAAGCCGGATGTGCTGTTCGGTGTTGGGGGCGGGATGGGGACTCGTCAGGTCGAGGGTGTTGACGACCAGCGCATCCCGGTAGACGCTCACCGCGCCGGGGCGGTCGATGGCCCAGGCGTTTTCGCCGACCCCGGCGTAAAGGTCGGTCAGTCGGATGTGCAGTCCCCGCTCGAGGGTGACGTCCGCCCCCAGACGGTACGGCCCGGTGCGCCCGTACTGTGTCGTGCGGGCCCGCAGCGTACCCGTCCGGCGAGACATCGCGAGCTCGACCGAGGGCCCGACGAGTGTCTGCCGACCGAGGTCGAGGGTATCGGTCTGCGCCGTCGCCGAGAGGACGGTCCCACTCAGCAGGTCGGGACGGTAGGGGGCCAACACCTCGTAGGTGGCCGTCAGAGAGTCGGCCCGCCGCGATCCGACCCGGAGGCGGGGCGCGCTCATGCGGCCCGACGCACGGAGGGTGTCCGGCCCCAGCCTGAGGCGTGCCGTCGTGCGGAAGCCGTTCCCCTGGGACGGGGCGCTGGGCCACCAGGTGCGGAGGAGGTCCATCCGGTGAATGGTGAGGGCCCCCCGGAGCTCGGCCGGGGCGTCGCCCGCGGCGACGGCCTGGAGACGGGACGGGGAGGGCACGGCGGTGCTGGTCGTATCGACCCCGGTGCGCACGGCCCTCGCCGCTTCCCGCCGGATGGATTGCCGAAGAGCGCGGGTCCAGCGCCGGGCCGCCCTCCGGACGACCGGACGCAAGGGCCGCCCCTCGATTCGGCCCGAGGCGATGGTTCCCGTGAGTCGCACGCGGGCCTCGTCGGAGGTGGGGGCGGTAAGACGGAGGGTGGCCTCGTGGGGCGGAAGCAGCTGTGCCCCGCCCCGGAGGCGCGAGCTGTCGACAGAAATCTGGGCGGTGCCCACGATGTCGTCCCACGGTCGGCCGCGGCCGTCCAGCGCGAGGGTGGCGTTGAGCCGGCTGGAAGGCAGAGGCGGGTGGAGCGCGCTCAGGTTGAAGGCGTCCACGGACGCGTCGAGGGCGTACCGGGGGGTCGGGCCCTCGGTGTTGAGCGTGCCGTTCATCTGGAGCGTTCCCCCGGTGTACTGTCGGAGCGTGAGGGTGCCGTCGGCCCGGTTCGGGGCGGCCGTCACGCGCAGGTCGACCCCGGAGAAGCGACGCGCCCCGATTCGTCCCGCCGCGAGGGTGACCGAAAGCTCCCCCCGTGCGGCCGAAAGACTGGCACCCTGGCCCTGCAGGTCCAGGCGGCCGAAGAGGCGGCTCCGGAGGGCCGGACGGCCGGTCAGGGGGGCCAGGTCGAGGCTGTCCACCTGACCTCCGCCCTCGTAGCGGAGGGGGCCCCCGCTCGTGCGCCGGACGGCGAGCGATCCCCGGACGGCCCCCGGGCCCCCCTGGGCCGTGAGCGTGCTCTCCAGATCAAACGACGGCCGCGGGGGAGCCGTCCAGTCGACCCACCCGTTCAGGGACGCCCGCAGGGCGACCGGGCCGAACGCGGTCATGCCGCCGAGCGGCGCGTCGGGCCAGACCGCACGCACATCGGAGGGACGGACCTCGCTGGGGAGGAGCTGCGCGTCGACGTCCAGGGAGTCGGGTCCTCCCGATGCCGTGCCCTCAATCCTGAGGGTCGATCGCTCGTGGGAAAGCCGCAGCTCGTTGACGGCGAGGCGGCCGGGCGCCCCCCTGAACCGCCCTTCCACCGTCATCACGCCGCGGAGGGGAAGGCGGGGGACGATCCGACGCAGCTGGTCGTGGTCCAGCCGGCTCTCGGTGACGCGAAGCTCCGCGGCCGACGCGATGGAGTCGTCGGGGGCGGGCACGAGGCTTCCCTCAACGTCGAGAGTCGTGTTGCCGAGCCCCACCGACAAGCGCCCCAGCTGCCAGCGGCCTCGGGCGCGGGCCAGTTCCACCTGGGCGGTCCTCAGCGTGAGGTCCTGCCCGGGCAATCGGAACTGCAGGTTCTCCAGGTCGATCCGCCGGGTGGACTCGGTCCACCGGAGCGATGCCTGCGCGTGAAGACTGTCGAGGACCGACCGCGTGTAGTCGAACAGCCACCGGTCCTCCACGATTGAGGGCGCCGTTCCCGCCCGGGTGGTCGTGACCCGTCCGTTCCGGATCTCGAGGTCCGTCAGAGAAAGGTCGAGCGGTCGTTCCCCCGAGGGGGGGACTTCTCGTTGCAGGGCGCGCTCAAGGTTCCACGTGCCGTCGGCCCGCCGGTGCAGAGAGAGGTGCGGGCCGATGACGGTGAGGGCCTCTACCGAAAGCTCACCGGTGAACAGGTGGCGCCACTGGGGTTCGGAGGCCACCGAGTCGATGGTGGCCACCAGACGTCCGTCCGCGCCCCGGAGCCGGACATCCGAGGCATGAAGGGTATTGAGCAGTGTCCCCTCAAGCGACCCGATGTGCAGGGACCCGACGAACTGCTCGTTGAAGGCCGCCTGCAGTTGACGCCGGACGCGGTCACGCCCCACCTCCGTCCGGGTCAGGGCGAAGAAGAGGACGACACCCGCCAGGCACACGTACAGCAACCCCCGAATCACCTGCCCGGCCAAGCGGGCGTACGAGCGGGGACGGGAGTCGGCCACGGCGGGGGACGGCAGGGAGTGCGGGGAAGCACGGCCCGGAGGCGGCCGTGTAGGGGAAGAATAGTTTCCTTCACACGCTCAGGGGCGAGCCGCGTTTCGCGGGGTGCACGCAAACTGCCAGGCCTGCTCGGCCGCGGCGCGGGAGACGTCTCCCGTCACGTAGGCGTTCCCGAGCCGCCGCAGCAGTACAAATCGAACGGAGCCGCCCTCGTTCTTCTTATCCGCCGCCATCGCGTCGTAGAGGGCATCGAAGGAGAGGGCCGACGGATCGGCGTCGACGGGAATCGCCTGAATGAGATGGTCGGCGCGGTCCCGCGGGACGTCTTCGGGGTGGCGCCGATGGGAGAGGTACAGCCCGGCCCGCATGCCCACGGCGACCGCCTCCCCGTGCGAGAAGGCGCCGTAGCCCGCGACCGCCTCGATGGCGTGGGCGAAGGTGTGCCCGAAGTTGAGAACGGCGCGGCGGCCCGCCTCCCGCTCGTCCGCGGCCACGATCTCGGCCTTCACCCCGACGGCCTGTTCGATCGTGTCGGCGACGGCCTGCCGGTCCCGCCGGGAAAAGACGGAGACGAGATGATCTTCGAGGGAGGCCAGTAGGCCGACGTCGCCAATGAGGGCGTGCTTCACCACCTCCGCCATCCCGCCGGTGTACTCGTCCATCGGGAGGGTGTCGAGCGTATCGGGATCGGCGCAGACGAGCCGGGGCTGGTAGAACGCCCCGATCAAGTTTTTGCCGGTCTCGTGGTTGATTGCGGTTTTGCCCCCAACCGACGCGTCGACCTGCGCTAGGAGGGAGGTGGGAAGCTGAACGAGGGGCACGCCGCGAAGGAGCGTCGCCGCGGCGAACCCGGCGAGGTCGCCCACCACCCCTCCACCCAGCGCGAGGACGGGGGTCTGCCGGTCGATGCCCCAGCCGAGGGCCTCGTCGTAGATCCGGTGCAGGGCCTCGGCCGATTTGGTCGGCTCGCCGGGGGGGAGGACGATCGTCTTCAGGGTCCACCCGGCCGACTCGAGCGTCGTCGTGAGGGGCGTCCGGTAGTGGGCAGCCACGTTCTCGTCGGTGACGAGCAACGCGCGCCCCGGCGACAGGTCGGCCTCGTCGAGCAGGCCGGGGAGCCGGCGCAGGGAGCGGAAGTAAACAGGGTAGCTGCGCGCGTCGAGGTCGACGTGTACGGCCATCGTGCAGGTTGTTGGTTGCGAGGAAACCACCTCTCCCACGGACCGGCGCGCCTCTGGATTCAGTACATGGCCGAAATTCGAGGAGTTTCGGTGAACGGCGCGGCTCGATGTCGATTGAAAGCCTCCTCTGTCCTCAGAACACGACCGCCCCACCGTGGCCATCGATTCGGTTCTCGAGTTTGCCCACGCCCTGGCGACCAGGGCCCTTTCCTCCGGCGATACCGCCGTGGACGCGACGGTGGGAAACGGACACGACACCGTCGGGCTGGCCCGGGCGGTGGGACGGGACGGACAGGTCGTCGGATTCGACGTACAGGCGGAGGCGATTGCGGCGACCCGAGACCGGCTGGCCGGAGAGGGGCTCGGGACGCGAGTCGACCTCATTCGGGCCGGGCACGAAACCATGGAGGAGCACGTCCCCGACAATCGGCACGGCCGCGTCGGCGCGGTCATGTTCAACCTCGGCTATCTGCCCGGCGGCGACGCCTCCCTCACGACGACGCCGCGCACCACCCTCCCCGCCCTCGACGCCGCGCTGCGTCTCCTCCGTCCGGAGGGCGTGCTCACCGCCGTGCTGTACACGGGCCACGAGGGAGGAGCCGAGGAGGCCGAGGCGGTCGAGGGCTGGGCCCAGGCCCTGCCGCGGGCACAGGGCGAGGCGCTCTCCTACCGCTTCGTAAACCAGCAGAACGATCCGCCCCGACTGATCGCCGTAGAGAAGCAGGGAGCGGGCGTCGGGGCGTCGCCGTAGCGCCCGCCCCGCCCCGAACCTCGAATGTCCGGTGTCGTACATCGGACTCCGTCCTCTCGCCGATCGGCCGCGCCCACTCATGTGTCTCCTCGCGTTTGCCTACGAGACCGTCCCCAACTATTCCCTTGTGTTTGCGGGGAACCGGGACGAGTTCTACGAGCGGCCGACTGCCCCCGCGGCCTACTGGGACGACGCCCCCCACGTACTGGCCGGCCGCGACCGAAAGGCGGGCGGCACCTGGATGGGCGTCACCCGGCGCGGGCACTGGGGCGTCGTCACCAACATCCGGGAGCCGGGGGCCTACGCCCCCGATGCCCCTTCCCGCGGGGCTCTCGTGGCCGACTACCTCCGGGCCGAACCGGCGCCCAAGGCCTATCTTCAGTCCGTGGCCGCGGAAGCCGACCGCTATAACGGGTTCAACCTCCTGCTCGGCACGCCGGAGTCGCTCTACTACCTCAACAATCGCGGATCCGACGTCCGTCCCGTCGAGCCCGGCGTCCACGGCCTGAGCAACGATCGGCTCGACACGCCCTGGCTGAAGGTCGAGCGGGCCACGCACGGCCTGCGGCGCCGGCTCGATCGCGGCGACCCCACGCCGGAGGCCCTCCTCGACCTCCTCGACGACCGGCGCTCCGCCCCGACGGAGGCCCTCCCCGACACAGGGGTCGGTCCGGACCGCGAGCGCATGCTCTCCCCCATCTTCATCGAGAGCGAGCGCTACGGCACCCGGGCGTCCACGGTCCTGCTCGTCGGTCGAGACGGTACCATCACCTTCGTCGAGCGGTCCTTCGATCGGGGCGCGCCCACGGAGACCCGTCGGTTCTCGTTTGAGGTCCCGGTGGGGTCCGGCGTCTGAGAGGCACGGTCCCGGTCGACCCTCCCCCTCGACTGGAGACGCCCCGCCCGTTCCGGTCCGAAGCGGGGGCCGGCCGCGGAAGGGGGCGTCCCGCGGATTGTGTCCCCCGGTGTGCATGACTCCGGTCCCTTCCCCCGCCCGTGGCCGAGCGCCACACAAATCCGGGCCGCATTGACGCACTCTGCGTTTTCTCATCACCAATCGTTCCTGCTCATGGCCTCACGACGAGTTGCATTCACAAACGCCGAGGGCGTCTCGCTCGCGGCCCGCCTGGACCTTCCGCCCCGCCGTCGGCCCGACGCTTTCGCGCTTTTCGCCCACTGCTTTACGTGCTCGAAGGATCTGCGGGCCGTCGGGGCCGTCAGCCGCGCACTGACCCGGCAGGACATCGGGGTGCTTCGGTTCGACTTCACGGGGTTGGGGGAGAGCGACGGGGACTTCTCGAAGACCAACTTCTCGTCGAACGTCGGCGACCTGGAGGCGGCGGCCCAGTTTCTAGAGGCGGAGCACCAGGCCCCCCGGATCCTGATTGGCCACTCGCTCGGCGGGGCCGCCGTCCTGCAGGCGGCCCATCGGGTGCCGAGCGTCGAGGCCGTCGCGACCATCGGCGCGCCGTACGATCCGGAGCACGTGACGCACCTCCTCGACGACGCGCTCGAGAAAATCCAAACCAGCGGCGAGGCGCAGGTCACGCTTGCCGGCCGCTCCTTCACCATCCGGAAGCAGTTCCTGGAGGACCTCGCGGCCACGAAGATGGAGAAGACCATCCGGACGCTGGGGCGGGCCCTCCTGATTTTCCACTCCCCGGTCGACCGGACCGTGGGGGTCGACAACGCGGCCCGGATCTTCAAGGCCGCCAAGCACCCGAAGAGTTTCGTCTCGCTCGACGACGCGGACCATCTGCTCACCGACACCGGGGACGCGGAGTACGTGGGCGCCGTCCTCGGTGCCTGGGCCCGGAAGTACGTCGATCTCAGCCCGGAGGAGCAGCCGCCCGCGGAGGGCGAGGTCGTCACCCGCACCGAGGACGCGTACCGCACCGAGGTCACGGCGGGCCGACACGCCCTCGTGGCCGACGAGCCCGAGTCGGTGGGGGGGAGCGACGCCGGCCCGACGCCCTACGACTTTCTCCTCACGGCGCTCGGCAGCTGTACGGGCATGACCCTCCGGATGTACGCGGACCGCAAGGACTGGCCCCTCGACGAAGCCACCGTGCACCTGTCCCACGAAAAGGTGCACGCCGCCGACTGCGACCACTGCGAGACGGAGAAGGGCAAGATCGACCGCATCCGGCGGGACATCGAGCTCGAGGGCGACCTCACGCCCGAGCAGCGAGAGCGACTGCTGGAGATCGCAAACAAGTGCCCGGTCCACCGGACGCTCCACGGCGAGATCGACGTGCAGTCGGCCCTGCGGGACGCCGCCGTGGAGGCCGGGTAGCGCCTGTGGGGAGGTCCCCGCCCGTAGAGCCTGCCGGCCCACCGGCGCCCGATCGAAGCCGTTCCGTGACAGGAAAATCACATTTGGACGGTAGCTGATACGAATATCTACGCAGATCATTTCTTTGGTTATCAACTGGATCCCCCTCATATGAGCGGGGTTGTCCCGGCGGCCGATCACATCCTCTCCATACATCTCCGACGGTATGCTCGAACGCATCGACTTTGCCCTTGGGCCCGGCGTCGTCCTCTCCGCTGTGCTCTTCTTCGTCCTCATCAACGCCCTCATCGCGGCCGCCGTGTATCCCTACTTCCAGGACGACACCGCCCCCAGCGAGACGCAAACGACGGACCGCGAGGCCCCCAAAGACTTCATGGAGGGAGCGTCGTCGGACCCGGAGACCCTCGAGCGGCGAGTCGACGAGTTTATCGCGGACATGGAGTCGCGCTCCGGATGAGGTCCGACGTCAGCCGAACTGGTAGGAGCGCCGGCGGAGCAGCACGAGGAAGAACGGCACCCCGCAGAGGGCGGTGAGGATGCCCACCGGCAGTTCCTGATTCGGCAGGAGCGTCCGGGCCGCGAGGTCGGCCCAGCACAGGAAGACCGCCCCGGCCAGGAAGCTGAGAGGCACAAGGCGGCGGTGCGGGACGCCCGCCAGGAGCCGCACGGCGTGGGGCACGATGAGCCCGACAAACCCGATGGCGCCGGAGACCGCGACGAGGGTGCCGGTCACGAGGGCAGCGAGGACGATGAGCCCTCGCTTGAGCGTTTCGACGGGCATGCCGAGGCTCTGAGCGGGCTCCTCGCCGACGAGCATCGCGTCGAGCGGCCGTGCCAGCACCAGGAGGGTGCCCAGCCCCAGGCTGGTCGTGAGGGCGGGAATGGGAAGCTGTTCCCAGCGGGCTCCGTTCAGAGAACCGAGCAACCAGAACAGGACCGCCCGCAGCTTGTCGGGCTCCGGGGAGGAGAACGTGACGAACGACGTGAGGGAGGCCATCAGGGCCGACATTGCCACGCCGGCAAGCAATAGACGTGCCACCGATACGCGCGACCCGTCCCGGGCCACGAGGTAGACCAGCGTGATTGAGGCGAGCCCGCCCAGAAACGCCGCGACCGGCATTGTGAGGGTGCGGGAGAGGAGAGGGGGGAAGAACCCGAGGTAGAAGAGAGAGGCCCCGGCCGAGGCCCCGCTGGAGATGCCCAGGATGTAGGGCTCCGCGAGCGGGT
>JBDGQP010000136.1:0-6972 GCA_042218975.1 Salinibacter sp.
GTTCGGCAGTCACGCCTCGGCCCTTTTCTCACATTTCAACACTGAACAGCCATGGAAGCACTCGCCACCGACGAAGCCTCGACCGACGCGTCGGAGCGCCCGCTCATCGAGGTGCACGACCTGAAGAAGCGGTACATGATGGGGAGCGAAGAGGTGTGGGCGCTCGACGGGGTGAACCTCTCGATTGAGGAGGGCGACTACGTGGCCGTCATGGGGCCGTCCGGCTCCGGGAAGTCGACGCTCATGAACATGCTCGGCTGCCTCGACACGCCCACGAGCGGCACCTACCACCTGCGGGGCGAGGACGTGAGCACGTTCTCCGACGACGAGCTGGCGGAGATCCGCAACCGCGAGATCGGCTTCGTCTTCCAGACGTTCAACCTGCTGCCGCGGGTGGATTGCCTCCGCAACGCGGAGCTGCCGCTCATCTACGCGGGCATGCCGCGGGCCGAGCGCCGCGAGCGGGCGGCGGAGGCGCTCCGGAGCGTCGGCCTCGGCGACCGGCTCGACCACCGGCCCAACGAGCTCTCCGGGGGGCAGCGCCAGCGCGTGGCCACCGCCCGGGCCCTCGTGAACCGCCCGTCGCTGCTGCTGGCCGACGAGCCGACCGGCAACCTCGACTCCGAGACCGGCGCGGAGATCATGCAGCTCCTCGAACGTCTCCACCGCCGGGGCAACACCATCCTGCTGGTGACCCACGAGGAGAACATCGCCCGCCACGCCCGTCGCATCATTCATCTCCGCGACGGCCGCCTGGAGCGGGACGAGACCGTGGGGCACCCGGCGATGGCCGACGCGGACATTGCCACTCGGTGAACGGATCCGGGACGTTGCCGCCCGGCTGCGTGCAGGCTCGCTCAGCCGGTGCGGGAATCTATTGCGCAACCTTTTCCTTTGGGGGTGAACCTGGTCCGGCCCCCGATGGTAGGGCACAGTGTTCTTCGGCCACACACCTGCGCCCCTCACTCCATGGCGGATTCGTCGTCGCCGTCCGCGGACCCGTCCTTTCGCCCTGAGCGACTGTGGGCCTCCCTCCGGCGCATCTTCCGACTCGGTTGGCCCTACCGATACCGGCTCGCGGGGGCCCTCCTGCTCACGACGCTGGGGGCGGCCGTGGGACTCGTGGTGCCGCTGGGGCTGCGCGAGCTGGTCGATGCCGTCTTCCAGCAGGAAAACCGGGCCCTGCTCGACCGGCTGACCCTGGCGCTCATCGTCCTCTTCCTGCTCCGGTCCGCCGCGGCCTTCGGGGGAAAGTACCTTCTGGGCTGGACCGGGGAGCGCGTCGTGGCGGACCTGCGGAAGAAGGTCTACCGCCACCTCCACCGGCAGAGCCTGCGCTTCTTCACGGATCACCGCACGGGCGATCTTACCTCGCGCCTCACCAACGACGTCAGCGCGGTGCGCAGTGCCGTCAAGGATGCGCTCTCGAACCTCCTGACCCGGTCGCTCTCCCTGGTGGGGTCGGTGGCGCTCATGGTAGTGCTCAACTGGCGGCTCAGCCTTATCATCTTCTTCATCGTGCCGGCGGTGACGGGCTTTGCCGTCTACTTCGGCCGGAAGATCCGGGCCCTGGCCCGCCGCATCCAGGACCGGCTCGCCGACACGACGGCCGTGGCGGAAGAGGCCCTCGCCTCGATCCGCGTCGTGAAGGCGTTTGCGCGGTCCGACTACGAGGTGAACCGCTACACCGGGGCGGTGGAGGACCTCTTCGGGACGGCGCGCTACCGCGTGCTGGTCACGGCGCTGTTCGAGTCGACGGTCGGGCTGCTTTTCTTTGCCGCCCTCGTGGCCGTCTTCTGGTTCGGGGGGATCGAAGTGTTGGCCGGGCGGCTCACGGAGGGGGACCTCGTGGCGTTCGTCTTCTATGCCTTCAACATCGCGCGGAGCGTCGGCAGCATCTCCCAGCTCTACTCCACGTTCAACAGCGCCGCCGGGGCCACCGAGCGCCTGTTTGGGCTGCTCGACACCGAACCGGAGCTCCGCGACGCCCCCGACGCCACCGCCCTCCCCCCGATCGAGGGCCGCGTGCAGCTGGAGCACGTGACCTTCGCCTACGATGAGGGCGTTCCGGTGCTGCACGACCTCTCGTTCGACGTCCCCGCGGGCCAGACCGTGGCCTTCGTGGGGCCCAGCGGCGCGGGGAAGTCCACCCTCATGAGCCTCCTTCCCCGCTTCTACGATCCGCAGTCGGGACGGGTGCGGGTCGACGGCCACGACCTGTCCACCGTCAAGCGGCAGTCGCTCCGCGAGCAGATCGCGCTGGTCTCGCAGGAGGTGCAGCTGTTCAATACCACGATCAAGGACAACATCCGCTACGGGCGGCTTGAGGCGTCGGCCGAGGCGGTGGCCGAGGCGGCCCGGGCGGCCAATGCCCACAACTTCATCGAGGACCTCCCCGACGGATACGCCACGGAGGTGGGCGAGCGGGGCGTGAAGCTAAGCGGGGGCCAGCGCCAGCGCGTGGCCATTGCCCGGGCGCTGCTTCGGGATGCCCGCCTGCTCCTGCTCGACGAGGCAACCTCGTCGCTCGACTCCGCGTCGGAGGCCCTCGTGCAGGAGGCCCTGGAGCGGCTCATGGAGGGACGCACCACCTTCATCATCGCCCATCGGCTCTCTACGGTACAGACCGCCGATCGCCTCTTCGTACTCGAGGACGGCCGCATTGTGCAGCGCGGCACCCACGCCGAACTGATGCAGCGGGACGGGCTGTACCGTCGCCTCGCCTCCTACCAGTTCCGGATGCCCGAGGAAGCGGTGGAAGGATGAAGGGCTGTAGGTTGAAGGGTGCGGCGGAAGAGGGTTTGAACAAGGCTGCGTGCCGTCGAAAGAATACCGGTTTCAGAGAGACCGTCCCGTTCGCCGGGGCGAACCTCCCAGCGTGCAACTCACGACCTTCAACGGGCTAATTCGTGCCGTTGCGGAGGGCGTCGAGGGCCTCTTGCGTGGCGTCGTCGACCGGTAGGTCGTCGACCCGGTCGGAGAGAGCGGCCACGGTCGTGCCTGCCTTCCACGACACCGCCGCCTCCGGGTCCCCCAGCAGGCGGCGGTAGAGAAGAAGGGCCCGCCCGAAGGAGGCCCCCGCCTTCTCGGGCTCGTTACGGTCCGCGTGGGCCTGGCCCTGCACGTTCAGGAGGCGGGCCAGCGTCTGGGCGGCCTCGGGGACGAACCGACCGTCGGCCTCACACATGGCGAGGAGCGTCTCGGGCGGCAGCGTGCGCAGGTCGGCGGCGGTGCCGTCGAGGTGCACCTGCACCGCCTCGTCGATCTGCCCGAGCACCGCGTTGGGCTGGCCGGTCCGGCCGGTGGTCACGATCTCCGCCAGGGCCTGCCCGAGCTGGCGGATCTGCCGCATGAGGACGTCGCGCTGAATCATGAGGGAATGGGGGGAGACGGAGGAACGGGACAAGTCCTAACTGTTGTTTGGGCGCCGCGTTCGGCCGCTCCGATCCCTTGGCCCGGTACCGACGTGGGGAGGGGGCGAATGCGATCCTCCTCACCGGGTCCCTCCGAGCACCCACCCCACCATTTTTTCGGAGTAACGGTTGTACAGGGTGACAGAAATGGGGCCTACGAGAATCCCCACGACGAGCGGAAGGGGAGGGGGGGAAAGTAGTCGAAAAGACCGACTATATTCAATTTCTGCTCAAGAAAAAAGCGGCCCGGTGCCCAAACGCATCGGGCAGCGGGCCGCTTGCGGGCGGCGCTCCTACGTGGTATCGGCGGGCCGAGGGGGGCTACGCCGCGTCGTCCTCGTCGTACGAGAACGTCTCCTGCACCGAGCGGTCCTGCTTGTGCACGATGAGCTGACTGGGCACCTGCTCCTTCGCGGCGTCGCGACCGGCGCTTACGGCTTCCTTCTTCGTGTCGTAGGTGCCGGCGGGTTCGTCCTCGCCCTCGATGGTCACGACCCAGCCGTCACCGGCGGGAATGACGTGCAGGACCCGCTCCTCGACGGCGGTCTGCTGGGCGTCGAGCATCTGAGAGAGGGCGTCGAGCTTCTGGGACAGCTCCCCCACCCGGCGGGAGAGGCCGCGGACCTCGTCCCGCGTCGGAACGCCGAGGCGCCCAAGCGTCCCGCTCAGCGTGTCCGATACCGCCTTTTCGACCGACTTCGTCGCGTCGTCGAGGCGCTTCGAGACATCCTGGGTCAGCGACTCCTGCTGCTCACGGAAGTTCTCGGTTGCTTCCTCCAGCTGCTGGCTTCGCTTGTCTTCGTAGTCCTTGCCCCGTTCGACGAGGGCCTGAAAAACCTTGTCGCCCTCCTGTTCGAGGCGGGACAGCGCGCCGAGTCCGGCCAGCCAGATCTCGCGGGCCTGCCCGGTCACCTCGTCCGGCAGGTCCTTGAGATCAAAGTCTTTCCGGTCGTTCGTCGGCATCTCGGTGTCTTGAGCCGTCATGACAGTCCACCTGGTCGTTGTTGGAAAGGATCGTCCATACGCAGGACGCCGAAAATGACGATGTCGCCCTACGTTACCAGCACCTTTAATAACGCGCTGCGTCATCGGTTCCCTGGATCTGTGACGCGCCGCGTTATTTCGGTGGATTCACGGGCATTTCGAACGGGGGGCAACCCTAGAAGCCGTCTCAATTTCGCGCGCCGTAGCGCCGCCGGGGGGGAACGAGCATACTGATACGTGAATGGGGTTCTAAGAGACTGTTTTGATTTTTCGGTCGGTCACAGACCGCGTCGCCCTCTTCCGTCCGTCTGAAGAGGGCGCGAGGTGGGAGACCGAGCGGAACGCTTTGGTTCAACCGATCTGCCATCGTCACGTGACGCTCTGCCCTCAACGTGTGAAATCAAAACAGTCTCTAAGAAGCTGTTTCAATTTCATACGCTGTGGATCTACCGGGGCGTGACGACCGCACCCCCGTCCGTCCGGCCGTACATCCAGGCGCACACGCTCCGATTTGGCGTCTCCTCACGGATCGATCGGCAGCGAATGAGACGCGACCGTACAGTGAAACCGGTTCGTGGCCCTGGGGGGAGCAGGCCCGCCCGTTCCGCGTCCCAAAACGTCCGACGAGGCCCGGGTTCTGTCATCCTGTCAGGGGCGCGAAGGGTGGTACGCTTTTCGATCCGTACGCAAACGCACGACGACCCGGCGACGGGGGCCGAGGGCCGGGGCCTCCTTCTGACAGCCGCGACACGGACGCGTGCAACTGTCTTGATCTTCCGACGAACCGACACCAAAGTCTATGAATCTCCAAAAGTTTACCGTCAAAGCGCAGGAGGCCGTCCAGACGGCGATGGAACGGGCGGCGTCCCGCAACCACCAGGGCATCGAGCCCCCGCACCTGCTGGAGGCGTTCCTGAACGACCCGGACAGCGTAGCGGTGTCGATTCTGGGGCGCATCGGGGCGAACGTGAGTCGGCTGCGACAGCAGGTTGAGGAGGCGCTTGAGACGCTGCCGACCGTCACGGGGGCCAGTGCAGGGGACCAGTACATCGGGGAAGACCTGAAAAAGGTGTTCGACCGGGCCCGCGGGGAGGCCGACGTCATGGACGACGAGTACGTCTCGACCGAGCACCTGCTAATCGGCCTCGTGGAGGGCAAGAACCAGGTCGGGCAGGCCCTCCGCGACCAGGGGGCCTCGAAGGATCAGGTCATGGAGGTCCTCGAGGACGTGCGCGGGGGACAGAGCGCCGACGACCCGCACGCCGAGAGTCGTTACGAGGCCCTCGATCGGTTTGCGCGCGACCTCAACGAGTTGGCCCGCGACGGCAAGATTGACCCGGTGATCGGGCGCGACCAGGAGATCCGCCGCGTGCTCCAAATCCTGAGTCGGCGGACGAAGAACAACCCGGTCCTCGTCGGCGAGGCCGGCGTCGGCAAGACCGCCATCGCGGAGGGCATCGCCACGCGCATCGTGCAGGGCGACGTGCCGGAGTCGATGCAGTCGAAGCGCATCGTGGCGCTCGACATGGGCGCGCTCCTGGCCGAGTCCGACGGCGAGATCGTCCTCTTCATCGACGAACTGCACACGCTCGTCGGGGCGGGAGCCTCCGAGGGGGCCATGGACGCGGCCAACATTCTGAAGCCGGCCCTTGCCCGCGGTGAGCTGCGTGCCATCGGCGCGACGACGCTCGACGAGTACCGGAAGCACATCGAGGACGACCGGGCCCTGGAGCGCCGCTTCCAGAAGGTCGTGATCGACGAGCCGAGCGTCGAGGACACGATTTCGATCCTTCGCGGCCTGAAGGAGCGCTACGAGGTGCACCACGGCGTGCGCATCCACGACAGTGCCCTCATCAGCGCCGCCGACCTCAGCGAGCGCTACATCACCGACCGGCAGTTGCCGGACAAGGCCATCGACCTGATCGACGAGGCCGCCGCCCGGCTCCGCATCGAGATCGACTCGATGCCCGCCGCGCTCGACCAGCTGGAGCGGGAGATCCGGCAGCTTGAAATTGAGCGCGAGGCCCTCAAGCGCGACGAGGGGGCACGGGCCGACACGGTCGGACAGCCCGACAAGCTCGACGAGATCAACCGGCAGATTGCCGACCTCGAGGACGAGCGCGACCAGCTCAAGTCGCGCTGGCAGGAGGAGAAAGACCTCATCCAGACGGTCCGCTCGGCGAAGGAGCGCATCGACGAGCTCCGCGTGGAGGCCGAGAATCTGGAGCGTGAGGGCAAGTACGACGAGGTCGCCGAGATTCGCTACGGCGAAATCCCCAACCTGGAGGAGGAGGCCGAGCAGGCCAACGCCAAGCTCGAAGAGATTCAGGAGGAGGGCGCGCTCCTCAAGGAGGAGGTCGACAGCGAGGACATCGCCGAGATCGTCTCCAACTGGACGGGCATTCCGGTCTCGAAGATGCTGGAGAGCGAGCGCGAGAAGCTGCTGCGCATGGAGGAGGAGCTCTCGCGGCGCGTCGTGGGGCAGGACGAGGCCATCCAGGTCGTCTCCGACGCCGTGCGGCGCGGCCGCACCGGCATGCAGGAGGGCGACCAGCCGATCGGCTCGTTCATCTTC
>JBDGQP010000137.1:0-17761 GCA_042218975.1 Salinibacter sp.
TTAGCCCGTGGGTGTTCGTCGGGGCGAGCCTGCTGGCGGCGGCGATTGCCCTGGCAACGATCAGTGTGCAGGCCCTGCGCGCCGCCCGCACCGACCCGGCGACGACGCTGCGGGACGAATAACGTCTGGTGGGTCGCGGTCCGCGGACTGTACGGCGCTTCGTGACCGTTCCCGCCCGACAACGAGCAACAACAAGCGAGCAGAGCGAGCGAACAACCAACGACGAGATATGCTCCGGCACATCCTCACCGTCGCGCTTCGGGCCGTCCGCACCCGGCCGGTCCACACGGCCCTCACGGGCCTGGGCCTCGCCCTCACGTGCAGCCTCCTGCTGGGGCTCTGCGTCCACCACGAGCGCTCGTACGACGACTTTCACCCGGCGGCCGACCGCATCGTGCGGGTGACCGCCACCGACAGCGCCGCGGGGCGGACCCGGCGACCGCCCTAGACGCCCCGGACGCCGTCGTACTCAGCGAGTCCGCCGCCGCGCAGTACTTCGGATCCACCAATCCCGTCGGCGAGCCCGTCATGGTGACGGGCGTGGACACGTTCACCGTTACCGGCGTGATGGCCGGCCCACCCTCGACCTCGCATTTCCGGCCGAACGTCCTCGTATCGTTCGGGGCGAAGGGACCGATCGAGCGCTTCTACGACGCCTCGGCCTGGACGTACGCGCTGCTGGAGCCGGGCACGTCCGTGGAGGCGTTCGACGCGGCGATGGCCGATTTCGTGGACGAGAAGGGCTGGACCCAGCCGGGCCTGTCGGCCTTCCACACCCAGCCGCTCACCAGCATCCACCTCCACTCGCACCTCTTCCAGGAGATCCGGCCGACCGGGAGCGCCCAGACGGTCTGGATTCTCGGCCTCGCGGCGCTGCTGATCCTCGTCGTGGCGTGCAGCAACTTCATCACGATGAGCACCGCCCGGGCGGTCGACCAAGCCGCGAGCGTCGGCGTGCGCAAGGCCTTGGGGGCCGCCCGCGGCCAGTTCGTCCGCCAGTTCGCTACGGAGACGCTGCTGGTGGTGGGGGCCGCCGCGGCGCTGGCGGTCCTCGGCGCCGTGCTCCTGCTGCCCGGCTTCAACGCCCTGCTCGGCGCGTCCCTGTCCCTCTCGGCCCTCCTGCGCCCCGAGACGCTGATCGCCGGCGTAGGCGTGTCAGGGATGGTCGGGAGTGCCGCGGCGGGGTATCCGGCGTACGTGCTCGCGTCCTACCAGCCGACGGCGGTCCTGCGGGGGCGGGGGGCGTCCTCGTCCGGCTTCTCGGGGCTGCAGCGGGGGCTGGTCGTCTTCCAGTTTGCGGCCACTGTGTTGCTGCTCATCGGCACCGTGGCGGTGCATCAGCAGACCGACTATCTGCTGAGCGCCGACATGGGCTTCGACGCCGAGCGGCTCGTCTGGGTGCCGATGGAGGGCCCCCTCCGCCAGCAGCAGGACGCCTTCGTCCGCGAGCTGCGCGGGAAGCCGGGCGTCGCGGCGGTGAGCCGGGCGTCGGGCTCGCCCCTGAGCCCGCGCATCAACGACTACACGGTGGAGGGCCGCACGGTGGAGCTCCACAACCTGCTGGTGGACCGGCGCTACGTGGAAACCGCCGGCCTCACCGTCACGGCGGGCCGCGACTTCGACCCGGACCGGCCGGGCGACGTCTTCCAGACGGTCCTCCTGAACCGGCGCGCCGCCGAGGTGCTGGGCTGGGACGACCCGGTCGGCGAGACCTTCCGGCGGACCGGGCAGGGGTGGCCGCAGAAGCAGTTCGAGGTCATCGGGCTGGTCGAGAACGTGCACACCCAGTCGCTGCACGACCCGATCCGGCCGACGGTCCTGCAGGTGGCGCCGCCCTTCTTCTCGATGTTCGTGGTGCGGGCCGCCGACAGCCAGTTGTCGACGGCGCTCGCCTCGATGGAGGAGACGTGGGCGCAGTTCGTGCCCGACCGGGCGTCTACGCGCACGATCCTCAGTTCGGAGGTGGCCGGCCTGTACCGGCAGGAACGGCGCCTGGCGCGGCTCACGACGGCGTTCGGGGCGGTGGCGCTCGTGGTCGCGTGCCTGGGCCTCTTCGGCCTCGCGGCGGTAACGGCCCGGCAGCGGCGGCGCGAGGTCGGCATCCGGAAGGCCCTCGGGGCCACGGCGGGGCAGGTCCTGCGCCACCTCACCGGCGACCTCCTCCGGCTCGTGGGGATCGGGCTCCTGATCGCGGTGCCGCTGGGGGTGTGGGGCGTGCACCGCTGGTTCCGGCAGTCCGCGTACGCCGCGGACCTCCCCGTGGCCCTGTTCGCGGGGGTCTGCCTCGCGACCATCGTGGTCGCCGGGGCCACGGTGGGCGTCCACACGCTCCGCGCCGCCCGGATCGATCCGGCGCGGACGCTGCGGGACGAATGAGCGCCGTATTGGGAGGCGGTCCCCGTCAACGGGGCGACAACCAGGAGGAGGCGACGAGATCGTAACTGATGGGAGTAGAGATTGGGGACATAGGCGCACTTTTATCCCACATTTGGAACCGATTCCAAATGTCTGAAAAGCGGTTCCTGAACGAAGCGTTCAAGTTGGATTCGTCCGACATTCGTACAAAAGAAACGTTGCGGTGAGGCAACAAAAACCTCATACTCGGCCGTGAACATCGGGCGGGGACGGTAGGTAAATCTAAGCGAAGAAACAAGACAAAATGCTCAATAAATAAAAATATTACGATGACGACCTACCTCGTACTCGCCACGCTGTGGACGCTCTACATGGGCTTCGAGACCTATGTCTTCTCCCGTCCGCAGTCCCGCCCGCACATCGTTGGCTTCCTCATCGTGCACCTGCTGCTGGCTCCGCTCTCGTTTGTCCTCTCGGCCACGAGCGGCGTGCTTCGGGACCGCCTCACGGCGGCCTACGGCGCGGCTCGTGACTCGAAGGAGACGTTCCGCCGCAGCGGCCGCAAGAAGCTGATTGGGTAGAGACTTGGCGGGAGCTCCGCCATTCCAGAGGGAGCGGAGCCGCCTCCCACAATCGAGCGACCGCGGCGCCGGGCAGGAAGGAGGACGCCGCCAAGACGAACTTGAACTCGGGGACGACCGGAGGAATCCGGGCGTCCCCTTTTGCGTGTTCAACCGGGGGAGGCCGTTCTCGGGTCGACGTTGGGCCGATGAGGAGCACGCATCCGTTACGCCGGGTCGCGGCGCCAAGCGTGGAGGAGGGTGGCCGGGGCCGGGCGGGCGTAGCGCGTCTCGCCGGTGAGCGACTGCACCCGCAGGCTGTCGGGGCCCGGCACCACGAGGGTGCGGTCGTCGAGCCATCCCCACACGGCCCCGTCGACGGGCCCGAGGCGGCGGGTCTGTCCCTTGACCCGCACGGCGGCCACCAGGCCCGATCCGGTCCGCGCGCTGTAGGCCACGTAGGAGGCGGAGGGCGACCAGCGCGGGTGCAGCTGATCGGCGCGCGTCTGCGACGGGGGGACGAGGTAGACGGTCCGGTCGGTGTCGGGGTTGTAGGCGGCCACCTGGCGGTGCCCCGAGGCCTCGACCTGCACGTCGAAGGCGAGCTCCGAGCCGTCCGGCGCCCAGCGCAGGTGGCGCACCCGCCGCTCGGGGCCGAGGACCTCGGTGGCGTTCTGCCCGCGGGCGTCGCTGAGGTAGAGGGAGGAGTCCGGCGTGTAGTCGCGGGCGTCGCGGTCGTAGGTGAGCTCGCGGTAGATGTACGCCAGGCGCGTGCCGGTCGGGGCGTAGGCGGCGAGGCGCATGCGGCGCGCGTCGGCGGCGGCCCGGGTCGCGCAGTCGTCGGGCGACACCACGTAGAGCCGGTCGTCGTTCCGGGTGGCGAGGCCCCCGTCGGGGAGCCAGGCCAGCACCTCGCGGGCGGCGCTGCAGCCCACGTTGCGCGTCGCCCCGTCGGTCGTCGCGACGAAGACGTTGCCCGGGCCGCGCGTCCCGGAGGCGGCAGGCTCGTAGTACGCAAAGGCGAGCCGGTCGTCGGAAGGATGCCAGGCCAGCGAGTAGGTGACGTCCGCGGGCCGCGTGTCGACCGGCTGCAGGGTGCGACTCGTGAGATCCATCATAGCCAGGTGCACCGAGTCGGCCGTCGTGTAGGTGAAGGCGAGGTAGCGGCCGGAGGGGGACCGGGCCTGCGGGCCGTCGTGCCGGACGCCGCTCACCAGCCGGTGCGTGGAGTCCGACTGGACGTCGTGGAGGACGAGCGCCTCGTCCGGCGTCGTGTAGAGGAGCGAGAGGGAGGGGCCGGCCGGCGTTTCGGAAGACGAGTCGGGCGAGGTGGGGGCCGGGGCCTGCGTGGACGAGGAGCAGCCGGCCGCGAGGCCGCCGAGAAGCACGGCGGCCGCGAGGCAGAGGAGGCGAGGAGCAGGAAAGGGATGCATGAAATCCCGGTCGTGCTGTCGGACAAACGTGAGCGGCCCCAACATAGGGAGGCACGACGTGAAGGTCATGCCAAGCTGTGCCGATGGAGAGGGGTCGTCGGGACAATCAGGCGGCCCCCCGCGTCGGTTGAGAACGGCGCACCCGCTCCCAATGAGCAGGGGCTCGGGTGGGGGAGACGCAGGCGTCGCGACGGCCTTCTCCGCGACGGGGGAATTGAGGAGCCGCCGACGAGAGGTGTTGCCCGAAGGGAGGGGAGGCGGACCCCGAGCAGAGCCGAACGCCGTCCTCACGCGTCGAACGGCAGCCGTACGATAAAGGGTTGGATACCGCGGCGGGAAATCCTGTCCGAAAGAACCTCGACGTTCCCGGGCACGCCGGGGGGCGCCGGGAAACATGGGCCCGGTCGTCCGTTTCGTGGAGCAGACGTCCTTCGGGAGGAAGGCGCCCCCGTCCCGACACGATTCCCTCCACAGCCCCCGAGACATGATTGGCACGAGCCTCCTCCTCGCGCTCCTTCTCCTTCAGCGCACCGCGGCCTTCGGCTCGGGCGCACCGCTCGGCACCGGCCTCGAGTGGATGACTGTCGCGGCCGTGGTGCTCCCGGCCGTGCTCCTCGTCCTCCTGGTATACGCCGGGAGCCGAACCACCGTGTAGCGTCGCGGGACGTGGACGCGCCCTCCGTCAACGAAAACGCCCGCGCCCCCCGGACGGGAAGCGCGGGCTGAATTCGTCGTCCGCGAAGACGAGGGACCCGGTCCGGTCTAGTCCTGGCAGTCGTTCTTGAGATAGTGCTGGGCCCGGGCCTGGTAGTCCCCGTAGGCGGCCTGCTTGAACGTCTGGCACGCCGACTGCTTGTTGCCGAGGTTCATCTGCGACTCGGCGATGATGAAGTGGTACTTCGCGGCGTCACTTCGGCTGCCCTGGTGCATGCTGAGTCCCTCCTGAGCGGTCGATGCCGCCTGCTGGTACTGTTCCTGCTCGAACAGTGCGCGGGCCCGGTAGAAGAGGGACTGCGCGTTCGGGTCGACATACTGGCGCATCTCGTCGAGGGCGTTGATGGCGGTCTGCACCTGTGCCGACGTCGGGTTCTGCGCGTTGAGCGCCTTCGAGGCCCGGGCCAGAAACTCGTCCCGAATGCGCTGAGTGGCCAAGTTCGACACGCGCGTGTTCCCGGTCTTGTTGCCGATCTCGACGGCCCGCTGGAGGGTCTTCAGCCCGGTCTCGGTGCTGTCCATATTGACGAGGGCGAGCCCCTTCCCGTAGTACATGTAAGCGTCGTTCTCGGCGTACTTGATGCCCTTCTTGAAGTGGGTGAGCGCATCGCCCCAGTTCTTGTTCTCGATGGCCGTGTTGCCCCAGTTCTTCGAGAGCTTCGGGAGGACGCTCGATATCCGGTTGGCCGCCCCGCTCTGGTCGGTCTCCTGGGCGAGTTGGAGGGCCTGCTCCAGCTGGCTGTAGGCCTGCGAGGCGTTGTCCGTCTTCGCGGCCTTCATGCCAGACCGAAACGATTGCTTCAGTTGCTTGAGCTTCTGCTTGGCGGTCGAGGAGCCCCCACCGTTCTGGGCGAGGACCGGGCCGGCGCCGATCCCTACAAGCAGGGCGAGGACGAGCGACGCGCAGGTCCAGCGAATCGTGCGGGTGTGCATGGGAATCTGGGCAGTTGAAGTCATGGGTTCTGAGTAGGCTCGATGGACAGAGATCGGGCGTTGGAAAATCTAACGACCAGCGACCCTACTTACGTAGGATCGGGGCCGGTACGTGTTTCTGATGGGCGCGGAATCCCTTTCTGGTGTGCCCGGGACCCCGGTGGTCGGGCAGTTACGGCCCCTTCGCCCGCTTGCGGGCCTGCTTGCGGAGCTTTTCGTTGGCGTAGATGGCGACCTCGACGCGGCGGTTCTGCTGCCGTCCTTCTTCGGTGTCGTTGGGGGCGACCGGCTCGGACTCGCCCTTTCCGGACGTGAGGAGGCGGCTCGAGTCCAGGCCCTGCTGATTGAGGTAGTCGGCCGCCGACTCGGCCCGACGCTCCGACAGCCGCTGGTTGTAGTCCGTGGACCCCTTCGAGTCGGTGTGGCCGACGATCAGGATCTTGGTTTCCTCGAAGTCCTTCATGCTCTCGGTAAGCTCGGCGAGGTTCTGCTCGGCGTTCGAGCGGAGGGCCGCCGAGTCGAAGTCAAAGAGGAGGCCGCTGTCGAAGGTCACCTTGATGCCCTCGCCGACGCGCTCGACCTTCGCGTCCTCGAGCTCCCGGTCGAGCTCGTCGGCCTTATTGTCCATGCGCCGGCCGATGAAGGCCCCGGCGGCCCCGCCGATGACAGCACCCAGGATGGCCCCCTCGGCCGTGTTGTCCGTGGCCTTTCCGACGGCGGCCCCGGCCGCCCCGCCGGCCCCCGCGCCGATGATGGCCCCCTGCTCCGTGTTGCTGAGGGTTGAGCACCCACCGACCAGGAAACCGGTGGCGAGCAGCGCTGCGAGAAGGGATCGGGCGGACCGAAGGGGCTGCACGGAACGGAGTCGTCAATTCGAAGGGTGTGAACTTGCACACTGGATGGTACAACGCCCGTGCCGGGTTCCCCAAATCCGACGCGGGGATGCCGCCCATCCGGCCCTGAGGGCCGTCAGAAGGCCCAAGGGGACGATGTAGCAGAACTTTACGGAGGGAAAGGGCCGAAGGGGGCGGCCCGAATGGTCGTCAAATTGTGCAGGAAAGTGGACGTCCGTCTCGGAAACCACATGCCGGCCGTCTTCGGGGTCGCGGCGATCCGCAGGGGCCGATGCGGCAATTCGATGAACCCCTCGCCCCCTGCTGGCAATCGCCCGGCGGGGCCGTTATTCTTAGCTGTGGCCGGACCCACAACGGTCCGGGCCCTGCCTCCCGAGGCACGCTTTGCTGCTCAGAAATCCTCCCTCGTCTCCATGAAGCTCATCGTTCCGATGGCCGGCCGCGGCACACGCGTCCGCCCCCACTCCCACGTCACCCCCAAGCCGCTGCTGACGGTGAAGGGACGCAGTATCGTCGAGCGCATCGTGGACACGTTTGCCGAGGTGCTGCCGGCGGTTCCCGACGAGGGCGTCTTCGTGCTCGGGCCGGACTTCGGGCAGGACATCCGCGATCAGCTCACGGCCATCTGCGAGGAGCGGGGCATGGACGCACACTTTCCCGTGCAGCGGGAGGCCCTCGGAACGGCCCACGCCGTGGGGGCTGCCGACGAACACCTGGAGGGGGACGGCGTCGTGGTGTTTGCCGATACCATCTTTCTCCGTGAGGACGACATCGAGGTCGACGAGGACGCCGATGTCGTGGCGTTTGTGCGTGAGGTCGACGACCCGCGCCGCTTCGGGATTGCCGTGCGCGACGGGGAGCAGGTCACCGAGCTCGTCGAAAAGCCGGACGATCCGGTGACGAACGAGGCGCTCATCGGCATCTACTACGTGCGCGACCTGGCCGACCTGAAGGGGCAGATCGACCGTCTGATCGAGAACGACCTGCGGGGGGCCGATGGGGAGTTTCAACTCACCGACGCGCTCAACAACTACCTCCAGGAGGGGGCCCACTTCACGACGGCCCGCGTAGACGCATGGATGGACTGCGGCACAATGCCGGCCCTGCTCGAGACCACGGGCCGCATCCTCGACCACGAGCCCGACGACCGTCGTCAGGGCACGGTCACCGACAGCGTCATTCACGATCCGGTGTACGTGGGCCCGGACGCGACGATCGAAAACGCGGTCGTCGGCCCGTACGTCTCCGTCGAGGAGGGGGCGACCGTCGAGAATGCCGTCGTGCGCGACAGCATCGTCTTTCAGGAGGCCGCCGTCGAGAACGCGGTGCTCGCCGACTCGGTCGTGGGGCGCCACGCCGCGGTCCGCCAGAAGGTCCAGAGCCTCAACGTGGGCGATCACTCGCAGATGAACGTGGAGCTGCGCAGTTGAGCCCCTGTTGGACGAGGGGCGCTCACGGGGGCGCCGGCCTGCGGGCGACTCGAGGCATGACGGAGTGTGGGCGCGTGCGGGGAGATGGACGCTGGAGCACAGGACGGAGAATCGTGTGGATTTTGGGTGGACATCGGCGGTAAGCGACGCTGAGAGCGCGTTCAGCGCGCTGCCTCGGAGCAGCCCGCGGGCGTGTCTGTTTGGGGGAGCAGGGTACCGTCACTCCCCATTTCCCAATCCGAACTCCGTATTCGACGATGCAGACGTATCCGGACGGGCTTGAGGAGAAGCTCGGGTTCGACGTCATTCGGGACCGGCTGGAGGGACTCCTCAAGACGCCCATCGGGCGGGAGCGGCTCGACGGCATCCCCGACCGCATTCGGAATCGTTCGCTGGAGGGGCTCCGGACGGAGTTGACGCGGGTCGAGGAGCTGCAGGGAGCATTTCAGTACGACGACGCGGTGCCCCTCGGCAACCTCTACGACCTGCGGGACGTCCTGCGGCGGGCGGCGCCGGAGGAGGCGTTCGTGGACCCGGAGGACCTGAAGGCCGTGCGCCTGACGCTGATCTCGCTCCGGCGCCTGAAACAGTACTTTGAGACGCGCGACGAGGACTATCCCACGCTCGCGGCGGCCGTCGAGCGCATCACCCCTCTCCCGGACCTGGAGGACCACGTCGCCTCCATTCTCGAAGAGGACGCCTCGATCCGCGACGACGCCTCCCCGGAGCTCCGGCGCCTGCGGTCCCAGATCCGCAAAAAGGAGAACCAGCTCCGCGACACGCTCGACGAGGCGCTCCGTACCGCCATCAAGCAGGGGTACGCCACCGAGGAACAGGCCACCCTCCGCGGGGGGCGCATGGTGATCCCCGTGCGGGCCGAGGCGAAAAGCAAGGTGGAGGGCTTTGTCCACGACACCTCCGCCAGCGGCCAGACCGTCTACATCGAGCCGGCCGCCTGCCTGGAGCTCAACAACGAGGTCCGCGAGCTCGAAAGCGCCGAGCAACGGGAAATCGAGCGCATCCTGCGGGCGGCCACCGCCCACCTGCGCCGCGAGACCGACGCGATGGAGGGCAATCTGCGGGCCCTCGGCCAGTTCGACCTCCTGCAGGCGAAGGCCCGGCTCGCCAACCGCCTCGACGCCGTCGTGCCGAAGCTCAACGAGGAGGGTCGCATCGAGCTCCACGAGGGCCGCAACCCGGTGCTCGAGCTCCACTTCCGGGACCTCGACGCGGAGGCCGAGACCGAAGGGCGCTCCACCGGAGAGGACGACATCCCCCCCCGCGAGGTGGTACCGCTCGACCTGGCGCTGGGCGCCGACTTCCGGACGCTCGTCATCACCGGTCCCAACGCGGGGGGGAAGACCGTGGCCATGAAGTCGGTCGGCCTCTTCGCGATGATGCTGGCCTACGGGATGCCGGTTCCGGTGGCCCCGCACTCCTCATTTCCGCTGTTCGACCGGATCATGGCCGACATCGGCGACGAGCAGTCGATCGAAGAGGACCTGTCGACCTTCAGCTCCCACGTTTCAAAACTGCGGCGGATGCTGGAGACGGCCGACGAGAACACGCTGATCCTCATCGACGAGGCGGGCACGGGCACGGACCCGGACGAGGGGGGGGCTCTCGCGCAGGCGGTGCTTGAACGCTTGACCGACGCGGGCGCCCGCACCATCGCCACCACCCACCACGGCACCCTCAAGGTCTACGCCCACGAGACTGAAGGCGTAGAGAACGGGTCGATGGAGTTTGACCAGCAGACCCTCCGGCCCACCTACCGCTACCAGGAGGGGGTCCCGGGCTCCTCCTACGCCTTCGAGATCGCCCAGCGCATGGGACTGGAGGAGGGACTTCTGGATCGGGCCCGCACGCTGGCGGGCGAGCAGAAGACGGCGATGGAGAACCTCATCGCGACCTTCGAGAAGCGCACCCAGGAGCTGGAGGACGAGCTCTACGAGGCCCAGAAGGCGCGGGAGCAGGCCGAGCAGGAGCGGCAGCGCCACGAAGAGAAGCGGCGCAAGCTCGAGAAGGAGCGGGAGACGTTTCGCCAGCAGGCCCTCGAGGAGGCGGAGCGCATCGTCGAGGACGCCAACGCCCGCATCGAGCAGACGATTCAGGAGATCAAGGAGGCGCAGGCCGAAAAGGAGGCCACGAAGGAGGCCCGCCAGAAGCTGGAGGACTACAAGGACACCCTGGAAGAGACCCGCGAGGAGGCGGCGGCCGCGGTGCCCGACGAACCGGCCCCCGAGGCGGAGACGCCCGACGCCGCCGACGGCCGCGCGGACCGCGACCCCGAGGCGCCGATCCACGAGGGCGACCGGGTCGTGGTTGACGACGGATCGACGGCGATGGAGGTGCAGGAAATCGAGGACGGGGAGGCGGTCGTCATCATGGGCTCGATGCACATGCGCGTGGCCCTCGACCGGCTCACCAAGGTGGACGGCCCGAAGCGGGAGGAGCCGGAGCCGCAGACTGGGGGCGACTCGACGCTGGCGGCCCTCCGGGCGAGCCCGTCGATCGACGTGCGGGGCCAGCGCGTCGACGAGGCCCGGCACAGCGTGCAGCACTTCCTCGACGACGCCATTGCCGCCGGCCTCGACACCGTCGACATCCTCCACGGGAAGGGCACCGGCGCGCTCCGGGAGGCCCTCCACGAACTGCTTGCCGACCGGTCGGACATCGCCGACTACGGGAAGGCGCCCATCGAGGAGGGCGGTGCCGGCGTGACGAAAGTTACGCTCTCTTAGCGTGTGGGCGTACGGGGGGGTATGGGAGTCTGGGGGCAATGACGATTCTGCTCCCACACCTCCAATCTCCCACACCCCCATACGCAGCAGTTGGAGGAACCGCGGCCTGCTTTGTAGCTTCGTCGTCGACCTCCTTCCCGGATCCTTTTTCCACACCCAGCACCATCACATGGCGCACGTCGTCGTCACCCGCCCGCTCATCGAAAACGGGCTCGCCGAGCTACAGGAGGAGCACACTGTCGCCGTCTGCGAGCCCCCCGAGGGCGCCACGCGGTCCGAAGACGAGCTGATCGCCCTGGCGGACGGGGCCGACGTTCTGCTCAGCGTCCTCGCCGATCCGGTCACCGAGCGGGTCTTTGCGGCGTGCCCGGCCCTGAAGATGGTGGCCCAGTACGCCGTCGGCATCGACAACATCGACCTTGCGGCCGCCGCGGCCCACGACGTCGTGGTGACCCACACGCCGGGGGTGCTCACCGACGCGACGGCCGACCAGGCATGGGCCCTGCTCCTGGCGGCGGCCCGCCATGTGCGGGCCGCCGACCGGTACGTGCGCGACGGCCGGTTTGAGCGCTGGGAGACGACGCTGCTGCTGGGGACGGAGCTGGCCGGAAAGACAATGGGCATCGTGGGCCTCGGGCGAATCGGGGCCGCGACGGCCCGCCGCGCGCTCGGCTTTGGGATGGACGTGGTGTACCACAACCGGGAGCGCGCCAACCCGACCGTCGAGCGGCAGACCAACGCCCGCTACGTGGGGCTCGAGACCCTGCTCGCCACGAGCGACGTCGTGTCTTTGCACTGCCCGCTCAACGCGGAGAGCCACCACCTCATCGACGCCGACGCCTTTGCCCGCATGGGCGACGACGCAATCCTCGTGAACACGGCCCGCGGGGCCGTCGTGGACGAGGCGGCCCTCGTCGAGGCGCTGGAGACCGGACAGATTGCGGCGGCGGCCCTCGACGTCTTCGAGGAGGAGCCCGAGGTGCACCCGGGGCTGGTGGAGCAGGAGCGGGCCGTGCTGGCCCCCCATCTCGGAAGCGCGACGAAAGAGGCGCGCCGGAAAATGGCACACATGTGCGCCGCGTCGATTCGCGCGCTTGCCGACGGGGCAGACACGATTCCCCATCGGGCAACATAGTGCGTCGTGGGCGCCGCGTCGCGGACCGCCGCGGACGGCGAGGTGACCGCCGCGGTGGACGGTCGCGTTGGTCATTCCGGACACACGCGCCCGCTGGGCCGCCCTCAGCGGGGCCGCAGGGCGACGGCGTGCTTTTTGTCATCGACCCATGTAGAAACGCGGTTCTCATCTGCCCCCGTAGCGAGCTGGCCCCGCCCTCATGATGTCGGTACGGTTTGCCCTTGCTCTACTGCTGGTCGGAATGGTTGTACCCGTGGCACGCGGGCAGAAATCAGCTCTCCGGGACGCCCAGGCCGCGCCGGATACGATTATCACGCGCGTCACGACGGCCTTCAGCGAGGGCGACGCGCAGCGGCTCCTCACGCCCGCCGCCGACCGGGTGGAGGTCAGTCTCTTCGGCACGCGCACCTTCTACAGCAGCGCCCAGGCCTACTACGTACTGGACGACTTTTTCGACCGGCATCCGCCCACGGACTTCGTGGTCGACGACGTCACCGAGGCGGGCGACAGCTGCTTTTTGCGAGGCCGGTTCGAGCATCGCCGCGATGAACGGACCCTCCAGGTATACGTTCGGCTTACGCGTCGCGACGCGGCCTGGCGACTGCAGGAGATCCGAATCGACGCGGATACGGAGTAGCGTGTGGCCGCGTCGCGGCGGACGACCCGCCGATTCCCTGGACCTCGGGATCCGTTCACGTCCTCATGATATCGCGCCTTGTCCGCCGCGTACAGTGGCTCGTCCGCCGCGTACAGAGGAATGCCTGGGGGAGCCTCGGGGGGTTGCTGCTCGTCGCCCTTGCCGTGACGGCCGGGGGCCGCGAGTGGGCCGTGCACCGGATCGAGACGCATCCGGATACGCAGCGCACCGCCGTCGTGGAGGCGGCCGTCGAGACGGTCGAACGGCGCTTCGCCCGGCTCCGCAACCGGGTGCAGGGACAGGCCAAGCGAGTGGCCGTGGACTCGGTCGTCGTGCAGGCCCTGCGGGCGTGGCGGGAGCAGGGAACCCGTCCGGCGGCGCTCTCCCGCCACCTCCTCGACCTTCCGCTCAACGACCGGACGACCGTCGAGGTCTACACCCCGATGCCTCGCGTGCTGGCGTGGCACGGGCAGCACATGCCTCTCGGCGAGGCGCCCGACGCCGAGGCGTTCTTGCAACGGCCCCAGATGGCCATCGTCGACGACGGCACGGTGCGCCGGGCCCTCGTGGCGTGGCGGCCCGTGCGTGCCAACGGGGAGGTGCTGGGGGCCGTCCGGGTGGTACGGATGATCCGCTTCCAGCCCCCGGTGCAGAACCGGTACGTCCAGAGCTTTAGTCTGCAGAAGGTGTGGGAGCGGGAAACCGGCGAGTCGCTTCGCCTCACGTGGTCGGCTCCGCCCACGTCTCTGGACCGGCCCCACCACGTCCTTCGGGGGCCCAACGACGTCCTGGGCTACGTGACCGTCGTACCGCCCTCTACCGAACGACTGGCGCAGCGGACTGCCGCCGTCTACAACGACCTGCTGGCCGGGTGGGCGGTCCTGCTCCTCGGGTGGGTCGTGTGGGGCGTCGGGCAGTGGTATTTCCGCCTCGCCGCCCGGCCCGGGGTGCGGCGGCACGCAGGCGCCCGCGCCGCGGCCGCCGGTCGGTTGGCGTGCGCGGCGGCAGTCTGGGTGGGCGTGCGGTACCTCCTGCTTGCGCTCGACGTCCCGGCCCGGTGGCTCGGGCACGTCCCGGGGGTATCGGTGCTCTTCGACCCGACGCGGTTTGCGTCCATGATCGGCGGCGGTGTGTTCCGGTCCATCGGGGACCTCTTTCTCTCCGGCGTCTGGGCCGCGGGCCTCGCCGCCGTGGGGCTTCACCTGGCGCTGCGCTTTCGGCCGCGGGCCTCGTCGGTGCGGGCGCTCGTGGGCACGCTGCAGCGGCACGACCCCGCCCGTCCGTCGAGCGGACGATTCGTCGGCCTCGTCGTCGGCCTCGTAGGAATCGCCCTCGGCAGCGTTCTCGGGCTGGCGTACGTGGTGCGGCGGGCGGTGCTCGACAGCACCCTCAACTTCTTCTCGCGGACGGGACTGCTTCCGGAGCCGCTGGTAATGATCGTGCTCTCCGCACTGGTGCTGCTGGTGGTGGCGGTCGTGCTCTTTGGGGTGGCGTGTACGTGGGTCGGCCTCCGGCTGGGGCTCCGCTACCGGCCGGCGTGGCCGCAGGGGCTCGTGCCCACGAGCGTGGTCGTCTTCTTCGCGCTTGGTGTGGCCGGTCTTTACCTCGGCACCGACGCGCAGGTGCTGGTGCCGTTTCCGTACCCGTTGGGCGTGATGGGGGTCGTCACGGGGACGGCCATCTACGGCATGGTGGGGCGCAACGGCGGGGCGGAGATCTTCACCGTCCGGGGGCTGCTCCTCGCGCTCCTGGCCGTCACCCTCCTGTTCTACCCGCTCCTGTACGCCGGGATGGACGCGCAGCGGCGCGAGCGCATGGTCGAGGCCATCCAGTCCTTCGAGGAGGGCTACGATCCCCGCGCCCTCTACTCGATTCGCCAGACCCTGCGGGCCGCCGACGAGGCGCTGGCCCCGAGAGGGGATCGGCCGTTCGCCGCGCGGGTCGACTCGGTCGCCGCCCAGGTCGTGCGTCGGTCGCTGCTGGCCTCCCTCACGACCTACGAGGTGAGCCTCAGCCTGCTCGACGCGGACGGCACCCTGCTTCGCCGGTACGGGGCCTCCGGGCGCCAGCCCCTCCGGAGCGGCCTGCGGCGGGCCGACCGGGCCGTCTTCGACGTGCTCCGACAGGTGTACGCGCGGCAGCCGTCGCCGGAGCCGGTCATCGACCGGCTCGCCGGGGATCGCGGCGTGGTCCGGGCGGGGGAGCGGTTCCAGTACGCCGGCCTGTTGCGCTTCGGAAACGGCGAGGGGGGATGGGTGCTGATACGGGCCGAGCCCCGGTCCATCCTGCCGGGCACCGGGGCCGGCGTGCCCCGCGTGCTGCTGCCAGACGGTTCGTTCAGCGACCTGTACGCCGAGATGTCGATGGCCGCGTTCCAGGACGGCACAATTACGCGAAGCTACGGGGAGAGCTTCGGGCGCACGACGCTCCCGGCCGCCGTCGCGGCGGCCCTGGACGATGAGGGACACCTCTGGCGCTCGCAGACCATTCAGGGCCGTCGGTACCTCACCTACTACCACCGGCCCTCGGCCGAAGAGTCGACAATCGTGGCGGCGCGAATTCCGTCCATCCTGGCCTTCGACCACCTCTACTACCTGTTGCGCCTCACGGTGGCGGGCCTCGGGGTCGGGCTGGTCGTATACCTGCTGGCCCTCTACGGCCGGTACCGGCACGGCCTGGTGCCGGCCCGCCGGGTCCGGTTCCGCAACAAGGTGCTCAACGCCTTCCTGAGCGTCGGCATCGTCTCGATGGCCGCCGTCGGCGTGGTGGGCGTGCAGGTGGTAACCGGCGAAAACAAGCGGGTCGTCGAGCGCCGGCTACGTGACCAGCTCACCCGGGTCGAGGAGACCCTCTCGCTAGAGGCCCGTCCCGACGAACCGCTCTGGCAGGCTGCCGCGCGGATGGACGTAGACTCCCTCGCCGCACGGGTGGGGCTCGACCTGCGGGTCTACGAGGGGGGGCAGCTGGTCGGCACGAGCCGCCCCCGCCTCGTGCGGGACGGGCTCGTGGACGAGCGCCTGCCGGGAACCGTGCACCACCAGCTCTACAACGAGTCCTACCGCTTTGCCGCGGCCGACGCTACGCTCGGTCGGTTTCGCTACCGGGTCGGCTACCAGGCCCTGGTCGACGACCAGGGGCGGCCCCGCCTCGTGGTGGGCGTCCCGACGCTCGCCCAGCAGGAACAGGTGGCCGAGGAGCAGGCCCGCACCCTGGCCTATCTCTTCGGGGCGCTGCTGGTCCTGTTCGTGGTCGTGATGCTCACGGCCGTCATCCTCGCGAGCGCCCTCGCCCGGCCCATCGCCCGGCTCCGCGAGGGCCTCGAGGCGGTGGGGGAAGGCCGGTTCGCGGAGGCCCTGCCGGTCGACACACGCGACGAGATCGGCGACCTGGTGCGCACGTTCAACGAGATGCGGGCCCAGCTCGCCGAGAGCCGACGCAAGCTCGCCCAGCAGGAGCGCGAGATCGCCTGGCGGGAGATGGCCCGTCAGGTGGCCCACGAGATCAAAAACCCGCTCACCCCCATGAAGCTCTCCATCCAGCACCTGCGGCGCGCCTTCGAGGGGGCCCGGGCGGACGGGGAAGGCGACACGGCGTTCACGGACCTGTTCGACCGGATCACCTCGACGCTCATCGAGCAAATCGAGTCGCTGGTGCGCATCGCCAACGAGTTCTCGACGTTCGCGCGGCTGCCCACCCGCGTGCCGGAGCCGCTCGACCTCAACGAGGTGATCGAAGAGGCGGTCCACCTGATGGGGGAGGACGCGGAGGCCGGGACCATCGAGCTGGACCTCCACGCGGAGCCGCTCGTGGTGAAGGCCGACCGAGAGGAGCTGCGCCGTACCTACATCAACCTGCTCAAGAACGCGCTGCAGGCCCTGCCCGACGACCGAGAAGGACGGGTCCGCGTCACCACGACGCTCCGGAACGGCCCCGACGGCCCGACGGTCGAGAGCCAGGTGGTCGACAACGGCACCGGCATTCCGCCGGCGGTCCGGGACAAAATCTTCGAGCCCAACTTCTCGACGAAGACCAGCGGCACGGGGCTCGGCCTCGCCATCGCGCAGAAGAGCATCGACGAGCTCGGCGGCACCATCGGGTACGAGACGGAGGAGGGGGAGGGAACGACGTTCTGGGTGCGGCTTCCGCCGGCGGAAGAGAGAGAAGTGAAGAAAATGTAACCCCGCGAATCGGGGGCTCCGGGCGGCACAGACGGACGGCAGAGGAAGCCCCGTCCCTCACGCGGACGGGGGGGCTGAAGAAGCGGCCCGGATGGCGTCGATGCGCTCGCGGAGCGGCGGGTGCGAGTAGTCGAGCGCCACGGTCAGCGGATGGGGCGTGAGGTTCGACAGGTTCGTCTCCGCGAGGCGCTTGAGGCCGTCGACCAGGGGCCGGTCCCGCCCGGTCGTGTCGACGGCGAAGCGATCGGCCTGAAACTCGTGCCGGCGCGACCAGGCGTTGAGCGGAATCGAGAGCAGAAGGTCGACCGGCGAGTACAGCAGGCCGAAGAAGAGAAGGCCCGTATAGACGGCGGGCTGGTCGACGTAGAAGGCCCGGAAGAGACCTTCCACCTGGAGGAAGACGGAGAGCAGCAAAAAGAGGACCCCGGTCTGGAGGACGCTGATGGCGATGCGCTGCGGGATGTGGTGCAGCTTGTAGTGGCCCATCTCGTGGGCGACGACCGACAGCAGCTCGTCGGGGTCCAGCTGCTCGACGAGCGTGTCGAAGAGCACGATGCGCCGGTTCGCCCCGAAGCCGGTGAAGAAGGCATTGGCCTTATTCGAGCGGCGCGAGCCGTCCATCACGTAGACCTCGTCGACCGGAAAGTCGACCCGGTCGGCGTACGACAGGAGGGTATCGCGCAGCTCCCCCGCCTCCAGCGGCTCGAAGTCATTAAAGAGCGGCATCAGATAGCGAGGGGCGAGGAACTGGCGGCCCAGCATCACCGCCGTCACCACGACCCAGGCGT
>JBDGQP010000138.1:0-20296 GCA_042218975.1 Salinibacter sp.
CAACAAGGACGTCGTCATCGACATGATGTGCTACCGGGTTCACGGGCACAACGAGGGCGACGAGCCGACCTTCACGCAGCCGCTGCTCTACGAGAAGATCGAGCAGAAGCGCTCTCCGCGGAAGCTTTACACCGAGATGCTGCTGCGTCGCGGCGACATCGAGCCCGACGAGGCCGAGCAGATGCTCGACGACTACCGGGGACGGCTGCAGGAGGCCTTCGACCGCACGAAGGACCTGGAGGAGAAGGACGCCGACGAGGCCCTCGAGGAGCGGATCCAGCGCAAGTCCGACACGCGCCTCCCGACCGTCGACACCACCGCGAAGCGCGAGCACCTGGAGCGGGTCGTGGAGGTGCTCACGCACTTCCCGGACGACTTCAACGTCCACCGGAAGCTGAAGCGCCTGTTCGGCAAGCGCGACACCCTCTTCTACGAGGAGGAGCGCGTGGACTGGGCCTTCGCCGAAACCCTGGCCTTCGGCTCGCTCCTGCAGGAGGGCATGCGCGTCCGCCTCAGCGGGCAGGATTCCCGCCGCGCCACCTTCAGCCAGCGCCACGCCGTGCTCATCGACCAGGAGACCGGCGAGGAGTACACGCCGCTCAACCACCTGTCCGACGATCAGGCCCGGCTTCTCATCTACGACAGCCTCCTCTCGGAGTACGCCGTGGCCGGGTTTGAGTACGGCTACTCGGTGATGGACACCGACGCCCTGGTGTGCTGGGAAGCCCAGTTCGGCGACTTCGCGAACGGCGCGCAGATCGTATGGGACCAGTTTCTGAGTGCGGCCGAGGAGAAATGGGGCCAGACCTCCAGCCTCGTGGCGCTGCTTCCGCACGCCTACGAGGGACAGGGGCCGGAGCACTCCTCCGCGCGGCTGGAGCGGTTCCTGCAGCTCTGCGCCGAGCAGAACATGACGGTGGCCAACTTCTCGACGCCGGCCAACTACTTCCACGCCCTGCGCCGCCAGGTGAAGCGCGACGTCAAGAAGCCGCTCGTCGTCATGACGCCGAAGAGCCTGCTGCGCCACCCGCGCTGCGTGTCGCCCCCGCAGGCGCTGGCCGACGGCGGCGTCGAGGAGGTCCTCCCCGCGGAGACGGATCCGACCGACACCACGCGCCACATTCTCTGCAGCGGCAAGGTGTACTACGACCTCGTCGAGGCCCTGGAGGACGACCCGCGGCGCGACCGGATTGCGATCACGCGCCTCGAGCAGTTCTACCCGTTCCCCGAGGCCGAGGTGCAGGCCGAACTGGAGCGGTACGCCGACGCCGACGAGACGGTGTGGGTGCAGGAGGAGCCGAAGAACATGGGGGCCTGGTCGTTCCTGCACGACCGTGTCGACGACCTACTGGAGGCGGTACACGGCCGGTGCGAGCAGCGGATCCGGTACATCGGCCGGCCCGCTAGCGCCAGCCCGGCCACCGGCTCCGCCAAGGTGCACGACCGCGAGCAGGAGCACCTCGTCCAGGACGCGATCGACGTGTAGATGCCCGGCGTCCGGCGTGGGTCCCCGTGCGCCGAGGAGGGCACGACGGGCCCCGCGGGGACTGCCTTGACTCCGCGCGTCGAGACGCTCGAGGGACTCGGTGCGTACGGGTTCCGTCCGGCCAGCGCGGCAGAGCGCAGTGGCTTTCTCCATCGCACCGGTGCGTTTGCTTTCCGGACCGTCATGCCCCGACTGTTCGTCCTGACCGCTCTCTTCACCGGTAGCAGCCTGGTCGGCGGCTGCGCCTCGCACCCGGACGGACCGAGGAGCCCGGACGACCGGCCGAACATCATTTTGATCATGGCCGATGACCTGGGCTACGGCGACGTAGGGGCCTGCGGCCAGAAGAAGATACACACCCCGGCCCTGGACGGGCTCGCGAGAGAGGGCACGGTCTTTACCCAGTTCTACTCGGGGAGCGCCGTGTGCGCCCCCGCCCGGTCCGTGCTCATGACTGGTCGGCACACGGGCCACACCCCAATCCGCGACAACAAGGAAGTCACGCCCATCGGGCAGCACCCCCTGCCCGACTCCTCAGTCACGATGGCTGAGGTGCTCAGCGGCGCCGGCTACCGGACGGCCGCGATGGGAAAGCGGGGGCTCGGTCCCCCCGCTCTGAAGGGGCGCCCCCCCGTCAGGGCTTCGACCTGTTCTACGGGTATCCCGGGCAGCGGCGGGCGCACCACTACTATCCGGAGTTTCTCTTCTACGACGGAGAGCGGGTCTCCCTCCCCGGAAACACCGTCGAGGACGATCGGAACTCCCCCGGGTCCGCCTCGATCCGGCAACATCCCATTCCGCCGCATACGAAAAAGGGACGGCCCTCGCAGGCCCGTCCCTCAGTAGCCTCACCGAAATGTCGAGCCCTCCCACGGGGGAGGATCAGCGCACGTCCTAGCGGCGCTTCTTGCGGTTGTTGCCCCGCTTGCGCTCGCGGTGGCGCCGACGGCGCGCCTTCTTCTTCTTGAGCCGCTTCTCCTCCGAGGGCTTCATGTACGCCATGTTTTGCCGGTACTCCCGCAGGACACGGCTCCGGTTCACCTGGCGCCGAAAGCGCTTGAGTGCGCGGTCGATGTCTTCGTTGTTTCGAACCTTAACGCCAACAGCCAATGTAGATCCCTCCTTGAGAAGTCTGTGTTCGGTGTCTAACTTGGAGTGTCGTGCACCACTGTGACTTGTGCGCCTCCTACAACGGAGGCCCTCGAGGCGTGTTTCTTCCGCCCGTGCCTCCCCGTCCTCGTACCACGTCCCCCCGCCATGCCGCCCTTTCGCCGTCTTGTCCTGGGCACCGGCAACGCCGGAAAGGTCGAGGAGCTGCGCACCCTCCTCGCCGACGTCCCAATCGAACTCGTTCCGGGCCCCGCGCTCGACGATCCGCCCACGGTCGAAGAAGACGCCGGCACCCTCGCCGGCAACGCCCGCAAAAAGGCCGAGGCCTACCGCGCGGCGGCCGGCACCCCGGCCCTGGCCGACGACACCGGCCTCGAGGTGGCCGCCCTCGACGGCCGCCCGGGCGTCCGCACCGCCCGCTTCGCCGGCCCCGACGCCACGCCCGACGACAACAAACACAAGCTCCTGGCGGTGCTCGACGGCGTCGGTGACCGTCGCGCCCGCTTCCGCACCGTCGTCGCCCTCGTCGACGACACCGGCACGGCCCACACCTTCGAGGGCGTCTGCGAGGGCACGATCACGACCGCCCCGCGCGGAGACGGCGGCTTCGGCTACGACCCCCTCTTCCGTCCCGACGGGCACGAGCAGACCTTCGCCGAGATGCCGCCGGCCGCCAAGAACGACATCAGCCACCGCCGCAAGGCCCTCGACGCCCTGCGCGCGTTTCTTGCGAATGGGAAATGAGGAATGGCGAGTGCGGAATTGATGCCTCCCCCGTCTTCCCGGCATCTCCTGTTCCCCTCCTTCCACTCCACATTCCAAATTCCACATTCCGCATGGTCGCCCTGGTCCAGCGCGTCGCCGACGCGGCCGTCGACATCGACGGCGAGACGGTCGGCGCCATCGACGATGGCCTGCTCGTCTTTCTCGGCGTCCACGAGGACGACACCGAGAGCGAGAGCGACTGGTGCGCCTCCAAGTGCGCGAACCTGCGCGTCTTCCCCGACGCCGACGGCAGGATGGACGAGTCACTCCTCGACACCGGCGGCGATGCCCTGGTGGTGCCGCAGTTTACGCTCTACGGCGACGTGACCCGGGGCCACCGTCCCTCCTTCGACGCGGCCGCCCCGCCCGACCGGGCCGAGCGGCTGTACGACCATTTCGTGTCTGCCCTCGCGGATCACCTAGGAAACGACGTGCCCACCGGCCGATTCGGCGCGATGATGGACGTGCGTCTCACAAACGACGGGCCGGTGACCCTCTGGGTCGAGCGCCGCGCCGATTAGGAATGGGGGGCGGGTGCAAGGGGGGCACGGCTCCCAACCATTCACGCCTCCATCCCGTCCAAACCTCGAGAAGGACCCGACGGGCGCCTTTCCTCCTCAGACCTCCTCGTGGCGCGTTCCCGGCACCGAGGCCGGCCACCGGCGCTACGCGACGGGAAGCGGCGGATTCTTCGTCTTCAGGCTGGCGGGCAGCTTCGACTCGCCCATGAGGTAGCGGTCGATCTGGCGGGCGGCATCGCGGCCCTCGCCGATGGCCCACACCACGAGCGAGGCCCCCATTCGGGCGTCGCCGGCGGCAAAGACACCGTCGACGTCGGTCATGAGGCGGTCGTCGGTCGCGAAGGTGCCGTCGTCGGCAACCCGGACGCCGACCTCCTCGAATGGGGTCCCCTCCGGCCCGGCGAAGCCGATGGCGATGAGCACGAGGTCCGCGGGAATCCGGAGGTTCGGATCGACGACCGTCTTGTCGGCGCGCTGGCCATTTTCGTAGGTCCATTCCACCTGCTCGGCCCGGAGCTCGTCGACGCGGCCGTCGCCGTCGCGGTCGGCGAGGGCGGTGGTATTGACGGCAAACTCTTCCTGTCCCCCCTCCTCCTGCGCGTACGTCTTCTTGTACACCTGCGCCGTCTCGGGCCAGGGGTTGTCCGCGGGCCGGTCGGAGGGCGGCTTCTGGTTGATGCCGATCTGGACGACCTGCGTCGCCCCCTGCCGGTGGGCGGTGGCCACACAGTCGGCCCCGGTGCTTCCGCCGCCGATCACGACCACGCTCTTGCCCTTCGCCGTCACGCCGTTGGCCACGTCACGGCCGTTCTGGCGGCGGTTTTCCTGCGGGAGGAAGTCCATCGCCGGCATCACGCCGTCCAGGTCGGTGCCCGGCACCGGCAGCTCGCGGTGCTTCTGGGCGCCGAGGGCGAGGCAGGTGGCGTCGTACGCGTCGTGGAGCCGGTCCGCCGCGACGTCGACCCCAACCTCCGTGCCCGTTTCGAAGTCGATGCCCTCCTTCCGCAGCTGATCGAGCCGCTGGTCCACCCGGCGCTTGGCGAATTTGAAGTCGGGGATCCCGTACGTCATCAGGCCCCCCGGGGCCTCGTCCCGCTCGTAGACCACGACGCGGTGGCCAGCCCGGTTCAGCTGCTGGGCGGCGGCGAGGCCGGCGGGCCCGCTGCCCACGACGGCCACGCGATGGCCGGTGCGCTCGGCGGGCGGCTCCGGCTGGATCCATCCTTCCCCCCAGCCCTTGTCCACGATGGCCCGCTCGATGCTTTTGATCGCGACCGGGTCGTCGTTGTAGGACAGCACACAGGCGTCCTCGCACGGCGCCGGGCACGTGTAGCCCGTAAACTCCGGGAAGTTGTTGGTGGCGTGCAGCTGCTCGAGGGCCTCCTTCCAGTCCGACTTGTGCACCAGGTCGTTCCACTCGGGGATGCGGTTGCCGATGGGGCAGCCGCTCATGCAGGTCGGCACTCCGCAGTCGACGCAGCGCTCGCCCTGATCCTTGATCTGCTCGGGGTCCCAGTCCGGCGACCAGATCTCCCTGAAGTCGTCCGCACGGTCCTCCGGGTCGCGCTTGCCGATCGAGCGTCGTTCGTGCTTTAAATACCCATCGGGATGGTGCTCGCGGGGCATGAGGCAGGCTGGTTCGGTGAGGAGATCTTCGCTGGTGGACGACGTACGGGAAGCGCTACGCCGGGGTCGGGCGGAGGGTACTGCGTATTTCGTGTTGCGTATTGTCGCACGAGGTCGATGACCAACCTACGCAATACGCACTACGCAACACTCAGCAAGGATATCGGCTTGAGCGTAGGAACTAGGCCAGAACAGTGGAGGAAGTCTCCGGCGCGGGCGGCACGGGGGGACGGATGTCCTCACCGTCCTGCAGGTGCTCCTCGACCTGCCGGGCGAAGGCCTCGGGCATCACCTTGCGGAACCGGTCGACGACCTGGGGCCAGTGCTCGAGCACGCGCTGGGCCTTCTCGCTGCCGGTGTGGTAGCGGTGTGTCTCCACGAGGCGGCGCACCAGACGGCGGTCCCGCTCGTCGGTGAGGGGCTCGACGCGCACCATGCCCGGGTTCACCTTCTGCTCGAAGGCACCGCTCTCGTCGAGCACGTAGGCCTCGCCCCCGCTCATGCCGGCGCCGAAGTTGCGCCCCGTATCGCCGAGGACGACGACCACGCCGCCGGTCATGTACTCGCAGCCGTGGTCGCCGACGCCCTCGACCACCGCCTGCACGCCGGAGTTGCGCACGGCAAAGCGCTCGCCGGCCTGACCGTTGAAGTAGGCCTCCCCACGCGTGGCGCCGTAGAGGGCCACGTTGCCGAGGATGATGTTCTCGTCGGCCACCCAGCCGGCGGCGTCGGGCGTGCGGAGGACGATGCGGCCGCCGGAGAGGCCTTTGCCCACGTAATCGTTCGCCTCTCCCTCAAGGGCAAGCGTGACGCCGGTCGCGAGGAACGCACCGAAGCTCTGGCCCGCCACGCCGTCGAGCTCGACCCGGATCGTGTCGTCGGGCAGGCCGTCGGGGCCGTAGCGGCCGGTGACCGCTGAACTGAGCATGGCCCCCACTGTGCGGTCCCGGTTGGAGATGTCGTGCTCGAGGTGGACGGGCGTCTGCTCTTCGAGGGCCGGGCCGGCCTCTTCGATCAGTGTATGGTCGAGCTTCTCGTCGATCTTGTGGTTCTGCTCCCGCGTCCTGCGGGGATCGTCGTCGCTCTCGGGACGACGGAGCAGCGGACTCAGATCGAGGCGCCGCGCCTTCCGGTGATCGGTCTCGCAGGGCCGCAGCAGGTCGACGCGGCCCACCATCTCGTCGACGGTGCGGACGCCGAGCTCGGCCATAATTTCGCGCACCTCCTGGGCCACGAACCGCATGTAACGCATGACGTGCTCCGGCTCGCCGATAAACTTCTTTCGGAGCTCCGGATCCTGCGTGGCGATGCCGACCGAGCAGGTGTTGCAGTGACACTTGCGGAGCATGATGCAGCCCAGACAGACCAGTGCCGCGGTGCCGAAGCCGTACTCCTCGGCTCCCATCAGGGCGGCGATGGCCACGTCGCGGCCCGTCTTGAGGCCGCCGTCCACCCGCACGCGGATGCGGGAGCGAAGATCGTTTTCGAGGAGGACCTGCTGCGCCTCGGTCACGCCCAGCTCCCACGGCAGGCCCGCCGACTTGATCGACGTCTTCGGCGAGGCGCCGGTGCCGCCGGACTCGCCGCTGATGAGCACCGCGTCGGCCTTGGCCTTTGCCACGCCCGCGGCGATCACCCCGATGCCGGCCGCCGACACGAGCTTCACGTGCACGTCGGCGTCGGGGTTGGCGCTCTTAAGGTCGTGGATGAGCTGCGCCAGGTCTTCGATCGAGTAGATGTCGTGGTGCGGCGGCGGGGAGATCAGCGACACGCCCGGGGTGGTATACCGCGTCTCAGCGATGAGCGAATTGACCTTCTGGCCCGGCAGGTGCCCCCCCTCGCCCGGCTTCGAGCCCTGCGCCATCTTGATCTCGATGTGGTCGGCGTTCTTGAGGTAGGTGCTCGTCACGCCGAACCGGCCGCTGGCCACCTGCTTGATCCTGCACTCCCCCTCGGTGCCGAAGCGGCCAACCTGTTCGCCCCCCTCACCGGTGCTGGCCTTCCCGCCGAGGCGGTTCATGGCCACCGCGAGCGTCTCGTGCGCCTCCGGGCTCAGCGAGCCCAGCGACATCGACGACGTGAAGAAGCGCTGGACGATGGCCTCGACCGGCTCCACCTCGTCGAGCGGAATCCCGTCGCCCGGATCCGCATCGAAGGCGAGCAGGCCGCGGAGCGTCTGGTGCTGGCGGGACTGCTCGTTGATGTGGCGGGCGTAGTCGTCGTAGACCGAGCGGTCGTCGGCGCGTACCGCGTGCTGCAGCTTTCCGAGCGTCTGCGGGTTCCACTGGTGGTGCTCCCCGTCGCGCCGCCAGTAGAGCTCCCCGCCGGTCTCAAGGTCGGTGCTGCCCGGAACGGTGACGTCGAAGGCGTTCTCGTGCCGCTCGCGGACGTCGGCCTCCAGCTCCTCGAGCCCGACGCCTTCGATGCGGGAGGTGGTGCCGTAGAAGTAGGTCTCGACGAAGTCGGAGTCGAGCCCCACCGCCTCGAAGACCTGCGCGCCCTTGTAGCTCTCGAGCGTGGAGATGCCCATCTTGGCCATCACCTTGAGGAGCCCCTGCTCGAGGGCACCAATGTAGCGCTCGATGGCGGTCGCCGCGTCGGCGCCCTCGTCGCTCCGGGCCACGAGGTCCCGTACCGTGGCGTAGGCCAGATACGGGTGAATGGCATCGGCCCCGTAGCCGAGCAGCGTGCAGACGTGGTGCACCGCGCAGGGTTGGCCGCTCTCCAGCACGAGGCCCGCGCCGGTGCGCTGCCCGGCCCGGATGAGGTCGTGGTGCACCGCCCCCACGACGAGCAGGCTCGGCACCGGGATGCGGTCCGGGCCGGCCGCGCGGTCGGACAGAATGAGCAACTCGTGGCCGGCGTCGATGGCCCGGCGGGCGTCGGCCCGAATGCGCTCGACGGCCGCCTCGAGGTCGGTGTCGGGGGCGAAGGTCGTGTCGATCGGACAGGCCCCGAGCCCGTTCGCGTCGATGTCGCGGAGGGCCTCAAACTCCGCGTCGCTCAGGAGAGGGGACTCCAGGTGGAGCTGGCGGCAGTGCTCGGCGCTCTCCGTCAGCAGGTTGTCCTTGCGGCCGATGTGACTCTCGAGGGACGTCACCAGCTCCTCGCGGATGTAGTCAAGGGGCGGGTTCGAGACCTGCGCAAAGAGCTGCTTGAAGTAGGTGAAGAGGGTCTTGTTGTGGTCGGAGAGGACGGCGGGCGGGGTGTCGTTGCCCATCGCCCCTACCGGGTCCTTCCCATCCTCCACCATCGGCTGCATGAGCCGCCGTACGTGCTCCCGCGAGTAGCCGAAGGCGCGTTGTCGACGGGTGAGCGCGTGGGGGTCGCCGTTCAGGTGCAGGTCGACCGTCGGCACGACCTCGCCCCGCGACGTGTCGGCCGACACAAGCGTCCGGAGTCGCGTTCGCTGCTCGTCGAGCCACCGGGCGTACTTCTCGTCGGTGAGGCGGTCGAACACCTCGTCCCCGGGCACGATGCGGCCCTCCTCGGCGTCGGCAAGGAAGAGCTGCCCCGGCTGCAGCCGGTCCTTCCGCGAAACCTTCTCGGGCGGGAGGTCGACGACGCCCGCCTCGCTGGCCATCACGAGCCGGTTGTCGTGCGTCACCCAGTAGCGGCATGGGCGCAGGCCGTTGCGGTCGAGCGCGGCACCGACGCTGTCCCCGTCCGTGAAGGCGACCAGGAGCGGCCCGTCCCAGGGCTCGATGAGGGTGGAGTGGTAGTCGTACCAGGCCCGCCGGGCCGGGTCCATCTCCTCGTTCTTGCTCCAGGCCTCGGGGATCATCATCCGGAGGGCATGGGGCAGCGAGCGGCCGCTCTCGGCCAGCAGCTCGAGGACGTTGTCGAGCACGGCGGTGTCGCTCTGCGCCTCCGTAGTGATGGGTCGGATGCGCTCGAGGTCCGTGCCGAACTGCTCGCTCTCCAAGTTTCCTTCCCGGGCGCGCATCCAGTTGAAGTTGCCGCGGAGCGTGTTGACCTCGCCGTTGTGGATGATGGTGCGGTAGGGGTGCGCCAGGCGCCAGGCGCCCAGCGTGTTCGTCGAGAAGCGGGAGTGCACCAGCGCGAGGCTCGACGCGACCCGGTCGTCGGACAGGTCGGGGTAGTAGCTTCGCACCTGGGCGTTGGTGAGGAGCCCCTTGTATACGATCTTTCGCCGGTCCAGCGAGCAGACGTAGAAGATCTCGCGGTCCTCGAGGTCGCTTCCCGCAACGTCGTTCTCGATGAGGCGGCGCAGGATGTAGAGCCGGGCATCCAGCCGCTCGGGCGCCATCGGCTCCGTGGGTCGCACGAAGAGCTGCCACACGTCCGGCTCGGTGGCGAGGGCCGTCGGGCCGAGGTCGGACGCGTCGGTCGGCACGTCGCGCCAGGCAATCGTCTCGAAACCCTCGGCCGCCACCCGCCGGTCGACGAAGTCGCGCAGGGCTCGCCCGACTTCCCGGTCGGGGGGCAGAAAGAACTGCCCAACGCCGTAGGTATCGGGCGCCCCCAGGCCCGACACGACGCTCGCGAAGAAGGCGTGCGGCTTCTGAATGAGAATGCCGGCCCCGTCGCCGGTATTCTCTTCGGCCCCGCGGGCCCCCCGGTGGTCGAGGTTGTCGAGCACGCCGAGGGCCTCGTCGACCAGGGCATGGCTCTCCGTGCCGTCAAGGTCCATGAGGACCCCGACGCCGCAGTTCGATCGATCGCGCCGGGGCCCGAGGGCCGCGCCAGTGGAAGGGTTCACGAGGGATGGGGGTGGGAGAGAATGACCCATGTTCGTGCCGTACACCTCGCCAGAATGGAGAAAGCGGGTGGGAGGAGCCACCCGCAAAATCAAAGAATGCCTTGCCTTCGTGCAGTGGGGACTTCACTATGTGGCCGACGGAGCCCCTACTATCAAACGAACATTCGTTGCGAAGCGCTTTCAGTCACCACTTCTTCACGTTTTCAGTCTCCGCAAAACTGTACGATCTAAACTTACCGTGCCGTCATATCATCTCGGACGCTTTCCTCCACATGCCCGGACCCGACTACGTTGTGCACAACGCCAACATCTACACGATCGACGGCCGGCACCCGACGGCGACGGCGTTTGGGGTCCGGGACGGGCGCTTCCGGATGGTGGGGACCGACGCGTCGGTGGGGAACGCGGCCTTCGAGGTGCACCACGTAGACGCTGAGGGACACACCATCGTTCCCGGCTTCGTCGACGCCCACGCGCACCTCCATGAGCTCGGGCACGCCCTGCGCCGGGCCGACCTGAGTGCCGCCGGCTCCCCGAGGGCCGTCGTAGAGCGGCTGACGGCGTTCGCCGCGGAGCACGACCTGCCGCCGGGCGCCTGGCTCCGCGGCCACGGATGGGACGAGACGCGCTGGCCGGCCGCCCCCTCGCGGGCCCCGCTGGACGCAGCGTTTCCCGAGCGGCCGGTGTGGGTGGTCCGCACCGACATTCACGCCGGCTGGGCCAACACCGCGGCCCTCGAGGCCACGGTGGGCCTCGACCGGCTCCGCCGCATGGACGACCCGGCGGGCGGCCGCATCGACCGCGACGACGCGGGCCGGCCCACCGGCGTACTCGTCGACGAGGCGATGGCGCTCGTCGAGGACTCCATGCCCCCGCCGACCGACGCCGAGCAGGACCGCGCCCTCCGCACCGCCCTCCGACACGCGGCCCGCCGTGGCGTCACGAGCGTCCACGACGCCGGCGTTGAGCGGTCGGAGATCCGCCGGTTTCGTCGCTTCATCGAGGCGGACTCGTTTCCGTGCCGCGTCTACGCGATGGCGCTCGGCGAAAGCGACGCGTTCGACCACGCCTGTGAGCACGGCCCGCTCCGGCACCCGTCCGGCCGGCTGGACGTCGCGTCCGTGAAATTCTTCGCCGACGGGGCGCTCGGCAGCCGCGGCGCGGCGCTGCTGGATGACTACGCCGATGCCCCCGGCAATGTGGGCCTGCTCCGCCACTCGCCCGAGGCGCTTCGTGCCCGCGTCCGCCGGGCTGTCGAGTGCGGCCTTCAGGTCAATACCCACGCCATCGGTGACCGCGCCGTCCGGGGGGTCCTGGACGCCTACGAGGCCGCGGCGGCCGAGGCCGACGCGCCGGTGCGCCGCCCCCGGATCGAGCACGCGCAGGTTGTGGCCCCCGAGGATCGACCCCGCTTCGGGGCGCTTGGGGCGGTGGCGTCCGTCCAACCCGCCCACGCGACCAGCGACCTGGACTGGGTGGCGGCCCGCCTCGGGACCGACCGCCTTGATCGGGCGTACGCCTGGGCGAGCCTCCGAGACGCCGGGGCCCGTTTGGCCTTCGGGTCGGACGCGCCCGTCGAACCGCTCGACCCGATCCGGGCCCTCCACGCCGCTATCACGCGCCAGACGCCCGACGGCCGCCCCGAGGGCGGGTGGCGGCCCGCCGAACGGATCGCCCGGGCTGCCGCCCTGCGGGCCCACACGCTGGGCGCCGCGTACGCCGGGTTTCAGGAGGACGAAATTGGGTCCATCGCGCCGGGAAAGCGGGCCGACTGGGTGGTGCTGTCCCGAGACCCGATGCGCGTTCCCCCCGAAGACCTCCCCGGCACGGAGGTCCTGGCCACTTACCTCGACGGCCACCGCGCCTACGCGACGGCGGACTGGCCCGATCTTTGATCATGCATCTGGGGCCCGAGCGTGGAGACCTGTCCGCGCCGAAACGATGCCGTGATCGTAGAAACCGGCCGGGCCCGCATCGAAACCAACACCACCCCTTCCGATTCGAATAGGCAACAGAATTGCCACGTCCTGGTCCTCGTCGGGACGAGGCAGCCGATCCTCAGCAGCTTCTTTCCCTCGCTTCCGTCACGAACCCATGGCTGATTCCTCTACGATTTCCCCTGTCGACCGCGGAGGGGGCGTCCGGATGGTCGACGTATCCGAACAGTCGGACTCGGCCCGGACGGCCGTCGCCTTCGGCCGCGTCCACCTAGGCGAGGAGGCCTTCCAGCGCGTCCGCGACCACGACATCAGCAAGGGCGACGTCCTGACGACGGCCCAGATCGCCGGCATTATGGGGGCGAAGCAAACGGACAAGCTCATCCCCCTTTCCCACGACGTGATGATCAACGGCGTCGAGGTCGACTTCACCCTCAGCGAGGAGGAGAGGGCGATCGACATCCGGGCGTTTACGAAGTCCTTCGGCGTGACCGGTGTGGAGATGGAGGCCCTGACCGCCGTCTCGGTCGCCGCCCTCACGATCTACGACATGTGCAAGTCGGTTACCAAGGACATCCGCATCGGTGACGTGCACCTGCGGGCCAAGACGGGGGGCCAAAGCGGCAACTGGAAGAGCGAGACGCCGACCAACGAGACGCCGGCCCCGGCCCCCTCGAAGAACTGACGGGCCGTCCTGGGTTGGCGAGCGTCGTTCCGTTCCGTCCGCGTCGTGCGCTGTGATCGTGGCCCGGGGACCGTGCAGTGTGAAGGGCCTGCAGGTCCTTTCATCGCGCTTCCCGATTCACTCCTCATACGAACGCACGGCGCCGGGCGTCTTTCTTCTTGCCTCCGTCTTGCTCCATGAGTCCGCCGAGTTCCGTCCCCGAGTCCCTCGACCGCGTCGCGGGCGTCACTGCCTTCGCGACGGTCGGAGCCCTTGGCCTCACGCAGGACCTCACCCACGCTGTACTTGAGAGCATCGGCGACATGGACGGGACCGACCCCGAGCTCGTGGCGGAGGAGACCCTCTGCCTCGTGGCGACGGCCACGGCCCGGGCGGCCGCGGTGGGCCTTACCGACGAGCCCGACCACGAGCCGCCCGTCGTCCAGACGCTCCTCGACCTGCCGTTTACGTACCGCGACTACCTGATCGGCAAGGCGATGGTGATGGATGAGGACCCGACCCTCTCGGAGCGGGCCGACCAGGTCCACGAGCGGCTGCAGGGCAAGCGTCAGTTCTACACGACGCACCTGCCGGAGGGCCAGTTTCCGGGGCCCCGCGCCCTGGAGGACAAGATGGAGCTGTGGATGGGGCGCGTGAGCCCGCCGAAGCTGCCGGAGACGCCGCAGGAACGGCTCGAATCGCTCGGGCTCGTGACGCCGACGGTGGCCCACCTCAAGCTCGTGCTCGCCTACGGACGCCGCGGCGAGGCGCCGACCGGCACGTCTTCAGCGAAGGATGGGGCGGCCTGAATCAAATCCGGCCGCCCGGAAAGCGTGTCGACCGTCAGGGAGACACAGCCCAAGCCGCTTCTCACGGCCCTCCCCTGAGCTGCACAGAGGTCGGAAAGCCGGGCGCGAGCGTCGAGTGCGCCCGCTCCTCCGCGGCAAAGGATCGGCGCGGCCGCCCTGCTCGACGTCCACACCTCCTTGGTCCCCGCGTCTCGGTGGAGGTCCATGTTCGCCTCCCCCCTCCTCTCGGTCGTTCGAGCCGCTCATCACCACAGCACAAGTTCCGGGGCGAGCGTCGTCGAATCGTTCGTCGCTTCCGGCATCGGCGGGCGAAGGCCCCTCACTCTCGGACCCGCGACTGCTGAGCGCTCGTCGTCTCGTCGCCCGTCGCCGGTTCTTCCTCGGGCAGGTCGAGGGCCCCGTCCGTCGCGGCGTCGAGCTCTTCGTCGAGGGCCTCCAGGTCGTCGTCCATCGCGTCGGAGGAGGCGGAGAAGACGTCTTCAATCTCGTGGATGGTGCGCTGGGTCTCTTCCACCTCGTCCACCAGCGCGTCGAGCTGCATCGTCACCTCGTCGGGGTTCTGGAGCGTCCACGACTGCTCGTGGATGTACTTGACCACATCCTCGATGGTGCCGAGCTGCGCACCGATGATTTCGAGGGTCTCCCGTGCCTTCCGGAACCGCGCCAGGCGCTTCTCGAGCACGTCGAGGCGCCGCTGCTTGACCGACCGGACGCGCTCGGCGTCGTCGGCCATCTCGTCTTCGAGCTCGCGGATGGACGCCCGGATGCTGTCCTCGGAGGTCTGCTCCGCGAGGTCGCGGTACCGCTCGCGCTGGTGCAGCAGCTCGAGGTAGGACCGCAGCAGGCCGTCGATCTTCTCGAGGTGATTGTCCAGCAGCCCCTGCGACGCGTAGCTGAGCTGCCGATAGTTCGCCCGAATCTCGTCCTTGAGCTCGCGCAGCTTGTAGTAGCGCCGCTGGCTGCGGCGATGGAGGCGCCGGTAGATCTCGCTCTGGGCCGGCGGCTCCCGGTGCTCGGCCTGCTTCTGCGACCGCACGTGCCGCCGAAACCGGGCGTTGCGCGGGACGACACCCAGGTACAGAAGCTCGGCGCCCGCGCCGAACAGGAGGAGCAGTTCGAAGAGCCACGAGGGCCCGATCCCGATGAGGGCCGTCCCGGCCGCCAGAACGGCCATAACCGTCAGGAACACCAGGTTCCAGGGGTTCAGAACGGCTTCCTTCGTGTAGTTGACGTCGTCGGTCATGTTCGTATGGGCGTGCTGCGGGAGCGGACGTCGACCCGGCGCGGGCCGTTCACTACGATGTCTCCTCGTCCGAGCGGGGCGTGCGCATGCGGCCGATGGTCTTGTCGGGACCGTCCGCCGTCGGGTCGGCGTCCGGCGCCTCCGGCTCACCGGAGCGGTCCGCCCGATCGCCGGGCGAGTGCGCCGCCTTGTACCGGCGGAGAAGCGTCTCGGCCCGCTCCTCGCGGAGCGCCTGTTCGTCGGCGTCCAGGGCGGCCTCGTCGTCGAGGGCGACCTCGAGGCGACCCGTGCGGCGGGCCCCCGTGCGCCGCAGCGCGTCGACGAGCGAGTCGGTCTCGTCCAGCAGGCGCTCCGCCCCCCGTTTCATCTTCTCGACGACGGTCCGGGACCGGTGGCGTCGCTTCAGGGCCTCGAGGGTGCCGCGCAGTCGCTTCTGGGCCCGGAGGCGGTCCTTCTCTGCTGCCTTGAGGCGCTCGAACTCTTCGTCGGTCATGGCGAGTGGGGAACTGGGAGTGGGGAATGAGGAATGGGGAATGCGAAACCACAGATCCGATCCGCGATCATTCCGCATTCCAAACTCCACTTTCCTCATTCGGATTTGGTGCGCTGTTTGCCGATCGTCTTCGACGGCTCCTCGCGCTCGCCCTCCTCCGGAACGTCGATGCGCTCGTCCTCGGACGAGACGTCCTCCGCGGCCGCGTCGCCCGACTCGGACGCGCCCATCTCGGTCTTGAACTGATTGACGACCTCCTCGGCCCGAAGCTCCTCGGCGTCCTCTTCGATTTGAAGCGCCTCGCTGTCGACCGAGTCGAGGGCCAGCTCCATCCGGGCCTCGTTCTTGGCCGTCTGCTCGTTGAGGCGATTTACCATCTCGTCGTGCGTCTGGTCGAGGCCCGACACCTCAAACTGCTCCATTGTGTCGGCGATCTCGGCCTGCCACTGCGCTCGTTCGTGCTGCCGCAGGGCGTCCTTGGCCTCCTGAATCTTCTTCTCCTTCTCTCGCATGAAGGCCTTCTTGACCTTCAGCGCCTTCTCGTAGGCGCGCTCCGCGTGCTGGAGCTGCTCCTGGGTCCGCTCCAGGCTCTCCTTCTCGTCCTCGAGCCGCATCGCGTACTTCTTGGCGATGTCGTCGCGATCGGACTGGATGGCGGTACGGATGCGGTTGGAGAGCTGCTCGACCCGGTCCTCCGACTTGTCGACTTCCTTCTGAAGCATGATCATGTTCGCCTTCACCGTGGCGATGTTCTCGTTCATCTCCGGGACCTGGTCGTTGAGCTCCCGGATGTTCTGCTCCAGAATCATGCGCGGGTCCTCCATCGCCGAGATCGCCCCGCCAAACAGCGAGTTGACGAAACGCTTGAATCGGGACCAGACAGACATGGGCGGCTGCTCATTGCAGAGGGAAGATGTTGAAGACGTGTTTCACATACCCCAGCGGGAGAAAATTGTTACACCGCCGGGCGGCCGTGCTCCCGACATGCGCTCTCGATATCGGCCGGAGGGCCTCCGCTTCTTATTCCGGGCTCCAAGACTCGATTGCGTTCGCCGCCCCCGGTCGTGTAACGCTGGACGCCGGACGTGCCCCTTACCGATCCGTGAGTGCATGCAGATTGCTCGCGACAGCTGCGGACCGTGCGGGGCCGCAAGAAGAGAACGGACGTTAGGAACGTACTCCCGTATCGGCGACGCCGCACGGTTCGGGGCGCCCCGCGCTTTTCCGATCCACGCCTGCCCTCGAACGCCATGATGCACCTTTCCCGCACGCTTGCCGGGCTTCTGCTTGCCGTCCTCTGGGGCGGGCCGGGCCCGGTCCACGCTCAGAGCTCCCTTCCGGCCGACGCCCCCGACGCCCTCCGCCAGTTCGACACCGACCTGACCAACACGACGGTCGACCTGTCGTCCCTGCGCCACGGTGGGCCCTCGAAGGACGGCATTCCCTCCATCGACAATCCGTCGTTCGTCTCCGTCGAGGCGGCCCGCGACTGGACCGACCCCGAGGAACCGGTGATTCTGATCGAGCACAACGAGACGGCGAAGGCGTACCCGCTCCAGATCCTGACCTACCACGAGATCGTGAACGACCGGATCGGCGGCACGCCCGTGGCCGTCACGTTCTGCCCGCTCTGCTATAGCTCCATTGCCTTCGAGCGCCGCCTCAACGGCGAGCCCGTGACGTTCGGCGTGTCGGGGCTCCTCCGGAAGTCCGACCTCGTAATGTACGACCGCAAGACCGAGACGCTGTGGCAGCAGTTCACCGGCACGGCCATCGCGGGGGACCGGGCGGGCGAGACGCTGAAGGTCATCCCCTCGCAGTTGATCTCCTTCCGGCAGTTTGCTCGAAACTACCCGGACGGCCGGGTCCTCTCGCGGGATACGGGCTACGACCGTCCCTACGGCCAAAACCCGTACGCCGGCTACGACGACATCGACGAGTCGCCCTTCGCCTACGACGGGTCCACCGACGACCGCCGCCTGCCGCCCAAAGCGAAGGTCGTGGCCGTGAGCCTCGACGGTACGCACAAGGCCTACCCGCATTCCACCACGAAAAAGAAGCGAGTCATCCACGACGCGATCGGCGCCCGCCCGCTCGTCGTCCTCCACGCGCCGGGGGCGGTCTCGGCCCTCGACGCCCGGCAGATTTCGAAGTCGAAGGAGGTCGGCTCCACGGGCGTCTTCGACCGGCGCGTCGACGGCCGGACGCTGACGTTCACCTACGCGGGCGACGGTCGCTTCGAGGACAGGGAGACCGGGAGCATATGGACGATCACCGGCCGTGCCGTTGAGGGTCCGCTCAAGGGCACGCAACTCGAACGCATCCCGCACGGCGACTACTTCGCGTTCGCCTGGTTCGCCTTCCGGCCCGACGCCACGCTGTACGACGGGGGACCGGGATCCTAGCGGGCCGGTCCCCCACCGTGCCGAGGACTCGACGTTGGCCCCCTGCGGGCCGGCCGGTGCGCTGCGCTCGGTCCCGGGCGAGCCCATCGCAGGCCGGAGCGGTCGGAGCAGCCCCGCTCCGAGACCGGCGAGATCGGGGGAGCCCCTACCCGGATCCGCTCGCGCCTCCGCGTGTCACCGCTCACTCCATTCACCTCCCCGTGCCGTCATGCTTCTTCCTTTCCCGACGACCTCCTCTTCGCTCTTTCGCGTTGTCGCCCTGGCCCTGGCCGTTGCCCTCGCGGGCTGCGACGGCGTCTCGTCCGGCTCGTCCTCAGGGGGCGCCGACGGCCCCGGCGACGGATCGTTCGACACCAGCAACTGCACGATTCCGACCGACCGGATCGTCAGCGGGTGCGACGGGGCCGACTGCATCCCGTCCATCGACGGCATTACCCCCGGCGACGATCGCCTCCGCACCGTCGGCGAGGCCGAGGGTCTCGACGACGGCAACCGGATCATCGGCCTCGTTCTCGACGGCCAGGCCCTGGCCGTGCCCCACAACGTCTTGTGGAGCCACGAGATCGTGAACGTCGACAACTGGGGCGGGCGCCGCTTCGCCGTGACGTACTGCCCGCTCACCGGGTCGAGCCTTGCCTTCGACCGCAGCGTGATCGACGGCGCCGAGTTCGGCGTCTCCGGTCTGCTGTTCGACAACAATCTCGTGATGTACGACCGTCGGGACCGCCAATCCCTCTGGCCCCAGATGAGCCGGCGGGCCACCTGCGGGGCCAATGTTGGCACAGAGCTGTCGATGGTGCCGCTGGTCGAGATGACGTGGGGCCGCTGGCGGGAGCTTCATCCCGATACCAAAGTCGTCTCCGACGGGGGCGACTTCAACCGGTCGTACCCGTACGGCAACTACGAGTCGCCCAATACGGACCCGCTCGTCGACATGCCCGACGATGTGCTCGACACCCGACGTCCGTTGAAGGAGCGCGTCCTCGGCATTCCTGACGGCGCGGACGGCGGCATTGCTCTTCCGTTCGGGGAGCTCAAGGAGCGCGGCGACGTTGGCGTCGTCACCCTCGCGGCGGGGGGCACGCAGGCGACCGTGTTCTGGAACCGGGCCGCCCAGGCCGCCCGGGCATTCGAGACGTCTCGCTCCTTTTCCGTCCGGAACGGGAAGATCGTCGACGACGAAACGGGGAGCGCCTGGTCGGTCGAGGGCCGCGCGATCGAGGGACCGCTTGCCGATGACGGCGCCACGCTGGATTCCATCGACACGGCCTACGTCGCCTTCTGGTTTGCCTGGGCCGCCTTCCAGCCCAACACCGTGATCTGGACGACCGATGGATAGCGCCATGCCTCTCCTCCGTACGTCGTTCGGCTTGGTCCTGCTGCTGAGCGTGGTGCTGGCGCCGCCCGCCCACGGGCAATGGGTCGAACCGCCCGGGACCGGCTGGGTCAAGGTTCAGGTGGCCCATCAGGACGCCCGGTCGAAGTTCAACCGGAACGCCCGACTCACGCCCTTCGATAGTGAGAACGCCCGGTCGATCCGTACCGCGGTGCGGATGACCGGGGCGTTCGGCCTGTGGCGGGGGCTCGACGTCTGGGCCGACATCGCCTATTACCGCCTCGCGTTCAACGACGTGCAGGCCAATCGGCTGCAGACCGGTGTGGCCGATCCGCGCCTGTACCTTCGTGCCGGACCCTCCCTGCTGGGATTCCCGAACCTGCCCTTCGCCGTTGCGCTCCGGGGCGGCGTCAAGCTCCCGGTGGGCCAGTTCGCGCTGGACGCCAACACGATCTCCATCTCGCAGGGACAGCGCGACTGGGACCTCATCCTGGAGGTGGGCAAGAGCCTCCACCCGTGGCCGGTGTACGTGGTGGTGTGGGGCGGCTACCGCTGGCGGGAGGAGAACCCCGAGACCGAGACGAAACCCGGCGACGAGCGGCTCTTCCACGTTGCCGTCGGGGGAACGGCCGCCCCCTTCACGTGGAAGCTGGCGGTCGACGGCCTGTTCGGCCGCCCCCCGGTCCGTACCGACTTCGGCCTCGTCCTGGAGAACGACCGGCGCGAGCTGGTGCAGGTTATTCCGACGGTCGGATGGCAGGTGGGGCCCGGCACGATCGAGGCCGGGGCCCGCATTCCGGTCCACGGGCGCCGCTTTCCGGCGAGCCCCACCTTTACGCTCGGCTACTTCCTCACGTGGGACCAGTCCCTCGGGAACTAGGGACCCTGCACAGGCCAGTCCGACAAATGCGAGGGCGACCGTTTCAGAGACTGGTATGTTGACTCTTGAACCGGTGCCGAAACCGACACCGCGTCGTTCTGTCCCCGGAGAATCACTGGGCCGAGCCGGAGAACAATACCGGTTGCAATTGACCGGCCCGCAGTCGTCACGGGGTGCCCTCGACGCGAACGGGCGAAATCAGAACAGTCTCTTGCCGATCCGTGAGAAGGTACGTGAACTATTTTCTGCGGCAGCTGCGGACCGCGTGTAGTCGCAGGCAGAGAATGGACGGTAGACA
>JBDGQP010000139.1:0-2190 GCA_042218975.1 Salinibacter sp.
GAGTGGAGACCCGGCCGACCTCCTGGCGTTTCATCCGCTTCAGTTCCTTGTGCTCCTGCTCGGTCGGCTCGCGAACGGTTCGATGGCTCATTGCGTTGGCAGAAACAGGTCAGTGAAAGGACGGCCCCCTACATTGCCTCGGAATCGTAAGGTTCTTCCACTGCCCTACTTAGCCAAATCGAACCGAGGACATTCGGACTGACGCTCCTGCGGGGAATCGTCCATGCTGGATTCTCCGCGCGAGATCACCCACGCGGGATCGCCCACCTCGTGGAGTCGGACCCGGACGGAGGACCTGGAGGGCGTTCGGCGCTCCGGCACCATCCGGTCGCGGCCCGCGTCGGCAGCGAGACGCGGCTGCGGATCGACCTACGCTCGGTGCCGATCCGGTCGCTGATTACCGACGGAAAGATGGAGGTTGGCGACGCAGCTCCCTTGGTCGGGCGGTGCCGCTGGCACCTGCCCCGGTCGATCCGCCAGGAGCTCTACAACGACGACGTGAGCGGAGACTTCAACGAGCGGCTTACCGGCTCGCTCCGGTCGCTGGTTCACGAGGGGTTCCCGAGCGGAGCCATGGCCCGAGACCTCTTGCAGCGATGGGTTGCAGCGATGGGCAGCTGCATGTGGCCTTGTCGCCCCGCAGTCGGCGACGACCGTAGAGCGAGCCGTCGATTCCATCGCGATTTACGCCGAGCGGCCCGAGGCCTTCACCGTCGAGACGACGGCTCCGGCCGAGCGGGAGATGCGGGAGCTGAACCGACGGTTCGAGAACGGCGGCCAGTGGACCCGATCCGGAGCGGAGAACTTGCTTCGGTGGCACCAGGTCTACCGGCACGCCCCGGCCCAGTGGACCGACTGGTTCGACCGGAAGAAGCCGACCGAAGAGCCGACCGTCTCACAGTGTTGACATGCTACCCAACAGATGAGGGAAGAGCCCTCGGCCGAATTACTCCTCGGGCGCTTCCCCGACCTGCTCCAGAAGCTCTCGCGGCGTCAGAATCGGAATTCCCATGTAGGAATCCAGCTCCAGAAGGTCCGAGTCGCCGGAGACCACACGCTCGGCCCCCAGCTCCAGAGCGCATTCGAGAAACTTGTCGTCATCTGGATCCGGACTCACGCTCTCGATCGGTGGCGGATCGCTCGTGTACAGGACGCCTTCCCCGGAGGCGAACGCTTCGATCAGGGCACGCTCCTCTGCCGCGCTCACCGCGCCGATCTCCCGAAGAACCCGCTGGTACTCCGTCACGATCGGCTCCGAGAGGCAAAGCGTCAGGCGGCCGTCGAACCAAAGCTCGACAACCTGCCGCGGGAGGCCGCCGAAGACCGAGGACACGAAGACATTCGTGTCGATCACGATCTTCACGACCGATCCTCCGCCGGTTCACCCCGGCTCTCCTCAGCGCGGCTTTTCCGGCGGACCGCCCGAATCGCTTCCTCCACGTCTTCGGGGCCGGTCTCGGTCTCCTCGGCGCTGCGCTCCATCTGGTTCCAGAGGGCCCGAAGCGCAGCGCTCCGATCGCGGTCCTGGACGTAGCGCTGCACGAGGCTGCGCACGACGTCGCTGGTGCTTTTGCCCTCCCGTCGGGCCAATGCCTGGAGGTGGCCTTTGAGGTCGTCGTCGATCCGTACGGTCAGTTGGGCCATAGTCTGAAAAGAACCTGCGTGGGAGCCTGTTGCGGAAAAGTTGTACAACACGTATTACACGTTGTACGTGAGGTTGGTCCCGTCTGCTCTCGGCGTCCCCTCTTCGTCGGGCCTGGGGGACTTTCGGGGTACGTGTAATTTGTCAACGTAAGTCCACTGTCCAAGAAGGGTACGCCTGAACGAAAGACGAAACCGGCCTCTCAAGCTTCTGAGGGCAGTCCGCAATTCCGTCCAGAAAAGAAAACCTTCTCGGACACCGTCGTTCCTCACGTGCGCCAGACATGCGTGGCGGCAGAAAGACTGCCTTCAGGAGAGCGCGTGGCCGACTTTCCTATAATGACATTTTGCGCGCATCCCGAAAGTACCCCTATCAGCCCGGGATCAGCCTCCGGTCAACCGGGAGGGACTCACCCGTCCCGATATTCACCTCCTCGAACGACGGGTGCGACGGATTGAGCAAATAGTTGTGGCTGTACGGCACGGCCGACGGTACCTGGAGCGCGACCGAACCTGGAGCGCGACCGACGCCCTCCGGGTGGCCCACCG
>JBDGQP010000139.1:2290-10555 GCA_042218975.1 Salinibacter sp.
ACCTGGAGCGCGACCGAACCTGGAGCGCGACCGACGCCCTCCGGGTGGCCCACCGGTCTCCCACTTGCTGCGACTGGGAGGGAGGAGGGTGCCGGTCCCAGCCGTCCGGCAAGTCTGTCTCTGAAACCTCAGATACCAGCTCCTCCGGGAGCCGCGCTCGAGAGAACACGTAGCTCCGAAGCTGGTGGTAACGCTCCAGGCCTGTGAGCGTCTCCAAAAGGGCCAGCGCCGGGCTTTCGGAGGTGTACACGACCGGCGTTCCGGGGCTGTTAAACCGCCCGCCGTACTGGCGCGCGCCTTCTCCGCCGAAGGCCGAGTCCGCGTAGCGCTCCGTATGAGAGAAAGTGTCAAGCGCACAGGTCCTCATTCGCCTGTGAGTCGCGCTTTTCACAGGACGACCTTGGCGCCTTCGAATGTCGCCAGTGAAGGTGCTTCCTGTCGGAGAGCCTCCAGCGCCGGGCGAGGAGGGCCTGGATCTGGCGGATTAGTCCGACGACTTCCTCAGGTGAGCGCGGCCTCGACCTCGTCGGATCGCCGGCGTGCCACCTTCACCTCCGTGCCGTCTCGAAGCCGCAGTTTGGCGGTGCCGCTGGGCTCGGGAACGAACTCGTAGGCCGCGTCCAGATTGACGATCGTCGAGCGGTGCGTACGGACAAAGCCATCGGGCGGCAGCCGCTCCTCCAGCTCCCCCAGGGTGAAGTCGGTCCGGTACCGCCCACCTGTGGTGTGGGCAAACACAAACCCGTCGTCGGCCTCGATCCACCGAACCTCCTCGAGCGGCACCACGCGCAGGCGCCTTCCGATGTGAACCGTAAGTCGCTTCAGGGTCTGATCCTGTCGGGACGCGCGGAGGTCGTCGAGCTTCTCTTGGCTTTCCTCATCCGCCAGGGCATCCTGCACACGATCGAGCGTCGTGTTGAGGCGGTCGAGCCGCACCGGCTTGGTCACGTAGTCGAGTGCGCGGGCCTCGAAGGCCTGCAGGGCGTACTCGTCGTAGGCCGTCACAAACACGATGTGGGGACGATCGGCCCCGCTGTTCGGAAGTAAGTCCACCACGTCGAAGCCGTCGAGGACCGGCATTTGCACGTCTAGGAAGACGACGTCCGGCTCGCAATCGTGGATGAGCGAGACGGCCTCTTTGCCGCCCTCAGCCTCAGCTACGACCGCAGTGTCCGCGTCGGCCTCGTCCAAAAGGGCCTGCAGACGCTCACGAGCCAGCGGTTCGTCGTCGACAAGCAGGCAGCGCACGAGTTCGTGAGGGTGTTTGTGAGCAAGTAGACTGAGAGGGGAACAGGCAAGTGCTGTCGGTGCTCGCAGTGGTCCGCCGAGCGCGCCAGCCGAGCATGTCCACCGCGGATGAGGGCAGAAATGGGGTCTTGCGGAGGAGGGTCAGAGACACGAAGCGTGCAGATCGACGGGCGCGCGAGCTAGAGGGCCGAGAGGGCGATGGATAGAAACGACAGTCCAGCGAGGAACTGCGCCATCACCGCCCACCCCCAGATCCAGAGCTGTCCTTTCTGCTCCAGCTCTCTATACATGTTGCCGGACGTGCGGCCCTCCGTCTGTCGGCTCACGTCTGGGCTCCGCTGCTTGTGGTAGTGCTTGGACCGCCACGCTCCGTACGCCAACCCAAGGGCGGTTTTGCCCACTAGAAGGGACATCAGCGCCAACGGCGGAACCGGGAGGGAAACCCTCCCGAGAAGCATACCGGCCCCTAGTCCGGTGAGGACTACGCCGATCGTGATTCCGAGACCGGCTTCGATCGTCCGAAGCCGCTCAGGGCCGGGAAGGAAGGACCCTGGGGCCGGGAGGAGCGTCTGGGGCAGGCGCTTTAGCCGATCCAGTAATCTTCGCATCTCTGAGAAGCGCTTGGCTCGATCACGACAACTGTTGGGCAACGGAACGATCCGGCACGGTTTCGGGCGTGGCAGGCTGAGACGCCGGCTCCGCGTCCAACGGAAGGTGGAGCTCGACCCCTTGCGGAAGCAGACGCATCTGCGCCGCCTCCCCAAAAAACAGTCCCAGCCGCTCGTAGACGTTCGCCAGGCCCGTCCCCTCGTCGAGAACGGCGTCGAGGGTGGTCGTGTCGAAGCCCGGGCCGGTGTCCGTTACACGGAGGACGAGTCGATCCCCGTTCCGGGCGACCTCGATGACCACCGTGCAGTCCTCTCGGGTGGCCCCTACGCCGTGCTGCACGGCATTCTCCACGAGCGGCTGCAGGGTCATGCTCGGGATGGGGGCGGACCGGAGGGGCGCCGGTACGTCGATCCTCGTGGTCAGCCGGTCTCGGAACCGGGCCTGCTCGACGCTCAGGTAGCGACGGGCCACGTCTACCTCTTGGCCCAGCGTCGCCACGTCGTCTTCAGACGCCCGCAGGGCGTAGCGGAACAGGTCGGAGAGGTCCTCGACAACGGACTCCGCCTCGGCCGGCCGGGTGCGGACGAGGGTGGCGATGGAGTTGAACGCGTTGAAGAGGAAGTGGGGGTTGATCTGGGCGCGGAGCGCGGCCAGGCGGGCCTCGTACCGGGCCGCCTCCGCCTCGCGAAGCCCGCGGTAGAACGCGCGCATGTACGTGAAGGCGCTCCAGACGAGCGCTACCACGAAGGCGACGGTCGCCGTAACCACCAGTACCTCCCACCGCACGCTGAAGGCCGGGTGGAGCGCCCAGCAGACTGCCGTGGCGAGCCCATACGCCCCGACCGTGGTTCCCGAAAGGGCCGCCACATGCACGGCGACCGCCCGCCGCGACCGAAGGGGCACGCGGGCCCGCAGGGTGGCGATCATTCCCTGTACACTGGTGAAGATGATTGCCGTGTAGACGAGCGAGAAGTACACGTTCCAGAGCAGGGCGGGCCAGCGACCGGGCAGCTCTTCCAGCCCAGTCCAGACGTGAAAGAGGAACGTCCCGGCGAAGACACCCACCCCAAGGACTAGCCCCACCTGCCAGGCGAGGCGTCGCGCGCTCGGGAGGAGGTCGCGGAGTGCGGTGGGCATGGGTGTGGCACGCAGTCGAGAGAAAAGCGAGCGGACCGCTGTGGTCACGTGGCCCTCGTTCACAGACGATCGGGAAGAAGGCGTTCGGAAAAACGGCGACGGTCAGGAGGCGTTCGAATATGCAGGTGTCGTCCGGGAAGAGATCCATACGGGAGCGTACGCCCCCCCGACCAGCAGGAGCAATCCCAACCCAGCGCCCCAGGCGAAGACATCGCCGAGGGCCGCGTAGACGGTTGAGATTCCCTCTGTGGGAAGGTGCGTCAGCTGCATGTGGTCATCATCAGTCGCAAAGTGGCTGGCACGGGCGCGGGTTCGGCCCAGTGGGCCGGTCGCGAGGGTGACCCCGTTGGATGCGGGGCGGAGCAGCGCGGTCCCGTTCTCGATTGCCCGGACGCGGGCCATGTGAGCGTGGCGCGTGGCAACGGCGGGCCAGTCGTTGGACGGTGCGACGAGAAGGTCTACGCCGTTCCGACCGGCCTGTCGGATGAGGGCGGGAAAATCGAGGTCAAAGCATACGGCGCTCGCCCACGTCCCCGCCCCCGTCGAGACGATCGGGAGCGTGCCGGTGCCGGCTCGTCCGGGCTCCCCAGGGACGAGATGGGTCTTGAGCCCCTCCGCGCGTGTGATTCCGTCCGGCCCGATCCACACGACCTTATTCTGCAGCGGGGCGTCCGACCCGGGGCGGGGAAACACATTCACGGCCATCGCAAGGTACACCTCATGGTCGGTCGCCAGGGCACGCGCCCGATTTAGGAACGCGGCCGTGTCCTCGCGGGGCACCGGCACGGCGGCCTCGGGCCACGTTATGAGCCGGGCACCTGCCCTGGCGGCCTGCCGGGCGCGGCGCAGGTAGTTCCGCTGCACGGCACGGGCCGAGTCGCGCACGGCCTCGCGGCCCTCTGCTCGCTCCCGAACGCTCCAGAAGGACGGTGCATCGTGACGCCCCACGACCGTCGCCACGGGCACGGCGTCGGCGGGATCGTTCCAGGCAAGCCGGGCCCCGCCGAACAGGAGCGTCGCGGCGAGCAGACCGGCCCACGTGCCGGCCGTCCATCGGGTCGAGGGGGACGCGAGCCCCTCCTCCCAAAGAGCATTGCCCACGCTGGCCGTCCAGTGCACGAGGAAGGTGATGCCCCAGATGCCTGTTAGGGACGTCAGTTGTAGGAGGGCCACGTGACGCTGGGTGTACGCCGTACTGCCCCACGTGCCGAAGGGCCCGAAGGAAGCAGCGTACTCCACCGTGACGGCGGCCGCCGGGAAGATGAGCGACGCCGCGAGCCCCGAAAGACGGGGCGTGAGGAGGCGGTCGGCCAGGTACGGGAGGGCAACGAGCAATCCTTGCGCCGCCACAAACGCGTAGAACGACGCCCCGTCGAACGGTACCATGTCGGCCCAGGTGACGGCCAAAACACCGGTGGTTGCCACCGACACGAGAGCGTACCCGTGGTGGGCGGGCTGTTCGCGCGCGAAGCGGAGCAGGAGAAGGGCGGCGATCCACGGAGCCACGGACACGACCCGTTCCCCCGTGGCGAGGAAGAGAAACGGGAGGGCGCCCATCAGCCAGAGAAACGAGGACGACGGACGAGCCCGGCGGAACGAAAAGAGCACGGCAGGCAGAGAGACGAGAGGTCACAGGATCAACTCACCAGCAAGGTGTGAAACAGAACGGTCGCAGGGAAGTCAATCGCAGCGAGCGTACTGAACGGCGGATGAACGGTTCTCATCGCCTCGTGAACGGGGGGCCGTCGGGAAAAGAACGGCCCCGAACGCCCGGCCTCCCGGTGCGGGAGGCTGAAGGGACGGGGGAAGCCGCTCCATTAACTCGGGGCTACAGTCCGACTTTCACGCCCCCGACGACGAAGCGGCCCCGGTGCGTGACGTCCTCGACGGTACTCGTGTCGGCGTCGTACCGCCGGGCGGCGACGTTGCGGCGCCCGGTCCCGTTTCGCATCTCGACGTAGCCGGGGACGGTGCCCCACGAAAAGTGATCGCGCCGGTCGAGGCACATGTCGATCCGCAGGTCGCCGGGCAGGCGCCGGGCATTGACGCGGTCAGGATCGATGATGCCGCGATCCAGGGCGCGGCTGGCCTCCCGAGCGTAGGTGGGCTGGCCGGAGGCGTGCCGCAGCGTCACCGAGCCCCCCAGCAGGCCCAGCACGTTGGAGCCGATCTTTCCCCGCACCCAGGCACGGTGCCTGTAGGCGCCCGTATCGGTCAACTCAGCCCGAAAGGTCCGGCGGTCCGGGGCGGAACGGGCGGCCAACCCAGTCCGAAAAGATCACCTCGCCCTCCGGATGCCTCCACCGGTACGCCTGCGCGGCCGCCCGAGGGCCCTTCCGGGCCGGCCCACTCTACGGGTTGGAGCTCTTCGGGGCCGACCGGTGTCAACCGCAGCCGATCAGAACCGATCAGGGTCTTCCTAAAGCACCTGGGGAGTCGGACGGGAAGCGGATTGTCTTCATTCATGCCCCGGACCCGGAGCGGGAGGCGCCCCTCTTTCCCGATGGGGTTGTCTCCGGCGCCTCATGTGCAACAAGCATGCTCCCGAGAACCGGTCCGGTGGGATTGGTGATGCCTTCAACAGGGTCGGGGGCGTGAAGCGTTGGGATCTACGAGCCCGCGGGCACAGGAACGGGACAGGCTCGAGGGCCCCGCTTCGGGGACGCAGCACCAGCCTTGCGGGGAAGTCAGGACACCACGAGAGCAGTGGAGCCAGGGGAACAGAGATTTACGTGGTGACGACCCTGGAGGACACATCCTCAAATACGTCTTGGAGCACGTCGAGAAGCTCCACGGAGGCATCGATTTCGGCGCCTCGTTTGGACACGCTCTCAGCGGCGACGCCAAGTGGGACGCGCAGGTCCGCTGTGCTCTCCAGGATCTGCGCCAGATTGTCTCGGCACAACCGGACGGATGCCCCAGCTGGATCGTCCGCGGAGAAGATACGCTCCTCCGCGGCATCGGGCACGTCCACCCCGAGCCAGCGCATAAATTGAAGGGTCTTGCGATGACCACAGGGGGCGAAGTTGAGCGCAATGAGCGACGGTTCTATTCCCTTCTCCCGGCAGTGCCGGTCGTAGGCGCGAAGCATCTGGACGGTCGCCTCCGGCCGGTAGATAATTTGCGAGACGAAAAAGTGCATGCCTCGCTCCGTCTTCTGGACGAGGCGATGCCCTTCGTCTCCCTTCGCCATATGACGCTCGGGGATCGTCACCCCCCCAATCGCTACGAACTCTGACTCTTCCATAGTGGCCGCCATACGGGTGGCTTCCTCCAGGGTCGGGCCCGGGGCGTCGCCCTCGGAGGAAGAGCTGCCAACCAGACTTAGGTAGCGAATGTTGAAGTCGCGGCGCGTCTCCCGTAGCCATCCCCGGAAGTTGTCGCCGATGTGGGTGGGTGCGGCCTTGTAACAAACGACCGACTGTCCGGTCACCTCCCGCAAGAGCGCCGCGTAGCGCCGCGAGGGGATTGTCGGAATGAAGGGGAAGGGGCGCGGTTCGCCGTTCCGCCCTTCCTCATCCTGCACGTCATAAACGAGAAGAGCGTTCACGTCAGAGCCTTCCAGGCGCGAGGCCAACTTCTCCGCCACGGTGCGCGCTTCGGCGTCGGACGTTTCTCTACGCGGTGGGACCGTCCCATAGAAGGCAGCGACACTTCCGTCTCCAGTTAGCCGTTCCGTAAGGTCCATGATAGGGTCTACTTATGGTAAGAGTCATTTCCGAGGACATGACCAAACGACCTTCACTTTTCTCCTACGACCGGACTCCGCCCCCCCGACGGATCTCGTGGGCCTGCCGACTGGGTCGAACGATGGGCTCGCGGGGATGGTCGGCCGAGCCCTAAAGGTAGACGCCGAAGAGGTAGGGATCGAAGCACTTCTCAAACGAGAGGCACCGAGAGCCTCAGAATCCGCCCACCTGCTCAACGCCCCCCTCCAGCACGGGCCGGGGCGAACCTCATAAGCCTTCCCGCCCCTCTCGCGTACCAAGAGAGAAAGCCGACGGAAGGCATCTTGAGGCTGGACGTATTGAGAATTGATGTACATGGAGCGCGAGGAGCTCGGCTGAGAAAGAAAAGCAGAGGCAGCGCGGGTGCCAGGCCCCTCGCCCGCCCTGTCTCGCAGGGCAGACGTTCGTCGGGTCTTCTGACCCTCAGTCTTCTGACCCTCATGAAGTCGCCCAAGAAGTGCCCGCTGGACGAATCGGGACGGGCGCTGATCTGTCCTCGCGTGCAGGTGGATACCGAGATGTCGGCCAGATATAAGAACGGCCCGTCCTTCTGCGACAGGGGGACGAGCTGGCTTTTCTTTCGGCTCTATGTCATTCATTAACGTAAGAAAATTGCCCCCCGGTGCGTCAAGGGCAGATCGTGAAGGCCCTGCAAGATCACGCGGCTGCCAACGCCACGAGGACGGCGAAAAGCAGCACCGTTGCCATGGCCGTCCCGACGATCCACAGCAGACCGCTTGCGAGGTTGCTCCTTTTCCGCTGCCCGGCCGTGGAGCGCCACCGCCACGGCGCCGTGGGTCTGTCCCTTGCCCACAGGCCCTTCTCTTCCTGGCGGGCCCGGTTTTCAAGCGCCAAGAGGCGCCGCGTGTGGCCGTTCTTCCGGTCCGCCCATGCGTAGCCGTTATGTACCATCGACCGCCCGACGTCGTACCGAGGGGTCTGCACACGGCCGATGAGGCGGCCGTATGGTCCCCGCGTCTGGACGTCCACCGTGACCGCCTTGCCACCGGCGAGTTTCTGCATGGCCCGCGTGGCGGCCGGGCCGTAGGGCTGCCCCTTCTCCGGAGCGTCGATCCCGCCTAGGCGAACCGTTTCGCGGGCGCCCCGGGTCTGCGACCCGGAATCCTCGAACTGGACGACGACCGTATCTCCGTCTTTGACGCGAACGACCTGTCCGGCGAGAGTGGGCATGGCCAGGGGCTACGCTGCGGGTAGATCGAATCCGGGCGGGGACGGAACCGGCACGTTCACCGACGCCCCGTGCCTCCAGTTCGTGGCGCCGCAGAAAACCGCGTCCGTCTTCCGTCGCCTGTTCGACGCCTATCGGAAGCGGTGCGCTCCGCTCAATTGCCGATCCGTGAGAACGTACGTTGGCTCTCTTCCGCGATCGCTGCGTGCATCGCCGCGCTCAGAAGGCGGACTGGGGACACGTATTCACGATCGGTGGGCCGACGGCTCCGGCTCGGGGCCGAGCATGGGCGTTCTATTACACAATCGCACAATGGTTGCGCACCGCCGTCGTCCCCCCTCAACTCGCGCCCGC
>JBDGQP010000014.1:0-20624 GCA_042218975.1 Salinibacter sp.
CTGATCCGTGCCGAAATCGGCCGGATCCGCGACGTGGCGATGGGGCCGGACGGCTATCTCTACGTCCTCACCGACATGCCGAACGGCGGGCTCTACCGGTTCGAGCCTGCCGGGGCGTAGGCGCTCGGTCCCGAGAGAGCTGCTACTGCGCCCCCTCGATCAGGCGACGGGCCATCTTCCGTGCCAGGTCCAGATGGGGCACGTCGCTCGCGTTGGCGAGCGTCGCGACGACGAGGGCCCGCTCCGGGTAGAACAGCACCACCCCGCTCCCGCCCACGGCCCCGCCGGTGTGCCAGACCTGGCGGCGGCCCTGGTCGTCCGTGTCCACGAACCACCCCAGGCCGTAGTGGTAGGGCTCGTCCGGAAGCGGGGCCTGCACGGTCAGCATCCGGTCGAGCGACGCCGGCCCCAGCACCCGCCCGTCCAGCAGGGCCAGCACGAAGCGGACGAGGGCACTCGGGGTGCCTAGGAGGCCCCCGCCGGTCCACTTGTTGCTGTTGTCGACGTACGGGGCGTTGACGACCGTCGTGTCTCCGGTCGTCGTCTCGACGAGGTAGAAGGAGGCCTCGTTCGGGATGACCCGCTCCGTCCGCTCGGGCACGATCGTCTCCAGCCCGAGGGGGGCGGTCAGGCGCGCCTCCAGCAGCCCGAGAAACGTCGAGTCGGCGGCCGCCTCCAGGACGGCCCCGGCGAGCGTGTAGCCGTAGGTGGAGTAGCCAAACTCCGTCCCCGGCTCGAACAGGAGCGAGTCGTCGGCGAAGATCGAGAGGGGGCCCAGGCGCGACTCGTAGCGGACGTCGCTCCGGAACTCCTCGCCCCGGTAGTGCCGGATGCCGGCCGTGTGGCTCAGCAGCTGCCGCGTGGTGAGGGTGTCCCGCTTCTCGGGAAACAGCGGAAGGTACGACCGAACGGGGGCGTCCAGGCGGAGGGCGCCCTGCTCCGCCAGCATCAGGGCGACGGTGGCGGTGATCGGCTTCGAGATGGATGCGATCCGGAACCGGGTGTCCGATGTGACAGGCACCCGGTGCTGGAGGTTAGCGTGCCCAAATCCACCCGTCCACACGAGCTCGCCGTCGACCGCGACGGCGCCGGCGAGGCCCGGCACCCGGGTCGTGTCCATGAACGTCTCGAGCACGTCGGTGGCGGCCGCCACGCGGGCCTCGGGGGCGTCCTGAGCCGCCGCCCCACCGGGGGCGAGGAGAAGAAGCAGGCCGACGAGGGCGACCATCGATCGAACGGACCGGGACGACATGCCACTTGCGGATCGAGAGGCGGGCAGTGGAGCAAGGGGCCGCAGTGACGGCTCCTACGGGGTCCAGGTGCCCTGCTGCACGGCGGGGACGAAGTCGTGGAGGTCGTCGGGCTTCCACGTGAGGGTGCGCTCCTCCTCGGCGCTCATGTAGGCGGTCATCAACAGCTCTACCACCTCGAGGCCGCTGCGGAAGTCGAGCTGCGGCTGGGTGCCGTCGAGAAAGTGGCGTACGAAGTGCCGGTTTTCGCCCTCGTAGCCGTAGGTGTCGGCCTCGTTGCCGACGACCGGCATGAGGCCCTGCTCGGCGTTTTGCTTCTCGACGAGGTCCTCACCGGCCTCCCCCTCCACCTCGCGGCTGAAGAAGACGTCGGTCTCGGCCTTCAGCGAGTTGGTCTCCATCGCGTACTCCGGCCCCAGCAGCTCGGAGCGCAGGCGCAGGCCCGCCCCCACGAAGCACCATGAGGTCGTCGTCTCGCTGATGAGGGTGTTTCCGTCCTGGTCCTCGTACTCGATCGTCGCGCGGGCAAAGTCCTCCGACGGCCGGTTCCGGTAGTCGACCTCGCTCCCGAACCGCTCCTCCAGCTGGTCGGCGTACGTCTCGCGGGTCCACTTGAGGCTCGCGATCTGGGCGGTCACCTTCGTCGGGCGGATGCTGTCGCGCGGGGCGCCCGGCTCGGTGAGCAGGAAGCGGGCCACCTCCACGCTGTGGCACATCATGTCGTTGAGGACGCCGCCGCCCTGCTGGTCGCCCCGCCAGAACCAGGGCGCGTGCGGGCCGCTGTGCTCTTCGGCCGCGCGGGCCAGGTAGGGCCGCCCGGTGAGCGCGGCACCCCGCTCCCAGATGATCTCGCGTCCCCGCCGGAGGCCGGGCGAGAAGAGCTGGTCCTCGAGGTAGCCGTGCAGCACGCCGGCCTCCTCGACGAGCTCGACCATGCGCTTGGCCTCCGGCACCGTACGGGCAAGGGGCTTCTCGCAGGCGACCCCCACGAGGTCGGCCCCGGCGTCGATCGCCTCGACGATGGCCTCCATGTTTTCGATGCGGGCGTGGTTGGGGCCGGCGATCCAGATCGCGTCGACCTCAGGGGCGGCCACCATCTCGCCGATCGAGCCGTAGGCCTGCGCGTCGCCGACCCGGTGCTCGCGGGCCAGGGCCGCGGCCTCCGCGGCGTGGTCGGGGTTGGGGCTCCAGACGCCCCGCACGTCGGCGTCGCGCACCGCCTGCCACGAGTCGATGTGAAACTGCGCGATGAAGCCGCTGCCGATAAAGCCGATACCGAGTCGGTCAGTGCGAGCCATGATGTTGTCGGAATTGAGGAGAGGATTCGACCACTCCGATAATTGGCAGCACGGCCGACAGAATCAAGAGCCCCCCACGGAATCGGTGGAAAATCGAAAATCACGCCCGGGATGGCCCGGAGACCCGCCCGTTCGGTTCGGGGAGAACCGACGGGGGCCAACTCCAGTCCGATGCCGACGGCGAAAAAAGAGGCGACCAGGTCGTGCAGCGGCCGGAAGGCGTCCATGTACCGCGTCGTGATCGAGAGGACGAGGCCCGCCCCCAGTGGGGAACCACACCGGACGAGAAGAGAATTCCAAAGAGTCCGTGTCTGCGCGGCGCCCGCTCGTCTCATCCCCTCCCCGTATCCTGCCCTGCCCGTGATTGATCGTCTCTTGCTCCCGTACGATTCGTCGCCCTCCTCGAACCGAGCCCTTCTCTACGCCGTCGACGTCGCCCAACGGACGGAGGCCACGGTTCACGTCGTCCACGTCCAGGAAGTCTCGCTCGGGCCGATGGTGAAGGGCGATCCCTCTCCCATGGCCGGCGAGGAGGAGCTCCTGGACACCCTGCGAGATCAGCTCGAAGAGGGCGTTCGCGCCGCCCTGGATGCGTACGGGCTCGATTTACCCGACGACCGGGTCCGCTACCACGCGACCCGGAGCCAGGCGGCGGCGCCGTCGATCGTGCGCACCGCGGAGGAGACGGAGACCGATCTCATTGTGATGGGCACGCAGGGGCGCCGCGGGCTTCGGCAGGTCATCCTCGGCAGCGTGGCCCGGGAGGTCCTGCGCACCGCGCCCTGTCCGGTCTTGTCGGCCCGCGCCCTCGACGGCGACGCCCCGGCCGGGAAGACCGCCGTGGAGCGCGTCGTGGTGCCGGTCGACTTTTCGATGCCCTCGGAGGCGGCGCTTCGGTACGCCGGGCAGGCCGCCTCGCTGTACGAGGCGCCGATCAAGCTGGTACACGTCGTCGAGCCGCCGAGCATGCCGCCGGTGTACGAGGTGGAGTCGCCGAAAATCTCGAGCCGAAAGGTCAAGGCGCGTGCCGAGCAGGCCCTCGAAGAGTGGGGGACGGAGCTGACGGACGACGGCCACGAGGTCACCTACGTCGTCCATCATGGGGCCCCGGCCTCCCTCATCCTCGACGCCGCCCCGGCCCGTACGGACCTGCTGGTGATGGCTACGCGGGGACTCTCGGGACTGCGACGAACAATGCTCGGGAGCGTCACCGAAGAGGTCCTTTGTGAAGCGCGGGGGCCGGTCCTCGCGGGACGCGTCTTTCCGCCCGAGGACACGTAGACGGCCCGAGTCCGTCGATCGCCGGACCATGCCCCCCGACCGTGGCGGCGGACCCGTTCGGGAAGGTCGCCTCGGGGATTTCTCCACGCCTGAACGCGACGATGTCCGTCGAGAAGGCCGGTCGTCGCGTACACTGAACACCGCTTCACTCCGCACAAACCGCGCCTGTTCCCGGACGCCGGGGCGGTCGCTTAGAAGGCACGCGCGTTCTCGAAGGCACTTCGCGACGCCCCGGGCCGTACGACAGGTGCCTGCGTATCTTCTGGGGCCGCCCGCGAATCACCCCCGCCCCGTCGTCTCCACCAGAGCCTCCCCCCATGAACACGTCCGATACGACCTCCTGCACGTGGTTCCGCCCATGCGGCCGCCGGCCCTTCTCGAAGAGGACGGGCTGGCCTACCGGGACGGGCCGATGCGGGGGTACCTGGAGGTCGATCCCGAGTCTCTCCGCCACCGGCGGTTCGACACCGTCTTCGGCGTCGGGGACGTGATCGGGGTCGAGGGCGTCAAGACCGGAGAGCGGGCGCGGGAGCAGGCGGCGAAGGTCGCGCGGGCGCTTCGGCGGAGCGCGAGAGAGGAGTAGGCCGCACGACCGCGCCGCATCAGCGATCCCGCATCAGGCGCCAGGGCCGGGGTGTGATCTGGAGGGCGTGCGCGGGGCGGGTGGGCACCGTGTCCGGCAGCGTTACGCGGAGGCCCATGTCGGTGGCCGTCCACTCGAGCGGGGCCTCCTGCCCGAGGAGGCGAACCTCGGTGCCCTCGGCGGGCCGCAGGCGGGGAATCGTGATCGTAGGCGAGGTCGGGGCGTCGAGGAGGAAGGCGTAGAGCGTGTCCGGCTTGGCAGTAAACCGGACGCGGAGGGAGCCCGGGGTCGCCGTGCCCGTCGCCTCCACCCACGGGCGGGTGCCATAGATGCCGGGGCCGTGCACGTCGAGCCACCGGCCCAGGCCCCGCAGCAGCTCGCGCTGGACCTCGGGAATGGTGCCGTCGGCCTTCGGGCCCACGTTCAGCAGCAGGTTCGCGTTCTTCGACACGTTGTCGACGAAGAGGTCCACCAGGGCGTCGAGGCTCATGTAGGCCGAGGCCGACTCGTTGGCGTTGTAGCCGAACGACTGGCCCATGCCGCGGGTGTTTTCCCACTTGTGCCCAATGAGCCGGTTGATGACGTCGTACTGGTACTCCTGCGTGTAGAAGTCGCCGCGTGTGCCGCGCGACTTGCCCCAGCGGTCGTTGACGGCCACGGCCTGGTCGCGCTCGGCGGCCTGGTTGTAGTAGTAGGCAATCAGCTCCTTGGAGTGAAACTGCTCCGGGGTGCCCATCCAGTCGCCGTCGAGCCAGAGGACCGACGGGTGGTACTCGTCGATCAGCTCACGGGCCTTCGTGTTCATGTAGCGGACGTAGTCTTCACTCATGTAGGCCGGGTGCGGCCCCGAGTACTTGGGCGTGTAGTAGTTGAGCATCGCGTGGTAGGAGGCGCCAAAGCGCATGTCTTCGGCCCGCACGGCCGCCGCGAGTTCCCCGATGATGTCCCGCTTCGGGCCCCTGTCGGCGGCGTCCCACTCGGTGTACCGGGAGTCCCACATGGGGAAGCCGTCGTGGTGCTCGGCGACCGGGATGACGTAGCGCGCCCCCGCCTCCTTGAAGAGCCGGGCCCAGCGCTCGGGGTCCCAGTTCTGGGCCCGGAAGTCAGAGACGAAGTCCTCGTACTCGACCTCCGGGCCGTAGGTCTTGTTGTGGTACTTGTAGGTCGGCGTGCCGGGCTCATCGTAGCGCTCCGGATACCACTCGGCGTACTCGCCCTGGGGGGCCCAGGCCGGCACCGCGTAGACGCCCCAGTGGATGAAGATGCCGAGCTTCGCGTCGTGGAACCACTCCGGCGCGTCGTGCTGCCCGAGGGATTCGTAGGTGGCCTCGTAGGGGCGGCCCTCCTCGTCCTGCGCGGCGGCGGGACGGGCAAGGAGGCCGACGACCAGCAGAGCGGCGGTCAGGACCTGGGCGGCGGCCGGCACGCTCCCCAGGACGAGGGGCGATCCGAGACGATGAACAAAACGCATGGCGGAGGAGAGAAAATGATGAAGACCAGTTGCAGAAAGGTAACGGCTGGCGGCATGTCTTGAAACCGCTTCGCGGACGGCCGTGCGCACCGCGGGGAGGATCCCGTGCTCCGGTCGTCCCGTTGGCCCGAGTGTTCACGCTTCCGCACAAGGACCCTTCTCCCATGCGTCGCCTCCTCGGGTCGTGTTTGCTGCTGAGCGTGCTGCTCGGGGCGCCGCCCGCCTCGGCCCAACTGTCGCCGCAGTTTGGAGTGGCCCTTGGGGTGAACATCGCCACCCTGTCGGCCCCGGCCGACGTGGGCACGCGGCAGATGGCATCGGGCGGCGTGGTCGTGCGCCTGGGACTTCCGGGCCCGCTGTCGCTGGAGCCGCAGCTGCTTCTCAGCCAGAAGGGGACCACCGTGCAGGGCGGAGGCGGAAGCATCCGCTACGGCGCCGGGTACCTGAATCTGCCCCTCCTCCTCCGGGTCGACGGGCCCTCGCTCGGAGCGGTGTCGCCGTACGGAATGCTGGGGGGCTTCGGCGGCGTCAAACTTTTCGAGCAGCAGCGCGCGGGGGGCGACCTCGGCTTTCCGCTCAACGTGGGCGCCTCGTTTTTCCGGCGCACCGATGCCGGGCTCACGGCCGGGGTCGGCGGGACGATCCCCCTCGCCGTCCGCTACGAGCACGGCCTCGTCGACGTCGCGCGCTCGGTCGACGAGCAGCCCTACGCGCAGGCGCCCTTCCCGTCGTCGGCCCAGACGCGGACGTGGGCCATCATGCTGCGGCTCGGCATCTGAGGCGGGTGGCGCCGCCGGCCGAACGTGTCGTGGGGTCCGGGCGGACCCCAATAACAGCGCCGCCGCCGTGAAAAGGCGATGACGCCCGTCTGCGGGGGCTGATCCGGACATTTGCCGGGGGCGTCGCGGCTTGCAAAACGGCAATCGGGTCCTTTCCTTGACCCAATCTCCCGCCGCCCCGGGCGAGGGCCCTCTTTCTTCCGAATCAGGCACTGGTGCATGTATCTGAGTAAGCTGGAGCTGCAGGGCTTCAAGAGCTTTGCCGACGCCACCACGCTCACCTTCGATCCCGGCGTCACGACCATCGTGGGGCCCAACGGGTGCGGCAAGTCCAACATCGTCGACGCCATCCGCTGGGTCATCGGCGAGCAGCGGCCCACGGTGCTCCGCTCCGAGAAGATGGAGAACCTCATCTTCAACGGCACGTCCGACCGGCGGCCCCTCGGCATGGCCGAGGTGGAGCTCACGATCGAGAACACCGACGGCGTACTCCCAACGGAGTACTCGGAGGTCACGATCGGGCGCCGCCTCTTCCGCGACGGCACCTCCGAGTACCTGATGAACGGGACGCAGTGCCGGCTGAAGGACATCACGGACCTGTTCATGGACACGGGCATGGCGGCCGACGCCTACTCGGTCATCGAGCTCAAGATGGTCGACGAGCTGGTGTCCGGCTCCACCGAGGACCGCCGCCGCATGTTCGAGGAGGCGGCCGGCATCACCCGCTACAAGATGCGCCGGCGCCAGGCCCTCCGCAAGCTCGACAACACGCAGGCGGACCTGGAGCGCATCCGGGACCTGACCGACGAGATCCGCACGCAGGTGGAGCGGCTGGAGCGCCAGGCCGAGAAGGCCCAGCGGCACCAGGAGGCCGAGGAGACGCTCCGGCGCCTGGAGCTGCTGCTGTCGCAGGTCGAGCACGACCGGCTCGTCGAGAAGCAGACGGCCCTGCAGGCCCAGCGCGAGGCGCACGCCGAGCGGGCCGACGCCCTGTCGGGCGAGGAGGCGGAGACGAAACAGCGCCTCGAGGCCCTGCGGGAGCGGCTGGAGGAGCGGGAGGCCACCCTCCAGGCCCGCCGCGAGGCCCTGCAGGAGCACCGGGCCCAGGTCCGCGAACTGGAGGCCGACCAGCGCCTGCAGCGCGAGCGCCTGAACCGGGCCCGTAGCGACCGCGATCAGGCCGAGCAGGCCCAGGCCGAGGCGCAGGAGCGGCGGGCGGCCCTCACCGAGGAGGTCCAGCGGCTGGAGAGCACCCTCGAGCAGGCGCGCCCGGCGCTGGAGGAGGCCGAGGCCGCCCTCGAGACGGCCCGCGAGGAGCGCGACGCGGCCAAAGCCGCCGCCGCGGAGCTCCGGGAGCGCGTCCAGCGCCTCCGCGACGACGCCGAGGCCGCCGCCGACGAGCAGGCCGAGCGCCGGCGCCGCCTCGACCAGCACACCAATCGGCAGGCGATGCTGGCCGAGGAGCAGAGCCGCATTCGCCGCCAGATCGACGAACTCGGAGAGAAGGCCGCCGCCTTCGACCGGCAGATTGAGGAGGCCGAGGCGCGGACGGACCACGCGAGGCGCGAGGTCGAGGAGGCCCGTACGGCCCTCGACGAGGCGGAGACTGAGTACGAGACCCGGAAGGCCGCGCTCGACGAGGCCGCCGACCGTCTCCAGGAACTGGAGCGCCGGCGCGACGCCGCCGCGGCCGAGGTCGACCTGCTGGAGGGGCTCGTTTCGAGCTACGACGAGCTGTCGGACGCCGTGCAGTACCTCGCCACGGAGGGGGGGCTCGACGACCTCAAGACCGTGGCCGACGTGCTCGGGTGCGACGACGAGGTACGGGTCGCCCTCGACGCGGCCCTTGGCGACCTCGCCGCCTGCGTCGTGGTGCCCACGGCCGGGGAGGCCCGCGCCGCCATCGACCGGCTCCGCGACGCGGAGAAGGGACAGGCCGCCTTCCTCGTGCTCGACCACCTGCCGGCCCCGGCATCGAACGGGGCGGCCCCCGGCGACGCCACGCCCCTCCGCGCCGCGGTGCGCACCACGGACCCGGCCTACGACGCCCTCGCCGACGCCCTGCTCCAAGACTGCTACCTCACCGACACGCTCGGGGCCGCCGAGGCCGCCGCCGAGCAGAGCGACGCGCCGGTCCGCGTCTTTGCCCGCACCGGTGAGTGGGTCGACGGGCGGGGCGTGGTGAAGGGCGGCAGCCGCTCGGAGGCCGTCTCCCCCGCGGCCGGCCGGCTGGGGCGCCGCGAGCAGCTGGCGCAGGCCCGCGAGCAGCTGGCGCAGCTCCGCCGGGCCTGTACCGAGCAGGACGACGCGGTCGCGGAGGCGCGGCGGGCCCTGGCGGCGGTGGACCGGGAGGCCCGCCGCGCCGCGGTGGACGAGGCCGAGGCGCGGCTCGCCGAGCAGGAGAAGGCGCTCGAGCGTCTGCGCTACGAACAGGACTCGGTCGCGGAGCGGCGCGACGAACTGCAGGCCCGGGCCGACGAGATTCAGGGCGAACGCGCCGAGCACGAAGAGCAGGCCGACGCCCTCCAGGCAGAGGTAGAGGCGGGGCAGGAGACGGTCGAGGCCCTGCGGCGAGAGCGGGCCGAGGCGGAGGAGGCCCTCGAGGAGGCCGAGGCGCGGGAGCGAGAGGCGGTCGACGCCTTCAGCGACGCCCAGGTGGCGGCCGTCGAGGCCCGAAACCGGCTCGACAACTTGGAGCAGGACCTGGAGCGGGCCCGCGAGCGCATCGACGAGATCGACCGCGCCGCCGACCGGCGTGCCCAGAAGATCGAGGAGTACGAGGCCACGATCGAGGAGGCCCTCGACGCCCAGACGGCCCTCGACGAACAGGTCGAGGCCCTCCGCGAGGAGCGCGAGGCGCACGACCAGGAGGTGGAGGCCGCCGAGGCGGCCCTTCAGGACACGAAAGACGAGATCGCGGCGGTCGAGGCCGAGCTCCGGTCGCTCCGCCAGGACCGGGAGGCGGCCCTCAACCAGAAGAACGAGGCCGCCGTGCAGCTCGCCGAGGTGGAGACCCGCATCCAGGACGTCGTCGAGAGCGTAGGCACCGACTTCGACCGCGACCTCGCCGACGCCCCCGTCGAGGTGCCCGACGACTTCGACGAGTCGGCGGCCCGCGACGAGGTCAAGAGCCTCCGCGGCACAATCAACGCGCTCGGCGACGTCAATCCGCTTGCCCTCGAGGAGTACGAGGAGGAGAAGGAGCGCCTCGACTTCCTGGAGGATCAGAAGGCGGACCTGGAGGAGGCGGAAGAGACCCTGCTCGAGACCATCGAAGAGATCAACGCAACCGCCGCGGAGCGCTTCTTCGAAACCTTCGACCAGATCAAGGACAGCTTCGGGGACATTTTCACCGAGCTCTTCGGCGAAGGAGCCACGGCGGAGCTGCAGCTCGAGGACCCGGACGACCCGATCGACTCCCCCATCGAAATCATCGCCAAGCCGCGCGGCAAGCGGCCCGTAACGCTCGATCAGCTCTCCAGCGGCGAGAAGGCCCTCACGGCCACGGCGCTCCTCTTTGCGATCTACCTCGTCAAGCCCAGTCCGTTCTGCGTGCTCGACGAGGTGGACGCTCCCCTCGACGACGCCAACGTGGAGCGCTTCATGAGCCTCGTCCGGCGTTTCGAGGACGACACGCAGTTCGTGCTCGTGACCCACAACCAGCGCACGATGGCCCTCTCGGACCGGATGTACGGCGTCACGATGGAGGAGCAGGGCGTCTCGAAGCTCGTGGGCGTCGAGTTCGACGAGGCGACGGAACTGACGGAGTAGGGCGGGCCCGGGCGGGGAACCGCGGACCCCTCGGTTTGCGTTCCCGCCGTGAGCAGGCACTCGTTCCTCCCGAGCGGCTTACCGTTCCCGAACTCCATGCCGATGTCTGACCTGCCCCGCTGGTTGATCGTCGCGTTCGCCGTCGCCGTCGTCGGGCTCGTCGGGGCCGGTGTGTGGGGATGGGGCGGCCCCGAGTCGACCGTTGAGTCGACGGCCCGTGTGTCGAGCGCATCCGGCGGCGCCCCGACCGCGGAGGGCGAGGCGCCGACCGCGGACGCCCCGGCCGCGGTGCCCGAGGGCATGGTCCACGTGCCGGGCGGCTCCACCCGCATCGGCGTCGAGCGGGCGGCCCTCCGGACGATTGCGGCGGATCGCCCCGCCGGTCCCCGTCCGATGTGGGGCCGCGCCGCCACGCCGCCGTTCAGCGCCGAGGTGGATCCCTTCTTTCTCGACGTCCATCCCGTCACGGTGGCGCAGTTTCGGGACTTCGTGGAGGCGACCGGCTACACGACCCAGGCCGAGCGCTTCGGAAACGGGGGCGTGCTCGACACCGACGCCGGGCGGTGGCGCCTCGTGGACGGGGCGACCTGGCGACGGCCTCGCGGGGCCGACGCCCCCCCGGCGAAGGACAACCACCCCGTCACGCAGGTCTCGTGGAACGACGCCCAGGCCTACTGCGAGTGGGCCGGCAAGCGCCTGCCCACCGAGGTCGAGTGGGAGCACGCCGCCCGGGATGCCACAGACGACCGGAGCTACTGCCCCTGGGGCGGCGACTGCAGCCGAGAGAGTCGAATCCAGAACGCCAACACGTGGCAGGGCCGGTATCCGACCCGCAACACCGAGGCCGATGGCTACCGCTACACCGCCCCGGTCGGCGCCTTCGACACCACCGCGCTGGGCCTCACGGGCATGGCCGGCAACGTGTGGGAGTGGACCTCAAGCTGGTACCGGCCCTACAGCCGGCGCAACGCGCCTCTCACCTCGAAGGAGAAGCAGGAGCGCGTGCAGCGCGGCGGGTCCTTCCTCTGCAACGAGTGTGGCGGCTACCACGTCTTCGCCCGCTCGCACTCGACGCCCGAGACGTCGCTCTTCCACGTCGGGTTCCGGTGCGCCAAAGACGTGCCCTCCAGGTAGGGGCGGCCCTACGAGGGGCCGATGAGGCTCGCCCCTGTCGGGGCGGAGGCGGTGCCCTTGCGTTTGGGGGCGGCTCGACCAGACATTGGACGTACGGGTACAGCGCTTTGGTCTCCCTGAACGGCCTCTCCTCCCATGTCTCTCTCCGTCCGTCCGACGGGGGGCTCGTGGTCGCGCCCCCTGCTGCTCGTTCTCGTCCTGCTCGCGGGCGTCGCCGCGGGGGCGTCCACGCTGAAGGCGCAATCTGAGGAGGCGTCCCCAAACGTCGTCGTCCTCTTCGCCGACGACATGGGCTACGGCGACCTCAGCAGCTACGGCCACCCGACGATCGAGACGCCCCACCTCGACTCCCTCGCCGAGCAGGGCACCCGCTTCACCTCGTTCGTGACGGGGGCCTGGTGCGTCCCCTCCCGCACCCAGCTCCTGACCGGCCGCTACATGCCGCGGGTCGACTTCGGCGGGGGCACCGGCGCCAACGGCACCGGCGGCCTGCCGGGCTCGGAGCGCACCCTCGCGGAGGCGCTCGGGGCGGCCGGGTACACGACCGGCATGGCCGGCAAGTGGCACCTCGGCCACGCGGAGGACCGCTTCCTGCCGCCGAATCAGGGCTTCGATTCCTGGTTCGGGCTCCCCTACTCAAACGACTACAAGAAGCCCTGGGTGCAGACCGACGTGCCCCTGGCCCTGTATCGGGGCACCGAGGTCGTCGAGCACCCGGTCGACCAGAATACCCTCACCACCCGCTACACCGAGGAGGCCGTCTCCTTCATCGAAGAGCAGGCCGGCGGGGACCGGCCCTTCTTCTTCTACCTGGCCTACAACATGCCGCACCTGCCGATCCACACCACCGAGCGGTTCCGGGGCCAGTCCGAGGCGGGCCTCTACGGGGACGTGATCGAGACGATCGACTGGAGCGTCGGTCAGGTGCTGGCGGCCCTGGAGGCGCAGGGCGCAGCCGAGAACACGATCGTGTTCTTCGCCTCCGACAACGGGCCGTGGCTCAACCTCCCGGCCCGGATGCGGCAGGCGGGCAACAAGCCCTGGCACGCCGGCTCGCCGGGGCCCCTTCGCGGCTGGAAGCACACCAGCTATGAGGGCGGGGGGCGGGTGCCGGCCATGATCCGGTGGCCCGGCCGCGTGGAGGCGGGGGTCGACACCGACGCGCTGGTGGCGAGCCCCGACATCTACCGCACCCTCGTCGAGGCAGCGGGGGCAGAGCTTCCCGACCACCCGGTCGACGGGCACGACCTGATGCCGTTTCTGAGCGGGCAGACGGAGGAGAGCCCCCGCGAGCGGTACTACTACTTCCTCGACGGGGGGCTGGAGGCGATGCGGGAGGGGCGGTGGAAGCTGCGGGTGGCCGGGGACACGACCCAGCTCTTCGACCTGCAGAACGACCCGGCCGAGCGGTTCAACCGAGCCTCGGGCCATCCCGAGCGGGTGGAGGCGATGCGGGCCCAGATGAAGGCGTTTGCCGATTCGGTGGGCGTGTCCGTGACCGAAGAGTGAGTCGCCGCCCGGCCGCACGAGCCGCCCGCTCTCCCGACCGGGCCTCCGCCCCCGACATTGCATCTTCTCCGGCGCGTCCCCACGTTGGTTTGTGCCTGCCCCGATGGCCGACGGGCCGCGTACCGCCCCCGACCGTTTCGTCTCGTTCCGTGCCCCGCTGCCCCATGACCCTGCTTCGACGCGTGTCCGCCCTCCTCCTCGCCTGCACCCTCCTCGCGCCGCGGGGCCCCGCGGCGGCACAGTCCCACACCCTCCGGTCCGAGCACCTGGAAGTCACGCTTACCGAGGAGCCCTACGGCTTCGAGGTGCGGGCGGCCGGAAGCGGGACCGTTCTCCTGACCCACGCCGAGACGGCGTTCCGGCAGGGCGTCCTGTCGCAGCGCGTGACGGAGGCCTACGACGTCGAGGTGGACGGCCGGCGCCTAACGGCCAAACTGGCCCTGGCGCACCTCGCCCGCCCCGCGACCCTGGAGCTGTCCCTCGACCGCGGCCGCCGGGCGACCCTCACCCTGGACCACCCGGCCCCCGACGCGTCGGTGAGCGTCGCCTTCGAGGACGACGGCCAACACTACTACGGCCTCTGGGAGCACGCCCACGGCGGCGGGCTCGACAACCGCGGCGTGGCCCACGCCCTCGTGGGGAAGGACTACCAGCACGACCAGGTCTACGCGGCCTCCGTCCGCGCCCCCTTTTACATGATGTCCAACGGCCTCGGGGTCTACGCCGAGACGCAAGCCTCCGGGCACTACGCCGTCGCCCGTGCCGACACGACCCGGCTCCGGTTCCAGACCGGCACCCTGACGTACCATCTCCTCTACGGTCCCTCCTACAAGCGCATCCTGCGCGAGTACAACCGCCTGGCGGGTCCCCCCGAGATGCCGCCGCTCTGGGCGATGAGCTCGATCTGGTGGCGGGACGACCACCACAACATCCCCCCGCAGGTCGACGTCGCCAACGCCCAGGCCCTCCTTGAGCGCGACGTGGAGATGCTTCAGGAGCACCGGTTTCCGGCGTCGACGATGTGGATCGACCGGCCCTTCACGACCGGCGACTGGGGCTGGGGCGGAAAAGCGTTCGGGCCCGCTTTCCCCGATCCGGGCGCGATGGCCCAGACCCTGCGGGAGAATGGCATGCACCTGCTCTACTGGATTACCGGCCGCACGGCCCAAGAATTGAAGGCGGGGGTCGCCAACCAGGGGCGCCTCTTCCGGGGATACACCGAGCATCCCTCCGGCGACCTGCGCCAGACGGACGTATATCTCTACTACAAGGATTTTCTCGACAGCCTGGCCAACGACGTACGGCTGCCGTCCGGCGAGACCGGAGTCTACGGCTACAAGATCGACCGCGGGGGCGAGGGAGAGATGCCGGACTCGCTCATCAACCAGCAGGTGACCCTCTTCAACCGGGCGGCCCACGAGCAGATGCAGGCCCGTCACGGCGAAAACTTCTTCATCTTTGCCCGGAGCCTGCACGATAAGAGCCGCCGCTGGGTGGCCCACTGGAACGGGGACCCGCGCGACACCTTCCAGGGCCTTCGCACCTCAATCAAGAACGGCCTCCGCTCCGGCCTCCTGAACGTGCCAATGTGGGGCTCGGACACGGGCAGCTACGACAAGAACCCGAGCAAGGAGCTCCTGCTGCGGTGGATCGGGTTCAGCACCTACTCGCCGATGATGGAGTTCATGCTGGACGGCCGCGATCAGTGGTATTACGGCGGCGACGCCCAGGTCCTCGAGGTGACCCGGAAGGCCACGCAGACCCACCACGACCTCATCCCCTACACCCGGTCGGTGCTCTACCAGGCCCACCAGACGGGCGTGCCGGTCATGCGGGCCATGCTGCTGGAGGCCCCGGAGGACCCGAAGGTGACGGACATGTGGAACCAGTTCTTCTATGGCCCCAATCTGCTGGTCGCCCCTGTCTCCCGAGCCGGCGTGCGGGAGCGAGCGGTGTACCTGCCGGAGGGACGGTGGCTGAACTACAACGACCGGACCACCGTGGAGGCGGGCGGCCGCACGGTCACCGAGCCGGCCCCGCTGGGCACGGTCCCGCGGTTCGTGCGGGAGGGGGGCATCATTCCCCGCGGCAACATCCTGGAGGCGAACCAGCGCTGGCTCGAGGACTGGCAGCCCGCGCTGCGCATCGAGGTCTTCCCGGCCCGCTCGGAGACGACGACGTTCGACTACTACACCGGCGAGCGGGTCCGCACGATCACCAGTCGGCCCATGGACGAAGGCCTCGAGGTGTCGTTCGGGGCGCTGGGCCACGACGGGCGCCTCGAGATCTACGCCGAGGACGTCGGGACGGTGATCCGCGACGGAGAGCGGCTCCCCGAGTCCGAATACGAGTACGACGCCGAGCAGGGCCGGCTCGTCGTCCCCTTCTCCGGCGCCACCACGGTGCGCCTGCCGGGGGCCACCAGCATCTTTTGATCCGAGTCCTGTGGCAGGATTTACTGCGTCGGTCGGCCTTCGGCCTCTGGCGGGTTTGGATGTGAGGACGTGTGGAAGTATGGAAGCAAAATACGTCCATACATCCATCCTTCCAGGCATCCACACCCGAGCGGAGCGTGCACTCGGCGAGATCGAGTGCATGCGGGGTTCGTATCGGGCCGCTACAGCTCCCGGACGTAGATGTCGCGAAACTGCACCAGGCTCGACGCGGCGTTCCAGGTGTCGGTCTTTTTGTTGTAGCCGCCGTGGTGCTGGAGGGCGAGAGGGCCGGCCTCGGGCACGCCGGGGAGCCGGGCGTTCTCGAGGACCGTCGTCCCGTTGAGCTCGACGGTGAGGCGGTCGCCCTTCATCGTGATCACGAAGGTATTCCACTCGCCGAGCGACTTGTCCGCCCGCGTCGTGGGGGTGACGCCGGCCCGCACCTCGGGGGGCATCGAGTCGTCCGTCCGGTAGCCGTAGACCTCCCCCGACCCGACCGGCCAGTTCCAGATGTTGACCTGTGCCTTCGGGGTGCCGCGGAGGTAGATCCCGGAGTCGGCGTTGGATCGTGACGGGCTCGCCCTCGTCGTTCGTCTCGTACGAGCCGTCGGGGCGGATCGGGTGCATGGCGTAGGGGCCGCCCTTCGTGTCCGTGATGCGCCACTCGAGGCGGAGCTGCACGTCCCCGAACTCCCGTTTCGACCAGAGGTGCTTGTCGACGCCCTCAGGGAGGGCCTGGGGCGAGCAGTCGATGACGCCGTCCTGCACGCGCCAGATGTCCCGGGCAGCCTCGGAGCGGACCGTCCAGTGGGCAAGGCTGTCGCCCTCGAAGAGCGAGGTCCACCCGGACTGCGGCGGGGGCGTCCAGTCCAGCGCGGAGGGATCGGGGCCGCCCTCCCCGGACGAGTTCGTCTGGCACCCGCCCAGGGCTAGCGCCGCAACCAGGAGGCCGACGAGCAGACCGGAAATCCGACGGGAGAACGAGGAGAAGGCAGGCTGCATACCGATGCGTTGTCGAGGCGAAGAGTCGTGCACGAAGGGGTGGGGCCGAGGTGGAAAAGTGCCGGGTGACACCGACGCCGCTCATACCGTGTCCGGGGTCGGGTGGCTCCACGGGTCGCGGTAGGCCCGGCTCAGGTGCCGGTTCGCCTCCGCGTCGTCCTCCACGCGCCCGGCCTCGGGGTCCCAGCGCAGCGCGCGGCCGAGGCGACGGGACAGGTTGGCGAGGATGCAGCTCGTCGTCGAGATGTAGCCCTCCTTGATGTCGGCGACGGGACGGGTGCCCTTGTCGATCGCCCGGAGGAAGTCGAGTTGATGGCGGCGAATGGCGGGGGCCACATGCTTCTCGAGGGCCTCCTCGGTCCGGTCCTTGGGGTACTTGTCGAGCTCGTAGACGACGTCGCCGTGCAGCGGCGTGCCGTCGCCCTCGGGCACGAAGTCGTAGCGCTTGACGCTCGCCTTCAGCGTGCCCTGGTCCCCGTAGAAGAAGGCCGCCCAGGGATAGTCCGGGTCCGGCGGGGTACCCCACGTCCGGTGCTGCCAGGTCATCGTGACGTCGTCGAAGTCGAACGTGGCCGTCTGGGTGTCGGCGATGTTGGCCTTGGCGTCGGTCTGTACCTGGATGCCACCCTGTGAGTGCACGCGGCGCGGCCAGCCGAGGTCAAGCATCCAGCGGGCCATGTCCAGCATGTGGACGCCCATGTCGCCGATGATGCCGTTCGAGTACTCGGTAAAGTTGCGCCAGCCGCGCGGGTGGATGATCTCGTTGTACGGGCGCAGCGGCGCGGGGCCCGTGTAGCGGTCCCAGTCGAGGTGGGGCGGGGGTTGGATGTTGGGCGGGGTCGACGTGTCGCGCATGTGGTAGTAGCAACAGATCTCCACGTGGCCGACGTCGCCGAGAAGGCCGGCGTCGACGACGCGCCGTTTCGCCTCCATGAGATGGGGGGTGCTGCGGCGCTCCAGGTTGACCTGCACCGTCTGGTCGTACGTCCGGGCCGCCCGCAGCATGGCCTGGCCCTCGACGACGTCGTGGCTGATCGGCTTCTCGAGGTAAACGTCGATGCCCTCCTGCACGGCCGCAATCATGGGCCGGGCGTGCCAGTGGTCGGGCGTGGCGATGATGACGACGTCGAGCTCGCTCTGCGTCAGCATTCGGCGGTAGTCCCCAAAGGTGGCCGGCCGGTTCCCGGACGACTGGCGCTCGGCCACCTTGCGGGCGGCCTCGTCGAGCATCTGGGAATCGACGTCGCAGAGGGCCGTAACCTCCACGGGGGCCACCTGAAGGAGGCGGAAGAGATCGGTCTTCCCGTACCAGCCACTGCCGATGAGACCGGCCCGGATCTTCTGGTCGCCAAACGCCTCGAAGGGGTTAAAACTCGCGGCGAACGGGGCGAGACTGCCGAGCTTGAGGAAGGTGCGACGCTCCATGGGCACGAAAAACGTCTCGGGGAGAACGTGTAAAGGAATGTGATTTCCCTCTTACGACGCCGGCCCTAGAAAGTGTCCCGGGCCCTCTCCCCTCCGTGGCCGACACCTGAAGACGGCCGGGCCGCCGGTCCACACGCCGACGGGGGTTGCAGTCTCGGCCCCGCACACGTTGGTTGAATCTCTGCCCTCGCCGTCTCGTTCTCTGCCTGCTCTAATGCCGTGCCCGTGGACCCGTCGTTCCTCGATCAGTTCGTCGGTACTGGCCCCTCCTGGCTCTGGAGCGTGGGGCTCCTCGGTGGGGCCGCGCTCCTCGGCCTGCTGGGACATGCGCTCCTGTTGCGCCTCGTCCGTCGACTGTTCCGGGGCCCCGGAGGGCCCCACTCCCTCCGAGACGCCCTCCTCCGCCGCCTACCGGGCCCGCTGCGCCTGCTCGTGCCCACGGGCCTCGTGTACGCGGTCCTTCCGGGAGGGCGGGACGCCCTTCCCCCCGAGGCTGCGGTCGCGGTGGACGGGGTCCTGTTCGTTGGGCTCATCGGCGCGGCGACGTGGCTCGTCGTGGCCGTCCTGCTCGCGGCCGAGGAGGCCGTGTCGGCCCACTACACGACCGATGCGCCGAACAACCTCCGGGCCCGCCGGATCGTCACGCAGGTCCGCATCCTGCGTCGGATCGCATCGGTCATCATCGTGGTACTGGCCGTGGGGCTCGTCCTGCTGCAGTACGAGCCGTTCCGGGAGCTGGGCACCGGCATTCTCGCCTCGGCCGGGATCGTCGGCATCGTGGCGGGGGTCGCGGCCCAGAACACGCTCAGCGACCTCATCGCCGGCATCCAGATTGCCCTCACCCAGCCCATTCGGGTCGACGACGTCGTGATCGTCGAGGGCGAGTTCGGCTGGGTCGAAGAGATCACGCTCACGTACGTCGTGGTGCGCGTCTGGGACCGGCGCCGCATCGTGATGCCGATCACCCACTTCGTCGAGAAGCCGTTCCAAAACTGGACCCGCACCTCGACGGACCTGATCGGGTCGGTCTTTCTCCGGGTCGACCACCGGACGCCCGTGGCGGCGGTGCGCGACGAGCTCCGGCGCGTGGTTGAGGCCTCCGAGTACTGGGACGGGGATGCCTGTGCCCTTCACGTTACGGACACGACCGAGCGGGCCATCGAGCTCCGGGCCATCGCCAGTGCCGAGAATGCGCCCCGGCTCTGGGAACTTCGGTGCGAGATCCGGGAGGCCCTCGTGGCGTACCTCCGCGACCACCACCCCGAGGCGCTGCCGACGATTCGGGCACAGATGCAGGCGGCGGAGGGAGCGGGCGGCCCGGGTACCGCTCCGGACGAGCAGAACGATCAATAAAGCTCCCCCCGGCACGAGACGGGTGGCACGTGGGGCGCTAGCCCCGGACCCCGCCGGATCGGGACGACGGCCCGGCTGCAATCGCACACGAGGACGAGGCCAACGGTCGCGCGCAGCGCAGCGCCCACCGATCGCGGGCTGCGTGACGGAAGCCTTCTTCGCTCTCGCCAACGGCCGCCCACGGATCTTCCTGGGAGAGCAGGCACCCGGCCCAATTTTCTTGAGGACGCGGACAAGCACGCGCCCCGGAGCAGTTACGCAGGGTCCCCGGGCGTCGGTGTGCTCCTGATCCTCGCGGGCGTCCTGCAAGGGCTACCCCGCCTCCTGGTTCGGCTCCGTCTCGGGTTCGGGCCAGAGCGTACGCATTTCGCCCGCCCCCTCCTCGACGAGGGGCGCCTGGTCTTCGTCGGCCGAGGTCGGTTGGGACTGCGAGGTCGGTTGGGACTGCGAAGACGCGTGCTCCTGCGAGTCGGAAAAGGGGTCGCACACCAACAGCAGGGCCGGGGCCACAACGAGAGAGGAGAGAAGTGCCCACATCAGACTGTCGGACCAGAACGCCGCGTTGGCGCTGTCCACCATGGCGCCGGCAAAGCTGACGAGAATCCACACACCGACGGCGGAAGCGACGTAGAGGACCAGACGTCGAACGCTTTTCATGGCAGTAGAGCGTGCCGAGCCGAATGCCCGGCCGCTATTTGTGAATGAAGAGCGCGTGTGAAGAGTGGCACCGCGTTGTAGAGAGCTTCCGTTCATTTGTTTCATTTTGTACGACGATCGCAGGAGTTTCCGAAATGCAACTTCATCAAGAACCATTCCGGAAATAAATTCTCACCTGCGACGCGGAAGCCCGTACCCGACCGGCCTCGTTTTGCCATGGGCATCCCCCACAGCGACGGTGCCCGACGCCGTCCTTACAATTTTTCTCTCGTTCCGTGGACACCGAGCCTCTGTGCCGGCGAGTCACCCCTTGATGACCCCAAGGGGACGGAGTTGAGCGACCTTTTCGGAGAGGCCCGCCCCTTCGACGGCCTCCACCACGTCGGCCACGTCTTTATAGGCCGCCGAAATTTCCTCGCGCACGGTGCGGCTGCTTTCGCCGCGGACCACGATGCCCTCGTTGGCGAGCTCGGCGGTGATGTTGCGGTTGCCGGCCGTCTTGCGGGCCTGGCGGCGGCTCATGCGTCGGCCGGCGCCGTGGCACGTGCTGCCGAAGGTCTCGTTCATCGCCTTGTCGGTGCCCACGAGGACGTACGAGTAGCGGCCCATGTCGCCGGGGATAAGGACGGGCTGCCCCACGTGCTGGTAGCGGCCCGGCACGAGCGGATGCCCGGCG
>JBDGQP010000140.1:0-3372 GCA_042218975.1 Salinibacter sp.
AACGTACGCAAGGCGATCGTCCGCGGTCGCTGCGGACCGTGCATCGCCGCAAGCAGAAGACGGACGTTGGAACCTTGCACGGGTCGGTATGCCGGCACGAGCCGACTTGAGGTTCTCCTTCCAGGTCTCAACAGCCAGTTCCCCGGTCGGCGTGGACCCAAGTCGGCGGGAGGATCTTACGGGGCTGTCTTGTGGCGCCGAGTCTTCCCACCGCGGGTCTGTTCTTCAGCGGCGGACGGCCAGAGCTTCTCAAGGGTATCGGCATCGGAACTGTCCTGTCCTGCCGTGCCTGATTCATCGGGAATGCCTTCCTCCGTGGAGGGGCCTGCCTGCTCTGCCGCCCCATTCTCTGCGGCCGTCTCCACCTGGGCCTCTTCAGGAAAGAGATCCTCCTTCCGCCGCTTTTCGATAAGATGCTCAAGGCGGTCGTAGAGCGCTTCCTTGAAGGTTCGATAGGACTCTTCGCGCTCCTCTTCCGAGGAAGTCTCCAGGGAAGCCTGGATGTGGGAGAGGGCCTCGAATATCACGTCGATGCCGGCGCGGAGCTCTCGGCGTTGATCTCTCTCGCGGGCGACGGGATCGTGGTAGTCGCTCTGCATGGTACGTGATGGAATGGAGGGTGCGGGAAGAAAACGGGGCGCTCGGGTCGATGCTGCGGTGAGTGCAAGTCCTCGTCACTGTTGCCGCGCTTTTTCAGCAGCAAATGTCCTTCCATACACCCTCTGCCGTGGGGATCAAGGCGATGGTTCGCCTCGCGGTGCTGCCCACTGTTTCGAATCGACCCGGCCGAAAATCGACACATCGGACGTTGAAGGCAGCGGTCCCCTCGGCTGCGATCTGGGGGCTGCTCTCATTCTTTCGTAGCCTTCCTGCTCACTCTCATTCTTTCGTATCCCTTGATTACTCTCATTCCTTCGTACCCGGTGCGGGCCAGCACGTAGTCAGTTTTAGACGCTCTCATTCCTTCGTAGCGGCCGGTTTTGCGCCGCAAAAGACGCTCTCATTCCTTCGTACCCAGGCTCTCATTCTCTCGTACCCAGGCTCTCATTCTCTCGTACCCTGCTCTCATTCTCTCGTACCCAGGCTCTCATTCTCTCGTACCCAGTCCACATAACCTTCTGAGGGTCATCGTTCTAGGTTTGCCCTTCAATAAACAATGTTTCAATAAAATAATTTTGCAATGGGGGGGACAGGTACGAATTGATGAGAGTGGACGCCTCAGATGTCCCACGATGGGACGAAAGTCCGCTCCTTCAGGTACGAAGGAATGAGAGTACCCTGTCGATTCTCACCACCACCAATGTTATGGTATTGGGTGTAGTGCAAGGAGCGCCCGTTAGAGCAATTCCCTTGTGAGGGAGGTGCACAGACACTTCTCACTCATTCACGAAGCCCCAATCACCGTCCGTGAGACGTCCAGTATGAAAGAGATTCGCCAGAACAGGACCCGAACGCAGTCGGTCACTGGTGCCGGGCGGTACACGCTCGTCCGGATGGGCCGACACAAAGTGAAAGAAGATGACACCGTACTTGGAATTGACCGTCGGTTCCGTTCCCGAGGATGACGCTACCCCGGTTGCCGTCATCCGGGAAAGCCTACGTCTCCTGACCTTCAGAAGTGGACTTACCCCGGGTGTGGACCGCACCATGACCGAGACACTAGCATGGGCAAAAACGTCCGTACCTCCAGTCCGGAAAGAGCTTCCGGTGGGGCGGATGACCCTGGACCACACGGTAAGACACGGGATGTTTCGGGGCCGAGAAATCCGGGCTGCCCGCCCATGATCTTATTGGTAGGTAAGTCTGAGCACTGGCGTCCACGCTCCGCACCAGCCGGATGACCAAGGATCTCTCAGACGAATCCGGCCGGGAGCGTCGACGGCAATCGACACGACAGTTCCTGTACCTCAAAGAATCAGCCGTAAGGAATCAACTCTCATCTCTTCGTACCCGCACCTATGTCCGAACCGCAGCTGAAGCTGTTCGACGGGAGCGAGATGGTCGTTAAAGCCAACGACCTTGTCCGCGCAAAGGCCAACTGGACTCGCCTTGAGCACCGAGTTGTGGGGATGATGATATCACAGCTCGACAAAGAGGATGAGGCCTTCGCTCCTCAGAAGATCTACATTAAAGACCTCATGGAGCTGTCGGGAACCGACTACGGTGCTCTCTACGAGCGAGCAGAGGCCATCTGTTCGAAGCTTCTGAAACAGGAGGTCTACATTCGCGACGAGGTCAACGGCAAGCGCCGCTACCGGGGATACAGCCCGATCGTAATGTGTGAGTACGTGGAAGGAGACGGCTGCATCGTGGCGCAGTTCAACAAGGCCATGAGACCGTTCCTTCTGCAGCTAAAGAAGAGATTTACGATGTACCGGCTGCGAAACTTCATGCGCCTGACCTCGCAGCACTCGATGAGGATGTACGAACTTCTGAAGATGAGATCCGACCTCCGGCATCTGCGCATCAGCATCAAAGAGCTTCGCGAGATTCTTTCCTGTGAGCACAGTTACTCTCGCTTCTCCGACTTCAAGCGCAAGGTGATCGATAAAACAAGGCAGGAGATCGCCGAACGAACCGATATTGCTTTCAAGTACCAGGTCGAACGTCAGGGCCAGACACCGACCCACGTGAGGTTCATCATCGAAGATGAGAATGAGGACCAGCCACACGTACCCGATCCACCAAAGCAGTCAACGCGAGAGAGTGTTGCCATAGATGGGTCGGAAGACGGATACTCTGAGGAGGTGGAGCGACTCAGTGCCCCGAAGATTGATATCTACGCGCTTGTTCTGGACGACCTTACCCAGGAGGAGATCAGCAATCATTCCGAAGACGTGATACGGGACCTCATCCACGAGAAGTACGAGGAGGTCAAACCCCTCGAGACATCGGAGGTGAACCGAGCGACCGAGGTCCGGGCCAGAACTGTATCGGAGCTCAGGGAGGATTAGTAGCCCAGACGAGGAAACCACCCCGGACCGTGTGCTGGGGGTCGTTCCTGTTCGCCCTCCCCTACCGGGTAAGATCGTCCGAGACAAGCATGCCCGAGGGGTCGAATCCCCCGACTTGTTTCCTCCCAAAAGGGATTTGAAGAAAGGACGATCGATCAGTACAAAGGTCCCTTCGTTGCTGTTATTGCGAAGTAAGTTTCTAGAACCACAGAGGTCTTCGAATTTGTTTGGTCGGCTGTCGCAACCCAACCACCACTGTGAGCCGAGAAATTATGGGCTCGGATGCTGTTCTTTCCACAGAACTGCCCACCGACAGGACGGTGGGACCGCTCTACGGGACTAAGCACATGCGGTATGGGCCGCATGTGTTGGGAATCCGTCCCAGGAAGGGGGAGACGGACCTAGTAGCAGGGTCTAA
>JBDGQP010000141.1:0-414 GCA_042218975.1 Salinibacter sp.
ATGTCGGCCTCCGACAGGAGGCGTCCCACGGCGGCCAGCATGCCCGGCCGGTCGATGTTCTTGTAGAAGAGCATCTCGCCCTCCGGACGCGTCTCTAGGTCGTACTCGTTGACGCGCACGAGCCGCAGGTCGTCGCCGTTGAGAATGGTGCCGGCCACGACGTGCTCCGTCTCGGCGGTCTGGGCCACGACCTCGATGAGGGTGGTGTAGCTGCCGCCCTCCGACTCGCGGGACTCGCGGAAGCGCAGGCCGATCTCCTCGGCCAGCACCGGGGCGTTGATGAAGTTGACCGGCTCGTCGGCCCACTGATTCAGGACCCCCCGCAGGGCGGCCACCGAGAGGACCTCGGCGTAGCGGCGCGGGACGTCCCCGCGGCAGCGCACCGTGAGGCTCTTGACGTTTTCCTCGGCGATC
>JBDGQP010000141.1:424-17768 GCA_042218975.1 Salinibacter sp.
CCGGTCGGCAAGGCGCATGTAGGGCTGGACCTCCTCCTGGCCGGCCATCTTGAGGGCCATTCCGTTCACCGGCGTATCGACCGGCTCCCCGTGCAGGGCGCTCACGACCTGCTCGGCGATCTGCCGCGCGACCTTCGCCTGCGCGGCGCCGGTCGTAGCGGCGATGTGGGGGGTGGCCACGACGTTCGGGTGGCCGATCAGGTCGTACAGGAACTCGGACTCGGGCGGCTCCTCGGAGTAGACGTCCAGCGCCGCGGCGGCCACTTCGCCGTCGTTGAGGGCGTCGAGGAGGTCCTGTTCGTCGACGATGCCGCCGCGGGCGCAGTTCACGACGCGCACCGTGTCCTTGCACCGGGCGAGCTCCTCGGTCCCGATCATGCCCCGCGTCTCGTCGTTGAGCGGCGCGTGGATTGTGATGAAGTCGCTGCGGTCCAGCAGCTCGTCGAGCGGGACGAGCGTTACCCCGATCCGGTCGGCGACCTCGTCGGACACCAGCGGGTCGAAGCCGAGGAGGTCCATCCCGTAGCCCTGCATGCGCTCGGCGACGGCCCGGCCCACCTTGCCGATCCCGACGATGCCGAGGGTCTTGTCGTGCAGCTCGGCCCCCGCAAATTTTTTCTTGTCCCAGTGGCCGTCTCGGAGGGAGTGGTTGGCCTGCGGAATGGTGCGGGCCATCGACTGCAGCATCGCGCAGGCGTGCTCGGCCGTCGAGATGGTGTTGCCGTCCGGCGCGTTGCACACCAGGATGCCCCGGCGCGTGGCGGCGTCCAGGTCGATGTTGTCGACGCCCACGCCCGCCCGGCCGACCACCTGGAGGGAGTCGGCCTCGTCGATGAGTTCCGGCGTCACCGTCGTGCCGCTCCGTACGATCCAGCCGTGGGCCTGCTTCAGGTGCTCTCGGAGCGTCGCCTCGTCGTAGTCGAGCAGCTCGTCGACCTCAACGTCGTGGCGGCGCAGGATGTCGTGGCCGACCGGATCGATCGGATCGGTGAGGAGGACGGTGTGCGACATGGACGGAACGAGTCGGTCTGGGGAGGAAGGGACACGAGCAGGTCATAACTAAGGCCACACCGCTCACGAAGTGCAGCGGGGCGGCGTAAAAAACCGGCTAAGTCTGTGCCGCGTGCGGCGGGAGAAGAGAACGGCTAGCCCTCGAGCCGATCCCGAATCCAGCCGCGGAGGGCGCCGACGCCGCGGTTTGTTTCGGCCGAGGTGAGAACGACGGGCCGCTCCAGGCCGAGGTCGGACAGACAGTCCGCGACCCGTCGCTCGGCCTGGGCCCGCCCGTTGCCCGAGAGCTTGTCGGCCTTCGTGGGGGCCAGGAGATGCGGAATTCCCACCCGGTCGAGCCGTTCGATGAGGGCGATGTCGCTGTCCATCGGCGGGTGCCGGCTGTCGATCAGCTGCACGACCCCGCGGAGGGGGGGCCGCTCGTCCAGGTAGCGCTCCTGTAGCTGTGCCCACTCGGCGCGGGCGGATTTCGGGGCCTTCGCGTAGCCGTAGCCCGGCAGGTCGACGGCGTAGAAGCGGTCGTCGACCCGGAAGTAGTTGAGCTGCTGCGTCTTGCCGGGCGTCTTGCTCGTGTAGGCGAGGTTCTTCCGGCCGAGCAGGGCGTTGAGCAGCGAGCTCTTGCCGACGTTCGACCGGCCGACGAACGCAATTTCGGGGCGGCCGTCGGTCGGGAGCTGGTCCCACCGCGCCGCGCCGACGACGAAGGTGGCTTGATCGAGCATGGCGGGAGTAGGGCGAAGAGCGAGGGGGGGAAGGGCGAGTCTGTGACGCGTCCCCTCGCCGGGGAGATCCCAACGGTTGGGGCACACGGCAAGTACCCGGCAGGCAGGACCGTCGAGACCAGGCGCACTGAGAAGGGAACCGAGGCACTCACGGGAGCCACGCGGTGGGCACCGGGCCGCAACGGCGTTCTCTGCCCGGGCGCGGGGGCTTGTGGGAGCCGTTCGACAGGGGGAACGGTGCGGATGGGGCCGAGCCGCGCCGGCCGCAGATGCTACCCCATCACGTCCCGCACCGTCTCGCCGATGAGGGCCGGGTTCTTCACGATCGTCGCGCCCGCGGCCTCGAGGGCCTCGAACTTGGCCTCGGCCGTGCCGGACCCGCCGGAGACGATGGCCCCGGCGTGGCCCATGCGGCGGCCCGGCGGCGCCGTGCGTCCGGCGATGAAGCCGAACACCGGCGTGCTCATGTGGTCGCGGATGTAGCGGGCGGCCTCCTGCTCGTCGGACCCGCCGATCTCGCCGATCAGGACGACCCCCTCGGTGTCCGGGTCGTCCTCAAACATCTCGAGCGCATCGACGAAGCGCGTGCCGATGACGGGGTCTCCGCCGATGCCGACGGCCGTGCTCTGCCCGTAGCCGGCCCGGGTGAGCTGGTCGACGGCCTCGTAGGTGAGGGTGCCCGAGCGCGAGATGAGCCCGATGGGGCCCGGCTCGAAGATCATCGCCGGCATGATGCCCACCTTCGCCTCGCCCGGCGTGATCGCGCCGGGGCAGTTCGGCCCAATGAGGTGGGCGCCCTGCTTCTTGGCGTAGTGGTACGTCGGCTTCATGTCGGCCTGCGGGATCCCCTCCGTGATGCAGATGATCACGTCGACGCCCGCGTCGGCGGCCTCCTGGATGGCGTCGGCGGCAAAGGGGGGCGGGACGAAGATGATGGACGTGTTCGCGTCCTCGTGCTCGACGGCCCCGGCCACGGTGTCGTACACCGGCCGGTCGAGGTGGGTCTGTCCGCCCTTGCCGGGCGTGACGCCGGCCACCACATTCGTGCCGTAGTCGATCATCTGCTCGGCGTGGAAAGAGCCCTCGGACCCGGTCAGGCCCTGGACCACTACACGCGTGTCGCTGTCGACGAGAATGCTCATGCCAGTGGGGAGTTCGGAGTGGGGAATGCGGAGTGCAGAGTGAGGAGTCGGCCCGGCGGGGAGCACATCCTCCGAGGGGCATGGTACCGACCGGCGCGAAGAACCGCCAGCGGCGCCGGAAAAGAATGATCCAAAATCGGGGGCCGAGCGATGTGAGGAGCGCGGCCGGATACAGGTACCGGCGCGGTTCCTCCTCGCACGCCGCGCGACCATGCCGGGCATCACGAATCACTCATCACGCATCACCGCATCACCCACCTGCAGCAGTACCGACTCGTCGAAGTGGGGGCCCAGAAGCTGGAGGCTCACCGGCAGGTCGGAATGGTCGGGGTGCGTGCCGATCGGGACGGTCAGGCCCGGGATGCCGGCGAGGTTGGCCGTCACCGTATAGATGTCGTTGAGGTACATCTCCAGCGGGTCGTCGGTCTTCTCGCCGAGCTGAAAGGGCGGGGTCGGGGTGGTCGGTGTCACGAGCACGTCGACGTCCTCGAAGGCCCGGTCGAAGTCGTGCCGGATGAGGGTGCGGACGCGCTGGGCCTTCTCGTAGTACTTGTCGTAGTAGCCGGCCGAGAGGGCGTAGGTCCCGAGCATGATGCGGCGCTTCACCTCGTCGCCGAAGCCCTCGGTCCGGGTGCGGGTGTAGAGTGCGTCGAGGGCACTTTGCTCGTCGTCGAGCTGAGCTTCGAGCTCGGCGACCCGCGCCTCGTCGCCCGCGGTGCGGGCGGCGGAGAGCTCCTCCTGCAGGGCCTCGCGCTGCTCGCGGAGGCGCTGCTTGGTGTCCTGCAAGTCGGCGCGGTAGCCGTAGCGGATGCCGTCGTAGCGGGCCAGGTTGCTGGAGGCCTCGGCGGTGGCGAGCAGGTAGTACGTCGCGACGCCGTACTCGGTGTGGGGGAGCGAGACGGTCTCCACGGTCGCCCCCTGGTCCTCGAGGGCGGCGACCTCGTCGCGCACCATCTCCTGAATGGCCGGGTCCAGGCCCTCAGTGAAGTACTCCTCGGGGAGGCCGACGCGGAGGCCCTCGACGGTGCCGGTGAGGGCGTCGGTGTAGTCGGGCACCTCGACGGGGGCGCTGGTCGAGTCGCTGGGGTCCTTGCCCGCGATGACGTTGAGGAGCGTGGCGACGTCCTCGACGCTGCGGGCGAGGGGCCCGATCACGTCGAGCGACGAGGCAAAGGCCACGAGGCCCGAGCGGCTTACCCGGCCGTAGGTCGGCTTCAGGCCCACGACGCCGCAGAACGCCGAGGGCTGTCGCACCGAGCCCCCGGTGTCGCTCCCGAGGGCGGCGTGGCACATGCCCGCCGCCACCGCCGCGGCCGACCCCCCCGACGACCCGCCGGGCACATAGTCGGGGTCGTGGGGGTTGCGCACGGGGCCGAAGTGGGAGGTCTCGTTCGACGAGCCCATCGCGAACTCGTCGCAGTTGGTCTTCCCGATGAAGATGGCCCCGGCGTCGCGCAGGCGCTCGATGACCGTCGCGTCGTAGAGGGACGAGAAGTCCTTCAGCATCCGCGAGCCGCAGGTGACCGGGTAGCCCCGGATGCAGATGTTGTCCTTCACCGCCAGGACGAGGCCCGAGAGGGGACGGGCGTTTCCGCGCTCCCGCTGGCTGTCGAGGTAGCGGGCGTGGTTGAGGGCCCCGTCGCGGTCGACGGTCGTGAAGGCGTTGATCTGGTCGTTGCGCTCGTCGATGCGGCTTAGGAAGGAGGAGACCAGGGCCTCACAACTGGTCTCGCCGGCGTCGAGGGCCCGGTGGGCCTCGGCGAACGTAGGGTGGTCCATGCTGGGCGGCGGTGCTTCACAGAGCGAAGGAGAGCGGAATCGCGCCCAGAAGGGAGGGGGCGCGCCTGTCGTCGGCGACTAGGAAGAAGGCTCCGCCTTTTCGTCGGGAGTGTCCGCCGTGTCGTTGGTCGACTCGTCGCCGGCCGGGTCCGGAGACGACTCCTGCCCTGGGGCCTCCTGCTTCGGGGCCTCCTGCTGGGCGGACTGCTGCTGGGACGTCTCCTGGGGCTGTCGCGACTGAGGCTGCCGCGACTGAGGCTGTCCGTGCTGGGGCGACTGGGGCCGATTGATCTGGCGGCTCTGCGCCTCGGACTCGAGCTCCTGTGAGATCTCGCTGGTCGCGTCCTTGAACTCCCGGATGCCCTTCCCGATACCGCGGGCAATCTCGGGAATGCGCTTGGCGCCGAAGATCAGGAGCACCACCAGGAAGATGAGAATAATCTCGAGGGGACCGAAGCTACCCATAGCCGGAGAGAAAGGTCGGGTGAAACAAAGGACGAGGGGCCCTGACCGAGGGAGGAGCGTACGCCGGTCGGTTGGCGGGTCCGTGGTGTCGGTGATGAGCACCGCGGAATGGAGCTACCCAACCGAGATCGAAGGGTGGGGGTTCCGTTTCCTCTTTTCCGAAACAGCCCCCTGACCGGGTGTGTTGTCTTGGAAACTTTTGGCGCGAGGCGGGGGCCGCCGGCTCGGGCCCCTCCTGCCCCAAGCAGTATTGTTGTACCGATGTGCTTCCGCCCATGTCCCTCCAGCCGACCGCCGACGCCGCTGCGCTCACCCGCGACGACATCCTCGAGTGGCCCAAGGCCGAGCTTCACTGCCACCTCGACGGCTCGATGCGGCTGGAGACGATGCTCGACCTGGCGACCCGGCAGGGCCGGACGGACCTGCTGCCGGCCGACAGTGTGGCGGGGCTCCGGGAGGCGCTGCGGGGCGTCGAGGAGGCCGGCACCCTGGAGGCCTACCTGTCCTGGTTCCGGTACACCCTTCCGCTGCTTCAGACGACCGAGGCCATTGCCCGAACCGCCTACGAACTCGCGGAGGACAACGCCGCCGAGAACGTGCGGTACCTGGAGGTCCGCTACTCCCCAATCCTGCACGTGGAGGAGGGCCTGTCCCTGGAGGCGGTCAACGAGGCGGTGCTGAACGGCCTGCAGCGCGCCGAGGCGGACTTCGACATTCGCACCTCTCTCATCATCTGCGGGCTGCGGGACCGGTTCGAGAGTGCCTCGATGCGCCTGGCCGAGATGGCGGTGGAGCACCGGCACGAGGGCATCGTGGCCTTCGACCTGGCGGGCGGCGAGGCGGGGAATCCGCCGAAGGGCCACCTCCACGCCTTCTACCACGCCCGCAACAATCTGCTCAACCTCACCATCCACGCCGGGGAGGCCTGGGGCCCCGACTCGATCCGTCAGGCCCTCTTCTACTGCGGGGCCCACCGCATCGGGCACGGCATCTCTCTGCGCAAGGACCCGGAGCTGATGCAGTACTTCGCCGACCACCGGATCCCGCTGGAGATTTGCCCGTCGAGCAACGTGCACACGCAGGCGGTGCCGAGCCTGGAGGCCCATCCCATCGAGACCTACGTACACGCCAACATTCCGGTCACCGTCAACACCGACAACCGGCTCTTCAGCCGCACCTCCGTGACCGAGGAGCTGTGGCGCGTGTATCGGCACTGCAACCTGACGGCTCAGGAGCTGCGCGAGGTGGCCCTGAACGGATTTCGGTACGCGTTCCTGCCCCACGAGCAGAAGCAGTCGCTGCTGCGGAAAATGACCAAGGCCTTCCCGATGGAGGCAAGCGACGAGACGCCGCTGTGGTGAGGACGCTCGGGAAGAGAGGATGGCAGAGGAGACGGCCGAGTTGAGACAGAACACGAGGGCCGGCCGTCGGCGCGCCCCCACGCCCTCTCGCCCTTCTCGACCCTGTGTCCTGCGCTTCCGTCCCGACGCTCGGCGGCCACGTGGATCCTCCGGCCGCTGTTCGCTATCATGGACTTGCACAGTCTCTCCGTCGCTGCTCCCACCCCAATGGTCCAAACGGTTCCTCAGGCCGCCGCCCTGCGCGGCGCCGTCTCGCTGCCCGCCGACAAGTCGATCGCCCATCGCTCGGCCCTTCTCTCCGCCCTTGGCCGCGGCACCTCCACGATTCGCCACTTTCCGGACTCGGCCGACCCGCAGTCGACGCTCGACTGCGTGCGGACGCTGGGCATCTCGGCCGAGCGAAACGACGAGGGGCACCTCGAGGTGGAGGGGCGCGGCCTCCGCGGGCTCCGGCCCCCGTCCAAGCCGCTGGACTGCGGCAACTCCGGCACCACGATGCGTCTGCTGTCCGGGGTGCTCGCCGGGCAGGAGTTTGGGTCCGTCCTCACCGGCGACGAGTCGCTCCGGCAGCGACCGATGGAGCGCATCGCGGATCCGCTCAAGGCCATGGGGGCCCGCCTCTCGCTCCGCGACGGCCACGCCCCGATCCGAATCCGGGTGCCCCGCGGCGGCCTAGACGGCATCGAGTACCGCCTCCCGGTGGCCTCCGCGCAGGTCAAGTCCTGCGTGCTCCTGGCCGGCCTCTTCGCGGAGGGAGAGACCGTCGTCGTCGAGCCGACTCCCTCGCGGGACCACACCGAGCGCATGCTGGGCCTCGAGGTCAACGAGGTGGGCGGCGTGCGGGAGCTCCGGGTGGGCGAGGGACACACCGTTCCCGCCACCACCTGGACCGTGCCGGGCGACTTTTCGGGGGCGGCCTTCTTTCTCGTCGCGGGGTCGCTCGTGCCCGACAGCGAACTGCGGCTCGAGGGCGTCGGCCTCAACCCCTCGCGCACCGGGCTTCTGGAGGTGCTGGACGACATGGGCGCCAACATCGAGATCGAGAACGAACGCGTGCTGGGCGCCGAGCCGGTCGGCGACATCACCGTCCGCTCCGCCGCGCTCTCCGGCGTCGACATCGGGGGCCGGCTCATCCCCAACCTGATCGACGAGATTCCGGTGCTGGCCGTGGCGGCGGCCTGCGCGGAGGGCCGCACCGAGATCCGCGACGCTGAGGAGCTCCGTGTCAAGGAGACCGACCGCCTCCACGCCATGGCCGAGAACCTGAATGCCCTCGGCGCCGAGATCCAGGAGCGAGAGGACGGGCTCATCATCGAGGGCAACGGCCCGAACCTGCTGGGGACGCGGGTCGGCAGCTTCGACGACCACCGCGTGGCCATGGCGATGGGCGTGGCCGGCCTCGTGGCCCACGGCACCACCACCATCAACAACGCGGAGTGCGCGCGGGTGTCGTTTCCGGGCTTTTGGACGAAGCTTTCGAAGGTGGCCGAGCCCGCGGCGGCCGAGTGACTGCGCCTCCCGTTCCCGGAGCGGCGGGGGCGTCGTCGGCGCCCCGTTGCGGGCAGAGGCTCGGGGGGACGCGGGCCTCGCGGTCACGCATCCTCATGCGTCTTCATCCGCCGAGTCCAGCGACTTGCCGAACGTCTTGAGCGTGAAGACGGGACACTGGGCGCGGCGGACCACCTTCTCCGCGACGCTTCCGATGAGGAACCGTTCCAGACCCGTGCGGCCGTGTGTGGCCATCACGATGAGGTCCGCCTCGTGCTCGTCGGCAAACTCCACGATGTCGCGGGCGGCGTTGCCGGCCAGCACGTGCACGTTGATTGGGCCGGGGTGGAGGTCGTGCTCGCCGGCCAGGGCTTCGAGGGCCTCCTGGGCGCGGTCCTGCACGTCCGGGAGAGACGGGGTGAGCGGGTCGAGGCCGTAGGCGCTGGGGTAGGTGGCCTCCTCCACGACGTGCAGGAGGTCGAGCGGGGCGGTGTAGGCGTCGGCCAGCGCCGTCGCGTGGTCGACGACCAGGTCCGACTGGTCCGACAGATCCACCGGCGCGAGCACCCGCGAGATGGTGGGCACGTGGTCCTGCGCCTCGGTGGCTAGGACCGTAAAGACGGGGCAGCGCGCCCCCCGGACCACCTCTTCGGAGACGCTGCCGCTGAGCAGCCGATCCATCCCCCGACGGCCGTGCGTCCCCATCACCACGAGGTCGACGTCCTGCTCCTCCGCGTAGTCGATGATTGCCTCCGACGGGGAGGGACTATCGGTCCGCGAGTAGACGACGGGCACGGTGCCGCGCTCCTGAGTGGCGGTCTGCACCTCCACGTGCTGCACCGCCGTGTCGTCGGTGTCGGTCCCCTCGGCCGGCTGGACGGGGAGAAAGTCCATCGGGTTGGAGTCGCCTCCGTCCTCGGGCGAGACCACGTTGAAGACGTGGATCGTGGCGTGGTACTGGAGGGCGAGGTGGGCGGCGTGGGCAAAGGCCCCTTCCGCCACGTCCGAGAAGTCGGTGGGAAACAGAATGGAGTCGATGTTCAACGTCATAGAGCGGGGAGGGGCTGATGAAAACATCGGTGAACGGCCGGGCCGGGCGGCGGCCGATCCGACGCGCGGAGCCGGGAGGGCGAGTCTTCCGCTCTAGGGGCCGTGGGGATTGCACATCCCTATGATAACGGGTGAGGGGCAGAAGACAAAGAGGCACCCCGTGTAGGAGGAGGTCCCACAGGCCGCGCAAAAAAGTTCCTACAGTCTGAATCACGGTGGGGATGGACGCAGAGGACCCGTCTTCTTACGTTATTGTCACTGACTGTCCACCTCACCATCTGGCTCCGGTGTTTGCCGATCCGTGAGAACGTACGCAAATCATTTTCCCCGATAACTGGGAACCGTGGACAGCCGCCAGCAAGAATCGGACTTCGCGAATTTATTCACGTATCGGTATGCCCGCATCGCCTCCGCGTCCCGACGCGCCCTCCTCAACGCTTCCGGCCCCCCAACCCACGCATCCGGTCGCCGGCCGGGCCATAACCGCCGACGCGCCCGAGTTTCGCTGGACGGCGGTGCCGGACGCGGCGGGCTATCGTCTTCAACTCGCGGCCTCGTCGGACTTCGAGACGTGCTACTACGACGAGCGAGTCGACGGGCCGACCGCCGTCCCGCTCGCGGAGGTACTGCCGCCCGGGGCCGAGACAGTCGTGTGGCGCGTGCGGGCCGAGACGAGCGGCGAGGCGCCCTGGTGCAACGCCGCGTCCTTCCGGGTCGCCGCCAGCGACGAGGTCGACGCGGCCGCCCAGTTTCTGGTCGACGCGCCCCCAGTGCCCATTCGCCCCGTTCAGGGCGACGCCGTCGACGCGGAGGCGGCGACGTTCACCTGGGAGGGCGTCCCGGAGGCCAGCGGCTACCGCGTCCAGGTGAGCCCCTCGCCGGCCTTCGACGCCTCCATCGTCGACCTGACGCTCGACCAGACCACGACCCTCACCCTCTTCGGGGAATTGCCCCAGCAGACGGAGGTACTCCACTGGCGGGTGCGCGCTCTCTTCCCGAACGACACGGAGGGCCCGTGGAGCGAGATCGGCACGTTCGGCACGGACCCGGATGTGGAGTCCGCCATGCCGGTCGTGGCCGAGCCGCAGGCGGACGACGGCCCGGAGGCCCCCGGCGAGCCGGCACCCTCTGCAGACCGGTCGGCGGTGGCGGCGGGTCCGGCCCGGACGGCCCGTACGAGCAGCACCGCGGCGCTCGTCGCGATCGGGGTCCTGGTCGTGAGCTTCCTCCTCACGATTCTGCTCGTCGTGCTGGAGGTCTGACGTCCGCCGCACCCATCCGAATTGCCACGATCCCATCCTCCCCCCATGATTCAGCGACGAACTGTCGGCATCGTCGGCACCGGAAACGTCGGCACGGCCGCCGCCTATGCGCTTTACAACCAGGGGTTGGCCAGCGAAATTCTACTGCTCGACCAGGACGCCCGGCGGGCGGAAGGGGAAGCCATGGACCTGATGCACGGTCAGATTCTGGTGGGGCGCGTCACGTGCCGGGCCGTCGACTACCCGGCCATGAGCGACGCGCAGGTCATCGTACTCTCGGCCGGGAGCAGTCAGCAGTCTCCCGACGAGTCCCGGCTCGACCTGCTGGAGCGAAACGCCCGCATCTATCGGGAGGTCATCGGCGAACTGGACGAGCACGCGCCGGGTGCGATCCTGGTGGTGGCCACCAACCCGGTCGACGTCCTGACCTACCTCTCGCAGGAGATGAGCGAGCGGCCGAACGAGCGCATCATCGGGACCGGCACGCTCCTCGACACCGCCCGCTTTCGGGCCCTCCTGGGCCGGCACTACGGGGTCGACCCCCGCTCGGTGCACGCCTACATTCTCGGCGAGCACGGGGACACGGAGGTGCCGATCTGGAGCAACGCCATGATCGGCGGGCAGAACATTCAGGGCCGCACGGTGCTGGGGCAGGCGTGGGACGCGGACGAGATGGCGGCCCTCTTCGAGCAGGCGCGGAACGCGGCCTACGAAATCATCGACCGGAAGGGGCACACGGACACCGCCATCGGTGTGGTCATCACGCGCATCGTCCGCGCCGTTCTGGAGGACCAGCAGAACGTGCTCCCGGTCAGCGTGCGGCAGGAGGGGGCGTACGGCATCTCGAACGTCTGCCTCAGCACGCCCTGCGTCGTCGGCATCGAGGGCGTCAAGCGACACGTCGTCCCCGACCTCGCCGAGGATGAGGGGAATGCCCTCCGGGCGTCTGCGCAGGCCCTCCGCGACAGCCGCCGTGGCCTCGATCTGGGTCTCTGATCCGGGCTCCGTACGCCCCGGTCGGGGGGCTGGGAGGGGGATGTGTGGACGGATCCTGCATCCATCCCTCCACCTGTCCCGACAACCACAGGGCCGAGGGCCGATCGACGAAGGACACCCTGAGGGTGGGGACGGCGGGGGCCGGGGCGATTGGACGGGCTGGGGAGCGCGGACAGCCCCCCTACGAGGTGGGTAGGTCGGGCTTCGTGACGCCCGCCGCGTCGGCCTCGTCGTCCGGGCCGTTGGCCTCTGCGGAGGGCGCTCCGTCGCCGGACGGATCGCCACCCGTGGCCTCACCGTCGCCGGCCGCCTCGGCCTCGTGGTCCCAGTTGTCGATGGCCTCGAGCACGCGGTCCACGATCTCGTCCTCGGGGACCGTGTCGACCACCTCGCCGTGCTTGAAGAAGTGGGCCCGGCCGCGGCCCAGCGAGATGCCGAGGTCGGCCCCGCTGGCCTCGCCCGGCCCGTTCACGGCACAGCCCATGAGGGCCACGTTCAGGTCCTTGTCGAAGCTCCGCTCCGCCACGGCCTCCTCGACCTCCTCGACGATGGAGAAGAGGTCGCCCACGAGCCGGCCGCAGGTGGGGCAGGCGATGATGTTGACGCCGGGGCGCCCGATGCCGAGGGACTTGAGGATGCGGTGCCCCACCTTCACTTCCTCGACCGGGTCGGCGGCGAGGGACACGCGAATCGTGTCGCCGATGCCGTCGGCCAGCAGGGCCCCGATGCCGATCGAACTCTTGACGGTGCCGGTGTCGAGGGTTCCGCTCTCCGTCACGCCCAGGTGGAGGGGATACTCCGTCTCCTCGGCGACCCGCCGGTAGGCCTGGATCATCATGTACGGGTCGGAGTGCTTCACCGAGATGACAATGTCCTCGAAGTCGTTTTGGTGGCAGACCTCCACGTGGCGCATCGCGCTCTCGAAAAGGGCCTCCGGCTTCGGGTACCCGTGCTTCTCGAGAATGTCCTCCTCGAGGGAGCCGGAGTTGACGCCGATCCGGATGGGGAGCCCCGCGTCCTTGGCGGCCTGCAGAACCTCGCGCTCCCACTCCGGCTTGCCGATGTTGCCGGGGTTGATGCGCACCTTGTCGACGCCCGCCTCGATGGCCTTGAGGGCGTACTGGTAGTTGAAGTGGATGTCGGCCACGATCGGGACGGAGGCCCCCTGCACGATGTCGGCCAGGGCGTCGGCGTCCTCGGGGCGGGGCACGGCGACGCGCACGATGTCGGCCCCGGCCTCCGCGAGGCGGCCAATCTCATCGAGCGTGGGCTCCACCTCGTGGGTCTTGGTGGTCGTCATCGATTGGACCGAGACGGGGGCGGCGCCCCCAATCTGCACGCCCCCCACCTGAACGGGGCGGGTCTCGCGGCGTGGACGTTCCATGGGGTCAAGCGGAATTGTTGCGGAAGAGAAAACTCGAGGGTCCTACCGCCGTGGCGGGCACAGGCTCCGACCCGAGGCCCAGCGGGCGCCTGCCATGGTTCCGAGGGCCCGTTTTTCACACGCACTGACATTTCGGGGCGCGCTGCGCGTCGCGCGCACCGCGGGGGGCGGCACGAAATACGCAGTAGCCCCGCATTTACGAGTCGCTGGCATCGTAGAGGATCTGCTTCTCGTCGTCGCTGAGGGCGTCGTAGCCCTGTTCGCTGATCTTGTCGAGAATGCGATCGACCTCCTTCGAGTGGTTGTTCGACCGGCGGGGCGGGGCCCCGTCCGAGGAGGAGGCGGGCCGCTGGGGCGAGGACGTCTGGTCGGCGCCGTCACTTTGAACGTTGAAGAGGCCCTTGAGCCGGTCGAAGAGGCCGGGGGAGGACGACGGGCGGCGCGATCGAGACGGTTTTTGCCCGAACAGGGGCGCGAGCCAGGACGGCACGCCGATCTCGTCGCGCACCACCTTCGCGTAGAGGAAGCCGGTGAGGGCGCCGCCCCAATGGGCCGCAACCGCCGTGCCGCTGGTCGAGAGCATCAGCAAGGCGTCGATGATGAGAAAGCCCACCACCACGTACAGCAGCCGCACGACGCCGAAGAAGAGCAGCCCGATCTGCTTGTACGGATACAGGATGGCCACCGTCATAAGCATCCCCAGCACCGAGGCGGAGGCCCCCACCACCGGCACCACGCCCGTTCCCGTGATGGTGGGAAAGAGGGGCTGCAGCAGCAGGCACATGATGCCCCCGCCGATGCCCGTCGTCAGGTACACCGTCCAGAACTGCTGGGCCCCGTGCATTCGCTCGAACTCCTTCCCGATCCAGTAGAGCCACAGCATGTTGAACCCGACGTGGAGCAGCCCCCCGAGCCCGCCGCTCGTGTGCATGAAATTGTAGGTGACGAGCTGCCACGGCTCAAACAGAATGCCCGGAAAGACGGGATGAAGCGCGAGGTGCTCCATCACGAACCGGAAGCCGGTCGGCCACAGGTGCAGGAACTGGGCGACGACGTACACCACCACGTTGATGGTGATGATGGTGCGGAGCGCCTGTGGCTGGCGGTAGTACCAGGTCTGGAACTGATTCACGGCCGATCGTGTGGCTGTTAAACCCCCAAATGGAAGAGCGTAGGCCCGGCACAGAGTCTGTACGCCGGACCGAAATGCAGTATAGGCGTTCTACCGAGAACACCGAGGAAGGTTTGCCCGCTCCTGTCACGTCGGTGGACGGGACGGGGCGGGGCCAGATGGGCGTCACCACCGCATCGGGCGGTCCGGCTCGACGGGCAGCTTGCCCCGCCAGTACTGGATCAGCAAAAAGCCGAAGGCCATGCCGCCGAGGTGGGCGAAGTTGGCCACCCCCGCCGAGGTGCCGGTGACGGCCGAGTAGAGCTCCAGGGCCCCGAACCCCAGGACGAGCCACTTCGCCCGGATCGGGAACAGAAACCAGAGGTAGATGGGCTGATTCGGAAACATCATTCCGAAGGCCAGCAGAATGCCGTAGACGCCCCCTGAGGCCCCGACCGTGGGCACCGCCGCCTGCACGAGACCTTGGGCCGTGCTGACTGTCTGCCCGGACGGGACGAAGAAGAGATGGGTGAGGGCGGCCCCCACCACGCAGGCGAAGTAGAAGACGCCAAATCGCCGGGAGCCCCATCGGTTTTCGACCTGAACCCCAAACATCCAGAGGGCAAACATATTAAAAAACAAATGGCCGAAGCTTCCGTGCAGGAAGCTATAGCTGACCATCTGCCACGGCCAGAAGCCCGGCGTACTGCCCAACTGGCTCGACACGATGAGCGCCCCCTGCCCTGGGGCCCCGGGCGGGTACAGGGCCAGGTAGTTGAGAACTCGGGCCAGGAGCGAGGACGAGGCCAATGTGTTGCCCGCCACGAACTGCGCGAGAAAGAAGAGCCCGTTGAGGATGAGGAGGTTCTTGATGACGGGCGGCATCACCGAAAACCGAGTCGGCGGGCGGTAGGAGGTTTGGCGTCGGGGCATGTGTCGGGCGTCCGGAGAGAGGCTGATGGGAAGGGAAACGGGCCTGCGCCTGTAGACCGCCACTCCAACGGCGGGGATGCGTTCGGGACGGGACCGCGGGCGTCTGCGGCGGGTGGAGGCTGCCGGGGGCCGGGGCGCGCGGCCGGCCTGGGCCCATCCGCCCCCTCACGTTCGTTTGACGGCTGAATGCAAGACCCCGTGGTTCTCTTCGTTTCGGACATGCACTTCGGGCAGGGGCCGGGGGCCCGCGAGCGGGAGAAGGAGACGGCCCTCATCCGGTGCCTCGAGGCCCACGCCGAGGCGACGCAGCACCTCTACCTCGTCGGCGACGTCTTCGACGGGTACATCGAGTACCGACATCTGGTCCCGAAGGGCTTCGTTCGCTTTCAGGCCCTGCTTGCCCGCTGGACGGATCGGGGCATCCCGGTGACCTACCTCTTCGGCAACCACGACCCCTGGCACCGCGACTACTTTTCGGAGGAGATGGGGGTCGAGCTCGTCCCCGAGACGCTCGAGGCCACCCACCACGGGCGGTGTCTCCACCTCGCGCACGGGGACGCCCAGGCCTCGACCCACCGCGGCTTCTCGTGGCTGCGGCCGCTGATGCGGCATCCGCTCGCACACCGCCTCTACCGGTCGCTCCCGGCCGACCTCGGGATCGGCCTGGCCCGGCGCATTAGCCGGGTGCTGCACGATCCGTCGCCGGACCCGGCCGTGATCGATACCCTCCGGGCCCATGCCCATCGGACCCTCCGGAGGGGGCCGGCCGACGTCGTGATCATGGGCCACAGCCACAAGCCCGTCCTCCACCAGTGGGCGGACGGAGCGTACGCCAACACCGGAAACTGGTACGAAAACCGCACCTTCGTTCGTTTGGACGACAATGAGATTTCCCTCACCCGGTGGAACGGCACGCGTGCCCTCGACATTGAATCGGCCGACGTGTAGTCCAGGAGCCCATCCTCCAGTAGTCCAGGAGCCCATCCTCCATTCGTCTCGCCGTTCTCCGGGATGGAGGCTCGACCGTGCCTGATAGATTCTTGATGTTCCGCTAGTCCATGTCCGAATGGTCGTACTCCGAAGAGGAGCTTGACGAATATTTCAGCGATCCGTCTGTTCGGGAAGAGGCCGTCTCGGGAAACGGCCACTCCGACGGGCCGGACCGATCCGGACGGGAGCGGCCCACCCACGGCATTCGGGGGGTCTTCCACCGGCGGTTCGACCCCCCCGAGAAGGCGCAGGCCGCCTTTGCGCTCTCGGTCATTGTCGGGGTCCTGCTCGTCGGCACGCTGGGCCTGGGCACCTACATCTGGACACTGACCGACGACGTGCCCTCGACCGACCGCCTCGAGAACCCGTCGATGCAACTCGCAACGATCGCGTACACGGCCGACGGGGAGGAACTGGCCCGGTACGCCACGCAGAACCGATCGTGGGTCCCCTACGACAGCATCTCGCAGCACGCCGTCCACGCCCTCATCGCCACCGAGGACCAGCGGTTCCGGAGCCACTGGGGCGTAGACCCCATCGCCATCATGTCCGCGACGGTCGACATCCTGACGGGCGGCTTCCGGGGGGCCTCCACGATCACCCAGCAGCTGGCGCGGAACCTCTACAACGAAAAGGTGGGACGGGCAGTCATCATCGAGCGTAAGCTGAAGGAGATGGTAACCGCCGTGGAGCTGGAACGGCGGTACACGAAGCGGGAGATCATCGAGATGTACCTGAACACCGTCAGCTTCGGCAGCAATACCTTCGGCATCGAGGCCGCCGCGCGGACCTACTTCGGCGTCCCGGCCAAAGAGCTCAACGAGCTGCAGGCGGCGACCCTCGTCGGCCTCCTCCGCGCGACGAGCTACTACAATCCGGTCCGCAACCCCGGCAATGCCCAGCAGCGCCGCAACGTGGTGCTCCGGCTTATGGTGCAGCAGGGCTTCCTGGACCGGGCCTTCTACGAGGAGCACAGGGACGACCCGGTGAACGCGCGGTACAACTCGTCGGAGGTTTACGCCTCTTTCGCGCCGTACTTCGCCGAGCACGTGCGCAACCTCCTCACCGACTGGTCGAACGACCCGAACCACGTCCTGAGCAACCACGACGTGTACGGCGACGGCCTGCGCGTCTACACGACGCTCGACTCGAAGCTGCAGAAGATGGCCCACAGGGCCGTGACCGAGCAGATGTCGAACCTTCAGAAGGTGGTGGGGTACGAATGGAGCCAGAACGACTCGCTGCTCTACAGCCAGACGATCGCCGACTACCGTGACCTCAAGCGCGGCGAGGACTACGAGCCGTTCGCGTACTTCTGGGAGCAGAACCCCGACGTCCTGCGGGAGGCGATCCGAAACACCACCCGCTACGACACGCTCCGGGCTCGGGGCCTCGGCGAGAAAGAGGCCCTCCAACGGCTCCGGGCGGACTCGGCGTTTGTCGATTCCGTGAAGAACGTGAAGGAGCAGCTCGGCGCCGGGCTCGTCTCGCTCAATCCCCGCAATAGCCACGTGAAGGTGTGGATCGGGGGGCGCAACTTCAGGATGGACAAGTACGACAAGGTCGGCATTGCGCGCCGACAGACCGGCTCGACGTTCAAGCCGTTTACCTACACGGCGGCCATCGACAACGGCTACTCGCCCTACGACA
>JBDGQP010000141.1:17778-29149 GCA_042218975.1 Salinibacter sp.
TCGACCTTCACCTGGAAGGACGCAGGGGCGGACACGACCTGGAATCCGAAAAACTACAGCGGCCAGTCGAGCGGCCAGATGCTCACCCTTAGCCAGGGCCTGGCCAACTCGAAGAACACCATCACGGCCCGCCTCGCGCTCGACATCAACCCGGAGACGGTTGCCCAGTACGCCCGGCAGATGGGCATCCGGAAGAGCCCGCTAAAGGCGGTGCCCTCGATCGCCCTGGGAACCAGCAACGTGACCCTGCTGGAGATGGCCACGGCCTACAGCACCCTGGCCAACGGGGGCCTCTACAACGAGCCCGTCTCGATCACCCGGATCGAAGACCGGTACGGCAACGTGCTGTGGGAGTCGACGCCCAGCCCCAGCGAGGCGCTTCGGGAGCGCACCGCCTACACGGTGGTCGACATGATGCGGGGCGTCATCGACTACGGAACCGGGGTGCGGATCCGCACGCAGTTCAATCTGGGGGACTACGACCTCGCCGGGAAGACGGGGACCACGCAGCGCTCGGCCGACACCTGGTTTATGCTCATGCACCCGGAGCTCGTGACCGGGGCCTGGGTCGGCTTCGACGATCCGCGGCTCACGTTCCGCACCAGCTGGTGGGGGCAGGGCGCCCACAGCGCCCTCTTCGTCGTCGGCGACTATTACCGGCGCATCGCCCAGTCCGACTCGGTCTCGCTCCTCTCGAAGAAGGCGACGTTCCCGGTGGTCGAAAACTACGGCGTCCCCGAAGACAGCAGCGGTACGGAGGGCGAGCTCAGCTGGTAGGGAAGCGAGCCGGGCGGCACGCCGTCGGGACCGGAGGGACGCGACGGATCCGACGCGCCGGCGGGCCGGACGCCATCGCCCCTCTTCGATACGCACATCACCGTTCGACCTTGTGAAGCTGCTGCATACCGCCGACGTCCACCTCGGCGTCAAGACCTACGGCCGTCGCGACCCGGAGACGGGCCTCAACACCCGACTGCTCGACACACGCCAATCGCTGGAGGCGGTCGTGCAGCGGGCCCTGGACGACGCGGTCGACGTCTTTCTCTTCTGCGGCGACGCGTACCATACGGCCGATCCGACGCCCACCCAGCAGAAGATCTTCGCGGAATGTCTTCGGCCCCTTGCGGAGGCGGGCATCCCGATGGTCATGGTCATCGGGAACCACGACCATCCGGTGACCTACGGGCGGGCCTCGTCGCTCGACATCTTCGAGTACGTCGACGGTGAGGTGCACTGCTACCGCCGCCCGACCCCGTCGGTCCAGGTCGTCGATACCCCCGCCGGGCCGCTGCAGCTCATTCCGCTGCCCTGGCCGATCCGGAGCCAGATCCTGACGAAGGACGAGTACCGCTCCATGACGCCGGAGGAGCTCCGGCAGTTCATCGAAGAGAAGTACGTCACCTACGTCCAGCGCCGGGCCGACGACATCCGCCAGGAGGCGGTGGTCGAGCGGGCCGACGGGCGTGACCATCGGCTTTCGCCCGAGGTGCCCACCGTCCTTGCCGGGCACGTTACGGTGCAGGGCGCCGAGCTGGCCGGGTCGGAGCGGACGACCCTCATCTCGTCGGAGCCGAAGTTCACGGTCGGGCAGCTGGCCGTGCCCCCGATCGACTACGTGGCGCTCGGGCACGTGCATCGCGCCCAGAACCGCCAGCCCCACGCCCATCCGCCCGTGGTGTACGCCGGTAGCATCGAACGCGTCACCTTTTCGGAGCGGGACGACGAGAAGGGGTGCTACCGGGTCGACGTCGACCCGACCGCCGATCCCGTCACGGACGTTGCCTTCGTCCCGACGCCCGCCCGCCCCTTCGTCGCGCTCCAGGTCGACGCCCGCGAGGCGGAGGCCCCCACCGAGCGCATCCTGGCGGCCCTCGAGGCCGCGGAGATCGACGACGCCGTCGTGCGGGTGCGCTACCACGTCGAGGAGGCGCAACTGTCCCTCGTCGACCAGGACCGGATTCGGGACGCCCTGTCGGCGGCCGACACCATCGCCGCCATCGAGCGAACCGTCGACCCCGAAGAGCGGAAGCGGCGGACCGTGGTCACGCGCGACTCGGACTTGGAGGCGGCCCTCCGGCAGTACGTGGGGCAGCACGACGAGCTCGCCAGCATCGAGGACGAGCTCGTCGAGGCCGCCCTCGAGCTGGAGGCGGAGCTCGACGCCGACTGACCCAGACGCCGGGCCCCGACCGGAGCGGCCGGGAATCGCAGCCCCGCGACAAACGTATGAAGTCCGTTGCGTCCGACCCCCCGGTTCGGCCCCCTGGCGGTTGCATGTTCGCCGGGCCGCGCTCATCTTGTATGCATCTATATTCCTCACTTCGCTATTCATGAAACTGCGCTCGTCTGGGATCCGCTCCTGCGGCCGGTTTCATCATTATCGCCCAAAGACCCGTGGATATCGAGAGCGAAACCGTAGTCATCCCGCGCAAAGAAAACACGACCAAGAGCGAGGAGCCGATGGAGGTGTGGCCGCTCGTGGAGGCGGCCCTCGACACCATCGAGGCCGACACCACTACCCGGCAGGCCGCGGAGGCCGCCGTGGAGGTGAGTGACGGCTGTGCGACGCTCGCCAACTTTCTGGCGAGCCAGGAAGAGGAGGTGCCGAAGATGGACTTCCGGTTCAAGGTCCCTCTGCTGGTCCGGGCGGCGAAGCTCGGCCGGGACGATGGGGGCGTCGAGAGCACCTACGACCCGGAGGAAGGAATGCTCTACCTCGAGACGGAGGACCACCCCTTCGCCTTTCCCGTCCACGAGGACTGGACGGTTGACTGGGAACGTGTGGCCGACAACGTGCAGGGCGGGTACGACTGGGACGGCGCCGAGACGGAGGTCTGGGCGCTCGACTGGTTGATGGCGTACCTCGACATCCCCTCCGACGACTACATGGTCGACGATGAGGACGAGGACGACGATCAGTACTACAGCCGCATCTGACCCGGCGGCCGTGCGGTCCACGCCGTGAGAGGAACATCGACCTTCGGCCCCCATCACCCCTGGGGCCTCGTCGCTGCGATCGGGACGTGGCGGAACAGGACCGGGGGGCGACCGCTGCTTCCCGGGCCGGCGGGCAGACGTCCAGAAGGGACCCCGGCCGTTTCCGGAACGTCCTCTGCGCGGTACCGCGCGCCATCGAGTCGCGCGCCACAGACCAGCCTGCCGGCGCCGATGCAGAAGCCCATCGGCGCGGTGAATCGGCCGCCCGGTCTCGTGCGGGGGCTCGAAACGAGAAGCCCTCCACGTGGTCGCTGTGGACGCGGGGCGGGGCGAAAGGCCTCGTCCGATGCCCTGCAGTTCGCGGCCGGGCTCAGGCGTCGCGCCGCCCCCGGAAAAACGCCCGCAGCAGCTCCCCCGCCGGGTCGGCCCGCACCCCCGAAAGCACGTCTACTTGGTGGTTGAGCCGATCGTCCCGCGGGATCGAGTAGAGCGTTGAGGCGGCCCCGGCCTTCTCGTCGAACGCCCCGAAAACGAGCCGCCCCACCCGGGCCAGGACGAGGGCCCCGGCGCACATGGCGCAGGGCTCGAGCGTCACGTAGAGCGTGCTGTCTGGTAGAAGCTTGGTGCCGAGCGCGTCGCAGGCGGCCCGCAGCGCCAGGGTCTCGGCGTGGGCGGTCGGGTCCCCGAGCGCCTCCACTCGGTTGTGGGCGCGAGCGACGAGGCCGCCATCGCGCACGACGACGGCCCCGACGGGCACCTCGCCGGCATCGGCGGCGGCCTGGGCGGCCTCCAGGGCCCGGTCCATCCAGCGGCGGTGCTCCTCCATGAGACGGTCGAGGCTCACGGCACGAGAACGTGAAGTCGGCGGGAAAATCGGGTGCCCCCTCGTCGCGGTCGCTCCCTACTGCGCGGCGTCCGGCCCGGTTGGCCGGGCATGACGGGCGATGGGCAGCGTCATGCAGCGGGGCCCGCCGCGCCCCCGCGACAGTTCGGTGCCGCCCAGCTGGATGGCGACCTTCTCGGAGCCGGGAGTGAAGGTGCCCGAGTCGTAGTAGGAGAGAAAGCTCTCGGCGGTGACGACCCGATAGCCGTGGTCCTGCAGGCGGTCGAAGGTGCGCCGATTGCGCTCGTAGCCCACGATGGTCCCGGGCGCGGCGGCAAACACGTTGGCGCCGTCGGTCCACTGCTCCCGCTCCTGGTGCAGCCGCTCGCGGCCGCCGCACGGGATGTACGTGAGGTCGCGGTCGAGCAGGTCGTCGAGGGCGTGGCGCAGGTTGGGCCGCATGTCGGTCACGAACCGGCCCGGCCCGTCGGCCGGCGTCAGGTGGACGGTGTACCCGAACCCGTGCGTCTCGAGCAGCGGCGGAAACACGATGGCCTCGTTCGGGGAGGCGAAGGTAAACACCGTGTCGAGGTGCATGGTGGCCCGTCGCTTCGGCAGGTCGACCGCCAGCACGTGCTCGACCGACGTGCGCTCGAAGAGCTCGTGGGCGATGGCCATGATGGCCCCGAACGACGTGCGCTCCGAGTGCCCGATGAGCACGGTATCGGGGCTGGCGACCAGCAGGTCACCGCCCTCGAAGGTGACGCCCGCCGGCAGGTCGATGACGTGGTCTGCGTGCGGCGCGAAGCGGGGGTGGTGCCGGAGCACCACGTTCGCGATAATGCTTTCGCGCACCCGGGCCGAGGTGGCGGCGTGAAGCGGAATGATATGGTCCTGAACGACGGCGGCCAGGTCCCGCGTGAACATCAGATTGGGAACCGGATGCACCTGGATGGAGAGGTCCGACTCCCCAGTCAGGGCGAACCGCCGAAGGTCCTCCGGCGTGAAGCACTTGAGTTCGTCCTTGACGGTGCCCAGATTCTGCTCGGGAAGGCTCCGACACAGCCGCTCGACGAACGCGTCCCGGGCGGCGTCCCGCCGAAACGCCTCCAGGAGCAGGTCCTCCATCTGCAGCACCGCGTCGGGACGGCCCACAATCTTTTCGAAAATCGAGCACATGAGCAGGTGCTCCTGCCGAGCGTGCCCGACGAACAGAATGTCGTCGAACAGCAGTTCGGCCCGGTTGTCGGGGGCCACGAGCTCCATCTCCTGGCCCGGGGTATGCACGACGACCTGCTCCAGCAGGTGAGCCTCCGCCGGAATGCGGTAGGCGGGGGCGGTTTGTTCGGTCGTCGGGTCGGAAGCGGCTTCGAAGGAGTCCACGGGCAAGGGAATATCGGTGCGGTGGGGGATTGCATTCCTATACCCTCGGGGAAAAGAGGTGTGCCCCGTCGGCCGGATGTCGTCGGGCTCTCCGGGCGGGCTTGTCCGACCTCGTCGCGGGCCGCCGGGAGTCGGGCCGCTAGCTGCGTAGCCCTTCGAAAAGCCGCAGGACCAGCAGCACGATCAGCACGACGACGCCGGCCTTGAGGGTGAGTTGAAGAAGGGTCGCGGCGACGTCCACCAGCACGCCGAGGAGGCTGAGGCCGATAAGGAGGAGCACGCCGTAGATGAGCCAGCGGAGAACCGTGCGGAGATCGAGATCCATGGTGGACGAGGACATTGAGGAAGAGAAGGGGGCCGGAACGACGCAGCGGTCAAGGTACGGAATCGGCGGTGACAGGCGCAACGCCCAGAACCGAAGTTGGGTAGTGGACGGATTCGAGCACCAGCCCGGCGGGGGGCAGCGAGGGCCCCGCCACGCGCCGGTCGCGGGCGGCAAGGACCGCCGGCAGGGCGTTGGCCGGGCGCTGGCCCTGTCCAATCTCCAGAAGGGTGCCCACCAGCGCCCGCACCATGCCGTGCAGGAACCGGGTGGCAGCCACTTCGAAGCGGAAAAACCCCCGACGGGGCTCGTCGACCCACCGGGCGTGGGTGACGGTGCAGACCCGGTTCTCCGTGTCCGACTGCGTCCGGCAGAAGGACCCGAAGTGCTGGGTGCCCAGGAGGTCCGGCGTGGCGGCCCGCATCCGGTGGAGGGATTCGACGGCCCGGACCTCCGTTCGCACGCGCCGCTCCAGGGCGGTGGGCTCGGTCTGGAGGTAGTAGTGGTAGCGCCGCCGCCGCGCGTCGTACCGGGCGTGAAAGTCGTCGGAGGTCCGCTCGACGCGTCGGACCGCGACCGCGTCCGGGGTGAGGCCGTTGAGGGAGCCGCGAAGGCGGTACGGATCGCGGGCCTCGGTCAGGTCCACGTGGGCGGGCTGGCGGCGGGCGTGCACGCCGGCGTCGGTGCGGCCGGAGCCGGTCACCCGGGGCGTCTCGTCGGTCATGGTCGCGAGGGCTTCCTCGAGCGCCCCCTGCACTGTCGGCACGTCCGGCTGGATCTGCCAGCCATGGAAGTCCGTTCCGTCGTACTCGACGAGCATTCGGTAGCGGGGCATCGGCGGAAATCAGGGGTGGAGGAAATCAGGGTTGGACAATGACGCCCGCAGGTCGCCCGACGTTCTCGGGGCCCCGGGCACGCTCGCAACCGGTCTCGATAATATTTCGATTTCCCACGTCAAAATCCACACTCGACCCCTGCCTGTGCGCATCTATCTGAACGGATTCATGGCCAGCGGCAAGACGAGCGTCGGCCCGCGTGTGGCCGCTCGCCTCGGGCTTACATTCATCGACCTCGACCGGCTCGTCCGGGCCCACGACGGCCGGTCGATCCCGACCATCTTCGCCGAGGACGGCGAGGCGGCGTTCCGCGACCTCGAACGGACGGCACTCCGGACGACGGCCGACCCCGACGACCTCGTGGTCGCCCTCGGTGGCGGGGCCCTGGCGTCGGAGTCGAACCGGGCCTTCGCCAAAAAGCACGGACGGATCGTGTACCTGGAGGTAGGCCCGGAGACGGTGCTCAAGCGCGTCGGCGACGAGGCCGACCAGCGTCCCCTTCTGCAGGACGAGGAGGGGGCGCCGCTTCCCCACGACCGCATGCGGGAGCGCATCGAGGCCCTGCTCGCCGACCGGGAAGCCGCCTACACCGACGCCCACGCGACGGTCGACGCCTCGCGTCCCCTCGACGACGTGGTTGCGGCCGTGGCGGCGACGGCCCGGGATCGGGACTGGGTCGAGTAATGCGAACCCCGCCTGCCCTCGATTTTCCCGCGTGCATGCTCCGTTCGGGGACGGATGTGTGGACGAATCTCGTCTCCGTCCCCTGCACGTCCTCTCCCCCTCCCCTCCTGCAAGCGGCCGAAGGCCGACGGACGAGGGGACATCCTGCTACCGGACTCGGGCCTGCTACCGGACTCGGTCCCTACGTCTCGTCCCGGAAGAGCGTGAACGAGCGGCGGTGATGGACGGTTGCGCCGTGCTCTGCGAGGGCGGCGTAGTGCTGAGCGGTCGGGTACCCTACGTTCGACTCCCATCCGTACTCCGGATGGTCGTCGTGCAGGGCCCGCATGAGGGCGTCCCGCTCCGTCTTGGCGAGGATGGAGGCCGCGGCGATCGACTGGCTCGTGGCGTCGCCCTGCACGACCGTCTCGTAGGGCCACGGGGCGTCGGTGAGCGAGCGGGTCCACTGATTGCCGTCGACCAGTAGGAAGTCGGGCGGCGGCGTGCAGTCGCCGACGGCCCGGCGCATCGCCTCGAGGGCCGCCCGCAGGATGTTGCACTCGTCAATCTCCCGGGGAGAGCAGTGGGCGATGGCGGAGGCCGTGGCGCGGGCCTCGATCTGCTCCCGGGCGGCGAGTCGCTTGGTCTCCGAGATCGCCTTGCTGTCCTGAATGGCCGGGAGTTCCATCTCCGGGGGCAGGATCACCGCGGCGGCAACCACCGGACCGGCCAGGCATCCACGGCCCGCCTCGTCGAGGCCGGCGATTCGCTCGTAGCCGTCGTCCCAGAGCCGTCGTTCGTAGTCGAGCATAGAGGGGGCGAAAAGAGGGGTTAGGCGACGTCGTACTGATCCGGAAGGTCGTTCTCGTAGAGCACCACGTCCCCGGCTTCCAGGTGGCGGTCGAGGTAGTTCTGGGCGTCGAAGAGGGAGGCGAACACCTTCACCCGCTCGTCCGGGAAGTCGCGGTCCCGGAGGCCTTCCCGGATGGGCGCCGTCTGCTCATCGCCGATAAGGACCGCCAAGTCGATGTCGTGGCGCGCGATGTGCGTACCGAACGTCCTGTTTTCGTCCCACTGTCGGTCGCCGAGCTCGACCATGCCGGGCGTCACGACGACGCGACGCCCCCCGTTCATCTCGCCGAGAATCTCGACGGCGTTGCGGGCCCCAACGGGGTTAGAGTTGAAGGCGTCGTCGATGACCGTGAGGTCTCCCCGCGACCGGAGCTGGAGCCGATGCTCAATCGGATCGATCCGCTCGGCGGCGTGGGCCATCTGGCGGAGGCGAAGATCCATGCTGCGCCCCACGGCCACTGCCAGCAGCACGTTGGTCACGTTGTGCGCGCCGAGCAGGCGCGTCCGGAACGTCGCCTCCGTGCCGGTGTCGTCGCGGACACGGAAGACGGTGCCGCTGGTGTCGTACCGCACGTCGTGGGCGGAGACGTCGGCGTCGGGATGCCCGTCGGCCGAGACGCGCCAGACCGGCCCCCCGGCCCGGTCGGCCATCGCGTCGACCCGCTCGTCGTCCATGTTGAGGACCGTCGGCCCGCCGGCCCGCGTGTGGTCGACCAGCTTGCCCTTCTCTTCGGCGATGGCGTCGACGGACCCCATCGTTTCGAGATGGGCGACGCCGACGGTGGTGACGACCGACGCGTCCGGCCGGGCGATTCCGCAGAGCTCGTCCATGTCGCCGGGGTAGCGGATGCCGTACTCCAGAACCAGGACCTGATGCTCGGGCTTGAGGTCCTCATTGACCGCCAGGCAGAGCCCCATCGGCGTGTTGTACGAGCTGGGCGTGGCGTAGACGTTGTACTGCTGCCGAAGCAGCTCGGCGAGAATGAATTTCGTGCTCGTCTTCCCGTAGGAGCCGGTAACGCCCACGACCGTGAGGGCCGGGCGCTCCCGGAGCCGGCGGCGGGCCTGGCGCTTGAAGCCCTCCTGGATCGCGGTCTCAACGGGCCGGGTGAGGACGGCCCCGAGGGCCACCCAGAGCGGCGCCCCGAGGTCGGCGGCGAGGAACCCCAGCAGGTACCACCCCACCCCGACCGGCGCCCCGACCCGCACGCCGACGACCGCCCCGACGAGAAGAGGGGCTGCGGCCACGACGCCCGTCGCGACCGCGAGTCGGGTCAGGCGGGCGGTGAAGGCGAGCGGCTTCTTGGCCTGGTCGCTCCGGTAGCGGCGGGAGGAGATGAACGCGAGAGCCCAGAGTGGAAGCAGGGCAACGGCGACCCAGTAGGACGCCAGCCACCGGAATCCGGCCGCGGCCAGCCCCAGCAACGCAGCCCCAACGGCGTGGGACGGCCGAAAGACGGCGGAGCGGAGGTGCTCGCCGAGCCACCGGCCGTACCGGTCGAGCTTGTAGGTTTCCAGTTGGAAAATATGAAGGAAAAACCGGATCCGCCGCGCCGCGCGCCAGCCCGCGAACAGCGTGGCGAGGAGGGCGAGGAGGGCGAGGGAGAGCGTCATTGTCGAAGGACGGGCGGGCGAAAAGGGAGGCGCGTGCGGCCCGTTCCCGGCCGGGGCGAACGACGGCCGACCGGAGGGCTCACTCAGGTATGCTCGAGAAAGTGACGGGTCCCGGACACGACGGGTCCGAAGGCGTCCAGGTGCCCGTAGTGACCGGCCCCCTCCAATTCGACGAGACCGCAGTCCGGGAGGGCGTCTTCGAGGACGCTCATCTGACGTCGGGACACCGCCTCGTCGTCGGTGCCCCAGAAGAGGAGGGTTGGCACCTCGATCTGCCCGAGCGCCCCGTCGAGGTGGTGGTTAACCGTCCTGACAAACGTTTCTCGCATGATCCCCGAAAGCTGGTTGTAGTCTGCTGAGCCGAGCAGACGCCACGCGAGGGAGTGGCGCAGCCAGTCGAGGGCCGGCGAGTGCAGGGGCTCGGGAAGGAGGTCGATCGGCGCTCGGAGCGTACGGGCGAGGCCGGACCGGACGTAGTAGGTCCAGGAGCGCTCGGGGCGCACGCCGGACGGGCTGATCAGCACGAGACGCTCGAGGCGGTCGGCGTGTGCGGGAGTGCCAGCCATGTAAAGGCCGATGCGTCCCCCGTTCGAGTGGCCCAGGAGGGTCACGGGCCGCTGGATCTCGTCGTCGATGTACGCGTGTATCAGATCCGCGTGTTCGGGGACGCCCCATGGGGTTGGCGGCGGGGGCGACCGGCCGTGTCCCGGAAGGTCGAGGGCATGGGTCCGGAACGAGTCTGCGAGCGTCTCGGCCAGCGGCCGCATGTTCTGGGCGCTACTGCCCCACCCATGGAGGAGGACGATGGGCGGACGCTCGGGGGAGCCGCGAACCTCGACGTTCAGGTCGTGATGCGTCACGAAGGGACCGCGTGAAGAACGAGACGGGAAGACCTCGGACGTCGGGAAACCATCTTCCCAGGCCGGCGTTCCCCACATGCATTACCCTGTTTTCTGGCGTGTGCCAGATCTCCTCGCGGAGGAACCGTCCGGCTCCCTCGCGATCCCCCCACCGGCGTGGGGGACATTTCCCCCCTGGTGTTGAGTACGAGCATCGAGTGTACGCCTGCACGCTCGCGACTGCGGAACCGTAGACCCTTCGATCTCGGGCAGCTTCGTGCTGTGGGGGCGAGAGAGCCGCTCTGTCCTGTGGAGATGTCCTTCTCCGTGTCGCGTGCTGCCCGCCTCTGCCTCGTGGCCCTGCGGTCCGGGGCCGCCGATGTATGGCGGGCGGCGTCACGGATGCCCCAAGCATCGTGTTCACATTGCCCTCGTGAGAGGGCCGATTGGCCACCGACGACGGCATGCGGCGGCGGTAGAAGACTGGCCTGTCCTGACCCGGGCCGGGGACTGTTCCACGCCCGGATGGCATCCCTCTTGGGCGCGAGTAGGCGGGCCGTAGCGCCCCTGTTCCGGGCCGCCCGCCCCATCCATTTTCTCTGTAGCGTATCGGCAGCATCGTCGGTGAACAGAACGGCGCTGTCGACTCCATCACTCACCGTGAAACCGACTATGTCCGAAAACGAAAACAAGAAGTTCCGTCGCCTCCTCGAACTGATCGGGGACAAGAAGTACGGCTTCATGCGCGAGCTGCGGCCGGACCTTCCGAAGGACGACGACGATCCGTTCATGCCGCCCCCCCTGATCCGGAAGTTCAACCTCCGGGACGGGGTCATCGTGGAAGGCGACCTGAAGCCCGGTCGCAAGGGCGGCATGCAGGTCGGCTGGATCGACTCCGTCATGGGGCTTCCCCCCGAGGAGTGGTCCCAGCTCAAGACCTTCGACCACGGCGCCAGCATCTACCCCGAGGAGAAGCTCAACCTCATCACCGGGCCCGACGACATGTCGATGCGGGTGCTGGACCTCGTGGCGCCGCTCGGCAAGGGGCAACGGGCCCTCATCGTCTCCCCGCCGCGGGCCGGGAAGACCGTCATGCTCAAGG
>JBDGQP010000142.1:0-4622 GCA_042218975.1 Salinibacter sp.
GTGCTGCGCAGTACAGCCTCCTTTATCCGCTCGTGGGAGGGTTCTCCGTGATTTTTTCGGGGCACGCATCCGACAAGTGGACGAACGGCCAGCGGGGTCTGGTCATGACGGTGCTCCTCGCGCCGCTCGTTCCCCTGCTGATCTACATGAGCACACTGGACTCGACCGGGGCCCTCGTGCCGCTGTTACTCATTTCGGTCTCTGCGTTTTTGCTCCTGGGGCCCTACTCTTTTCTCTCTGGGGCCATCGCGCTCGACCTTGGGGGCAAGAAGGGAAGCTCCGCGGCCTCGGGCTTCATTGACGGTGCCGGATACGTGGGGGCGATCCTGTCCGGCTGGGCCGTCGGCTGGATTGCAGAGTCCCTAGGATGGAACTGGGTTTTCATTGCCCTATCGGGAGTCGCAGGACTTACGCTCCTGGCCGCCATGATCTACTGGCGAGTCTACGAGGGACCGCTTGAGGATGCTCCCCTGACCGAAGCGGACTCAACCGCCGCAGAAACGGAAGCGGAGTAGTTCTCCCTGTACCCCACATCCCTTCCAACCATGGCTTTCCCGTGCGATCGACGTCGAGTCCTCTTTGCCGCCGCGCTCCTTCTTGTCCTGACGGGCATGCCCGATCTCCGAGCGATCAGGGCACAGGATGTCGTCCAGGCGAGGGGGAGCCCGCAGGCCCCGGCGCCCGAGGCGTCCGACTCCACCTACCGAATCGCGGTGATCGGCTGTTACCGGCAGGATCAGACCGCCCCGGCCCTCACCCGCTACGTCAAGGCCGAGCCGGATCTGGCGATCTGGGTAGGCGACAACGTATACGCCGACACGCGCACCGATCCGAGGGTGCTGGACACGAGCTACGCGGTGCTGGAGTCGCGTCCCGCCTTTCGGCAACTCCGCCGCGAGACCCCCTTTATGGTGACCTGGGATGATCACGACTACGGATTCAACAATTTGGGGCGACACTACGCCCTGAAGGACACCAGCAAGTCGATCTTCCGGCGCTTCTGGAACCTCGAAGCGGAAATTCCCCCTGAGCGTCCCGGCATCTACAATGCCCGCACGTTCGACGTGGATGGGCGCCGTCTGCAGGTGGTCATGCTCGACGTGCGGTACAACCGCGACCGACCCTGGACGGGCGGCGACATGCTCGGCCCAGAGCAGCGCCGCTGGCTCGACGAGCAGCTGCGGCGGCCGGCTGATCTCCGACTGATCGTCTCCGGCACGCAGTTGCTTCTGCCTGGGGCCTCGTCGTCGGAGACCTGGGCGAAGTACCCAGAGGCCCGGCAGCGCCTGTTCCGGTCCATTCGTCGCTCCGGAGCCGAGCGGGTCGTCTTCGTTACGGGGGATCAGCACTACGCCGAGGTGGGGCGTGTAGACAACGCACTGGACTACGATGCCGTCGAGCTTCAGTTTGCCGGCATCAACCAGATTGAGGACCCCGTCTTCAACCCCCACCGGGTTACCGCTCCAATTCACTCGAAGCACTCCTACGCGCTGATCGACATCCAGTGGGCGCGATCGGCCCAGGATCCGCCCCACCTTCTCTTTCGTGTGTTCGACGCCATGAGCAATCGCCCAGAGCTCATCTATCGAGTGAATTTTGAGGAGCTTGACCTTGACATCCGTCTGACGGGATCGACGCGCTTCGTCGACCGTCAGACCGTCTCGATCGAGCATTCCTACCCGGAGTACGAGGCCCGTTACACCCTGGACGGGACCGCTCCGACCGCCAATTCGCGGCTCTACGATGGGCCCTTTTCCGTCGTCGACACCACCCGCGTGAAGGCCCGGTTGTTTTGGCCGGATGGGAAGCCTCGGAGCGAGATCGTGGAGAAGAAATACCGGCCCGTCGAGCCCCGTCCCGCACGGGCCTCCGGAGGGCGCCGAGAAGGCCTTCGGTACGCATACTACGAGGGCGTTTTTCGACAACTTCCCCGGACCGATACCCTCTCCGCCAAAAAAACCGGACCCGCATCCACCCTCGACGTCGAGTCCGTGGCCGAGCGAGAAGACCACTTTGCGGTGGTGTACAGCGGCTATCTTCGGGTCCCGGCCACCGGCCTGTACACCTTCAGCACGCTCTCGGACGATGGGTCTCGTCTTTCCATCGGGAACCGCGTCGTCGTCAGCAACGACGGCTCCCACAGTCTGCGACGACGGTCCGGCAAGATTGCACTCCAGGGAGGATGGCACCCCATCCGTCTCGAGTACTTCGAGGACCACGCGGACCAGCACCTAACGGTGACGTACGTCCCGCCCGGCGGCTCGCGCACGCCGATCCCGATGGACCAGCTGAGCCACGACTGACGAACCGACCGACGAGCGGCCTCGGCGAACGACGACCGTAGCGATCGACGGCCGCTCAACGCTTCTCCGTCCCTCTCCAGTCGCTCTGCCTGACCTCAACTCCGGCCTCGCGTTTATCCATGTCCCGACGTTTGGTTATTGTTGGAAGCGGAATCACCGGACTCGCCCACGCGAAAGTGGCCCTAGAAGAGGGGTGGCACGTGACCGTCGTCGAGCGGGATCCCGAACCGCGGGGGGCCTCAGTTCGGAACTTTGGCACCCTCTGGCCAATCGGGCAGCCCCGCGGGGAGCGTCGGGCCCGGGCGAATCGTTCGATGACCCACTGGCACGAGGCAAGCGAGGTCGCGTCCTTCACCCTGGATCCGACAGGGTCCCTGCACCTGGCGTACCTTAAGGAAGGCTGGTCGGTGCTCCGGGAGTACGCCGAGCGCGCACCCGCCGACGAAGAATACCGTCTGCTTTCGGCCGCCGAAGTCGCCGAGGAATTTCCGGCGGCCTCGACCGAGGGACTCAAGGGCGGCCTCTACAGTCCCGCCGAGGCCGTCGTCCGTCCCCGCGAGGCGGTGCACGCCCTGATCGAGTGGCTCGACGAGCAGGGGGTCGACTTTCTGTTCGGCCGGCCCGTGACACGGGTCGAGGACGGGGCCGTCGTCACCAGCGACGGGTCGTCGGTTGCCTTCGATCGCCTGGTGGTGTGCTGCGGGGACGTGGTCAACCTGCTCTACGTCGACGAGCTCGCCGAGGCAGGCGGCCGGTCGTGTCAGATCCAGATGATGCGAGCGGAGATGGACGGCGAGCCGCGCTCCGTCGACGCGATTCTCGCCGGGGACCTCACCCTTCGCCACTACGAGTCCTTCCGGGAGTGCCCGTCGGTCGAGGCCCTCGCGGAGCGCATCGACCGCGAGATGGCGTTTCACACCGAGTGGGGAATCCACGTCCTCGTCGCGCAGCATGCCGACGGCACCCTTGCCCTCGGGGACTCCCACGAGTACGGGCCTGCGCCGACGATCGGGAGCCGGATGCCGGTGGACGAGGCCGTGCTGGCGTACCTGAACACGATCGCCGACCTTGGCGCGCTGTCCATCCAGAAGCGCTGGACGGGGTCCTACCTAAAGGCCCCTGAGGGGGAGACCTATCTCCACCTCACCCCGGAGCCGTACGTCGATGTCGTGACCGGCCTCGGGGGGGCAGGCATGACCCTATCGTTCGGGGTGGCCGAGGACACCCTCTCGACGTGGTAAGTCCGTCCCCCCTGCTCGCATTCACCACCAAACCCGCTCTCAACCTCCATGATTACGGCGGCCGTTTTCGACGGACCCGACAATGGCATTGGCCTCCGGACCTTCGCGGCGCCTTCCTTCCAGGAAGGGGCTGCGCTCGTGCGGGTCACCTGCTGCACCATCTGTGGGTCGGACGTGCACACGTTTACGGGAAATCGACAGGAGCCCACCCCGTCCATTCTCGGGCACGAAATCGTGGGGACGGTCGCAGCGACCGGGGAGGGGACGCTCACGGACTACCATGGCCGTCCCGTCGAACTGGGGGATCGAATCACGTGGTCGATGCAGGTCACCTGCGGGGACTGCTACTACTGCGATGACGGAATTCCCCAGAAGTGCGAGCACCTGTTCAAGTACGGGCACGCCCCCGTTCAGGACGACCACGTCCTGAGCGGCGGGCTCAGCGAGGCGTGCACGCTGCGCCCTGGAACCACAATCGTCCGCGTGCCGGAGAACGTCCCGGATGTGGTTGCGAGCCCGGCCAACTGCGCGACGGCGACGGTGGCCGGGGCCGTGCGGTTGGCCGGTCCTCTCGAGGATCGGAACGTGCTCATCCAGGGAGCTGGTATGCTCGGGCTGACGGCCACCGCCATGGCCGACGCGGCGGGCGCAGCCTCAATCCTCGTCCTCGAACAGCGCGGGCCGCGTCAAGAGTGGGCTCGACGCTTCGGGGCCGACGGGGTCGTCGCGAACGACAGGGAGGGAACCCTCGTGGAGGAGGTTCGCCGTCAGACTGACGGGCGCGGGGCCGACGTGCTCCTCGAACTGACCGGCGACCCCGATGCGACCGAGGCCGGAATCGCCGGCCTAAGAACGGGGGGCACCGCCGTACTGGTTGGCGCCACATACCCGGCCCGGCCCCTTCACGTCGAAGCCGAGGATGTGGTGCGCGGGATCCTTACCCTGAGGGGCCTGCACAACTACACCCACGACGACCTCGCGCGGGCCGTGTCGTTCCTGGCGGACTGCCACGCCCGGTACCCATTCCGGGAGGTCGTCCAGGACGGCTTTTCCCTGGACGGCATTGAAGACGCCTTCG
>JBDGQP010000143.1:0-3860 GCA_042218975.1 Salinibacter sp.
GATTGGCAAGGACCGCTTTGGGCGGCGGGGGCCGAGATCTTGAAAGTACGCCCGCCATCCCTGTTTCCAGACGTTCCGAAGATTCTCGTCCTCGTGGGGATTGAGTTTTCCGGGATTGTGCATTGGCTGCGGAGTACGTTCGGTCTTTCGTGCATCGAAAGCAGTGCCAGGGCACCGATCCCGGGCCCGGACCCTCGGCGATCAGCTACCGGATGGTGGGGCGGTCCCCCTCCGTGGCCCGCCGCCCCCGAGCATCGACGAGGTCAGCGTCGAGCACGACGGGAAGGCGCAGCGCCGCCGTCGGCGCCGGGAGGCAGAATCGGACACTCTTTGCGACCCCGGAAGGCGCTTCCTCATCCCCCAGCCCTACGCCGCCGTTCGAGCCCTGCCGATGCGTCTTCGGGGCAGTCGTGGCAGAACTCGCCTCCTTCGGGAGTGACGGTGCATCGTCCCGGCCCGCGCCGAGAACTTACGGGGCCTTCGGGGTCGGCAGCGGCGCATCGCGGGCTCGGAGCCACTCGTTGAGCTTCGAGAGCAGCTGCTTTCGCTTTCCGGGCCGCTCGTTGGCGAGGTCGGTGGTCTCACCGAGATCCTCCGCCAGGTTGTAAAGCTCGACGCGATCGCCTTCGTAGAACTTCAGGAGCTTCCAGTGGCCGCGGCGGATCACGCTCACCGGCGAGGTCCGCCACAGCCCGGGTCCGTAGGCCTGGAGGTAGCCCGGAAAGTGCCAGTACAGGGTCTCCCGCTCCAGATTCGCGCCGGCGTCTTTCAAGACCGGCAGGAAACTGGTCCCGCTGAGCGGGTAGTCCGTGGGCGGATGCGCGCCGACCGCCTCCAGCAGGGTCGGGTAGAAGTCGGTCCCGATCACCGGCTCGTCGGTCGTCGTGCCGGGCCGCACCACACCCGGCCAGCGCACGATGAGCGGCACCCGGATGCCGCCCTCGTAGAAACTGCCCTTCCCCCCCTTGAGCGGCGCGTTGTCCGTGATCCCGTTGTTCTCCAGCCCGATCGACCGGTAGCCCCCGAGCCCGCCGTTATCGGAGTAGAAGATGACGATCGTGCTTTCGCGGAGGCCCAGCGTCCGCAGCGTCCGCATTACGCGGCCGACCCCGCGGTCGACGGACTTGATCATCGCCGCGTAGGTGGGGTTGCGGTGCCCGCCGACGGGGGCCTTTTGTTTGAAGTGAGACACGCGTTCGTCGGGGGCCTGCAGGGGCTTGTGCACCGAGTAGGGCGAGAGCTGCAGGTAAAAGGGCTCGTCCCGGTGGCGGCGGATGTAGTCGGTCGCCCTGCGGAAGAGGTAGTCGGTGAGGTACGCCCCCTCCTCGGCGCCGCTGATGGCCGGATTGTTATTCGGCCGGAAGTAGGCGCCCTCCCACATGGGGTGCCCCATCTCGGTCCCCCCGACGTTCACGTCGAAGCCCTGCTGCCGGGGGCCGGCCTCCGGCGGGGCGCCCAGGTGCCACTTGCCCATGAACGCGGTCGCATAGCCGGCCTGACGGAGCCGCTCGGCGATCGTGGGCTTGCTTGTGGGCAGGGTGGTCGCGTTCTCGGCGGGCACGAGCCGGCGGTCCTCGGCGTCGCCCCGCGCACCGCTGTTGACCGTATAGACCGGCTGGAGCGGGTAGGCCTGCCCGCTCATTAGGGCCGCGCGGCTCGGGGCGCAGTTGGCGGCGTTCGTGTAGGCGCTGGTAAACGTCATGCCCTGCCCCGCCAGGCGCGTGATGTTCGGGGTCTCGTAGTACTGGTTCTGGTGCGGGGCATACGGGTTGACGTCCGTGTATCCCAGATCGTCGACCAGGATGAAAACCACATTCGGGGGCGCCCCCGGGGGGCGGTCCTGCGCGTCGACGCGGGATCCTGCTCCCAGACCAAGAAGCAGAAGTCCCACCGCAAGGAATCGGAGCATGGCGTTACCCGACGGGCGTTGCACGAGGAGACTGTTCGACGGCTCGGTTTCGGGATCGGGGGGCCCTTCCCCCTCAACCTCGACCGGGGATGAGAGGGGGCTCCGCGCCCGGTTCGCATCCGTCTTGTTCTTGCACCCCACAGGCGGGTTCGGGATCACTGGTACTGAGGATTCTGGGTAAGGACCTGCTCTCCATCCGTGACACTAATGTCAATTTGGGTCTGCGGGATGGGGTAGACCGTGAACGAGGGGGTATTCTGCGGGCTGACGTCCCGGGTAAGCGCGCCTTCGTAGTTGAAGAAGGTGTTCATCCTCGAGTCGAGTCGCCCCCATCGGGCAAGATCGTAGAACCGGTGCCCTTCCATCGCAAGTTCGAGCTTGCGCTCGAAGTGGACTTTGCGGAGCGCCCCGACCCCCGACGTGAACTCCTGCATCGTATACGTGTCGATGTTGTAGTTGTCGGTCGGGTCTGGATACTTGTTCCAGTTGCTGATGTCGCTTGCGTCGCCCCCCAGGAAGACATACGTCGCATCCTGGTCCTCACGAACGACCCAGTCGAATTGCTGAGGATTCGTCGAAAGGAGCGCGGACTCGCTGCTCACGACGGCAAGTGCATTGGCTCTGTTGTCGGCGTTCTGGACGAATCCCTCCGAGTTGGCGGCTCGCCGGCGAACCCGGTTGACGTACTCCAGGGCTCTCTGCATCGACCCCCCTTTGATTTCGGCCTCGGCGGCCATCAGGAGAACGTCGGCGAAGCGCATGGCCGCGTAGTCGACGGCGGTCACGGGGACAAATCCGTTTGTATTTCGGCCCACGCTGGCGTTTCGCTTCCACCAGAGGTTTTTCTTCGGGGAGTAGGGACCGGCGTATTCGTGGGGACCGCGGATGTACCGGCTCCCCGGGTGCGGGCCGAAGTCGTAGTACGGCACGCCCCGGCGGCCAACCGTCCAGTCGAGACGAGGGTCGAGGCTTGCGTCCGTCGCCGGAGCGAACGTCTCGGAGGAGGCCACCCCCTGGTCGTTCTTCAGAACGCTCCCCATCCCGTTGAACGACTGGGTGAAGGCGTCGGGACGCGGAAGCCCCTCGCTGGTGGTCTTATAGCTGTTCACCAGGTCGTGGGAGGGAAGGAAGAATCCGCAGCACCCCCAGGGCGCCACGGCGTGCGGGGAGTTGAGAATGAAGCTGTTCCAGGCATTCGTCGGGCTCCCCGTCCCGTCGTTCGCGGTCATCTCGATCGCGAAGACGTTCTCGCTCCACTCCTCCCCCTGTCGGGCCGCGTTGAAGTTGTAGGCGAACTGTTCTTCCAACTCGTAGGGGACCCCCGCGGCGGTTTGGCCATTCGCGATAATGTCCCGGAAGAGGGACCGCGCCTGATCCCATTCGCCCTGATAGGCGTGTGCTTTCGCCAGGAAGGCGGCGGCCGCCCATTTGTTGGCGCGGGTTTGATCGGGCATCACCGCCGGCAGGTTCTCCATGGCAAACCGAAGGTCCTTCTCGATCTGCGGCCAGATGATTTCTTCCTGGACGTTGTTCGGCTGATTTACATTCTCCGTCGTGTCGGTGATCAGTGGAACGTTGTCGAAGTTCTTCTTGAGATCGAAGTAGAAGTAGGCTCGGAGAAACCGGGCCTCTCCTTCGATTCGGGTCGCGGTCGACTCGGAGATGTCCTCCAGGGACTTGAGCGTACTCAGGACCGAGTTGGCACGCGAGACGCCCTCGAATCGATTTGACCACAGGGGATCGAAGTAGCCGTTCTCTGGTCCCCAGTTATGTTCCTGGAGGTTGTTGGCCGGGGCCTGGTCGTTGGGAATTGATCCCTTGTGGGCGACGTCGGCGGCGACGGCCCCGAACGCCCAGTGTGCCGGATCCGTCCTCCACACCTGCCCGCCCGCGATTCCCCTGTTCCCCGGGGCCGCGGGATTGAGGGCGCCGTAGGCACCCACGAGCTGCT
>JBDGQP010000143.1:3870-5413 GCA_042218975.1 Salinibacter sp.
TCGACGCCATTCACGTTGGAGACGACCCCCTTGCTCAGGCTTCCCTTCGGCTGCTCGGTCAAAAAGTCGGTGCACCCGGCGAGCATCGCACCGAGACCGAGGAGGAGACTCGTAACCACCGCCTTGTGGGCAAATCGAACCATGAGACTTGTTCGTTTTCGTGTGAGCTGGTGTGCATCGTCCGCGGGGCGCCCTGAGGCCTAGATGCTCAGGTTCACACCGATGGTGTAGGTCCGTGGGGCCGGATACGAGCCGGGGTCGACCCCGAACCTCGTCGGACTGATGCTCCCCCGCACGGCAGCGCCGGTGGCCCCGATGTCGGGATTGAGCTCGCTGTAGGGCGTGATCGTCAGAAGATTTCTCGCCTGCAGGTAGACCCGGAGGCTCTGGACGCCGATGCGCCGGTAGAGCGAGCTGGGAAGCGTGTAGCCGAGCTTGACGTTTCTGAGCCGGAGGAAGGACGCATCCTCCAGGAAATAGGAGTTCGGAACGGTACTCGTGCTAAAGTTCTGCGTCAGTTCCTGGATGGGGGCCGTCGCGTCCCGATTGTCCGGGGTCCAGGAATCCAGTGTCGCCTCGCTGGTTGCCGTATTGAACGTCGACCGGAAGTCGGTTCTGGTCTTCGTGAGATTCCAGATGTCCTTCCCCTGCTCTCCGTAGGCAAAGATCCGGAGGTCCCAGTTGCGATACGTCAGGTTCAGGTCGAGCCCGTAGGAGAAGCTGGGGTGCGGACTGCCCAGATGGGTCCGGTCGTCGAGAGTGACCTCCCCGTCCCCGTTGACGTCGCGGTACCGGAAGCGCCCCACGCCGGCGTCTCTCTGATACGTTCCGTCCGGGGCCTGCTCGTTGGCCTGCTGGATCTCCTGCTCGGACTGCCAGAAGCCCACTACGTCGAAGCCGTAGAAGGACGAGATCGGGTGGCCCACTTCGTTTCGGATGATGGGCAGGCTGAAGTTCGTCCGAACGTTCGGACTGAAGAACCCGACGCCCTGCGCAATCCGCTCAATTTCGTTCTGGAAGGACGTGAAGGTCAGGCGCCCGGTCAGTTGCGTCTCGTCCGCGAGGTCCGCGCTGCCTCTCAGGGAGATGTCGACGCCCTGATTGCTCATGCTCGCGACGTTCCGGACAGGCGCCTCCGCGGCCCCGGCCGTGGCCGGAAGCGGCGGACTGAACAGCATGTCTTCGACATCCTTCCGGTAGTAGTCGATGGTCGCCTCCAACTGTCCGTCGAGGACCGCGAGGTCGATCCCAACGTCGACGTCCCGCGTCGTCTCCCAGGTCGCATCCGGGTTTCCGATGCGGACGCGACGGATTCCCTGCTGCACGCTGTTGCTTCCCCCCTCAATCGGATAGTAGGATTCCTGCGGGGAGCTTCCGAACAGGGTAAAGCCATTCGCCGGATCCACGTTCAGTTGATTGCCCATAATGCCCCAGGAGGCCCGAATCTTCAGGTCCGTCAGCCAGGAAACGTCCTCCAGAACCGGAAGCTCGGAGGCGCGCCAGCCCGCCGACACCGCGGGGAACGTCCCCCACTTGTCGTTCA
>JBDGQP010000144.1:0-19744 GCA_042218975.1 Salinibacter sp.
GGGGGGGCGGTCGTCACGCCCCGGTAGATCCACAGCGTATGAAATTGAAACAGCTCCTCAACGCAGCGGCCTGCGCGCTCGTCCGATCGAGATGCCCGGAGACGGCACCGACGGCGCCGAGCCCGGTCGTTTTGCATAAATCCGTCTTGCTCCCTTTTCTGTACGTGTCGGCTTCTCCGTCTTCCGTCCAGCCCGCGTCGAAACGTGACCCGCCTTCCCCCGCTCTCTCTGCTGGCTGTCGCGCTCGTGGGGCTGCTCGGGGGCTGCGACTCGGGAGACGGGCCGTCTCAGTCGAGGCCGAACGTCGTCGTGATCCTGGCCGACGACATGGGCTACGGGGACGTCGGCCGCTTCAATCCGGACTCGAAGATTCCGACGCCCCACCTCGATCGACTGGCCGCGCAGGGCATGATGCTTCGGGACGCCCACTCGCCGGGGACAGTGTGCATGCCCACGCGCTACGGCCTCCTGACCGGACGGCATCCTCACCGGGAACGCACCAGCGAGTGGCGGACCCGGCCCCTCATCGACGCCGACCGGACCACGCTGGCCTCCCTTCTCGACGGTCGCGGATACGCGACCTACATGGTGGGCAAGTGGCACCTCGGCTTCGAGGGCGGGACGGGGTACGACTGCTCGGAGCCGCTGCGGGGCGGGCCCGTCGACCGCGGGTTCGACCACTACTTCGGGATTCCGGCGTCGCTCGACATCCCGCCCTACTTCTACATCCGCGACGACCGGTGCGTCGCCGCCCCGACCGACTCGGTCGAGGCCAGCTACAGCGACAAAGAAATCTGGACCGACATCCAGGGCCCGTTCTGGCGGGCCGGGAAGATCGCCCCGGGGTTTCGGCACGCCCAGGTCCTCCCCCGCCTGACGGACGAGACCCTTGCCTACCTGGACGAGCATCAGGCCCGGCGCGCCGAGCAGCCCTTCTTCCTGTACCTCGCGCTCACGGCGCCGCACACCCCGTGGCTCCCGCCCGACTCGCTGCGGGGCACCAGCGGGGCGGGGCTCTACGGCGACTTCGTGGTGCAGGTCGACCGGGCGGTGGGCCGGGTCCTCGACAAGCTCGACCGGATGGGGGCCCGCAAGAACACGCTCGTCGTCCTCACGAGCGACAACGGACCGGTCTGGTACGACGAGGACGAGCGGCGCTTCGGGCACCGTGCGGCCCATGTGTACCGCGGCATGAAGGGCGATGCCTGGGAGGGGGGGCACCGCGTGCCCTTCGTGGCCCGCTGGCCCGGCCGCGTCCCGGCCGGTGCCACGAGCGACCAGTTGGCCACGCTCACCGACCTGCTGCCGACGATCGCCGCCCTCACCGGCTCGGCCCTGCCGCCCGACTCGACCGACGGCTCGAACCTCGGTCCCGTTATCACGGCCGATCGGGACTCGCTCGCCGACGATGAGGCGGTGATCCAGTCCCTTCGCTACCTGACGGTGCGGGACGGGCCGTGGAAGCTCATCCCCGGCCTCGGGAGCGGGGGGTTCTCGTCGCCGGCCACCCGCACGCCCGGGCCCGACGACCCGGCGGGACAGCTCTACCACCTGGGCCGAGACCCGGCCGAGCAGAACAACCTCTACGACGAGCGGCCCGAGGTGGTCGAGCGGCTCACCAAACAGTTGCGCCGGTACCGCCGGCAGCGGCCCGGCCCGCCCGCGTCCGAGTAGGCCGCTGAGGCCGGCCCGCCTCCATCGTTGCCGGGGCGGGGAACGCCGACGCTTCTGCACACACCTGAATGCCACCCTCGTTATGCCGACCGTCCGCCTGCGCCCGCTTCTTCTCTGCGCGGTTCTCGTCCTGACGCATCTCCTCTGCGTGAGGGGGCAGCCGGCCCACGCCCAGTCGGGGCCGGAGGAGGCGACCCCGGCCCGTCCGAACATCGTCTTCATCTTCAGCGACGACCACGCGGTCCAGGCGCTCGGCGCGTACGACGGCCGCCTCGCGTCCCTCAACCCGACCCCCGAGATCGACCGCCTCGCGGAGGAAGGCATGCTGTTCCGCAACGCGTTCGTTGCCAATTCGATCTGTGCCCCGAGTCGGGCGACGATCCTCAGCGGCCAGCATAGCCACGTCAACGGCGTCCGGACGAACGGCCGCGAGGACAGCCTCGCCGCGTCGGTGCAGACGTTTCCGGAGCTCTTGCAGGACGCAGGCTACCAGACGGCCATGATCGGGAAGTGGCATCTGAAAAGCGACCCGCAGGGCTTCGACTACTGGGAGGTGCTGCCGGGCCAGGGCGTGTACTACAACCCCACGTTTCTCCGGGCGTCGGACACCACGCAGTACACCGGGTACGTCTCGGAGATCATCACCGACCGGGCCGTCCGCTGGCTGCGGGAGGAGCAGACCGGGGACTCGCCCTTCCTGCTGATGTACCAGCACAAGGCCCCTCACCGCAACTGGCAGCCAGGCCCCGATCACCTCACCACCTACGACAGCGTGAAGGTACCGGCCCCCCGCACCCTCTTCTACGACTACTCGGGACTTTCGGCCCCCGCCGTGATGCAGGAGATGGAGATTGCCAACGACCTGTCGTGGGGATGGGATCTGAAGCTGCCGGTCAGGCCCGGGACCGCCGATACGACGGACTGGCAGAAGCGCCTTGCCCGCCGCTTTACGCCCGAGCAGCGCAGGGCCTGGAGGACGGCATACGGCCCGAAGAATCAGGACTTCTACGAGGCCTACCGGGCCGGGGCCCTCCAGAACCGGGACCTAACGCGCTGGAAGTACCAGCGCTACGTCAAGGACTACCTCCGCTCCGTCCGGTCGATGGACGACCAGATCGGGCGGCTCCTCGACGAGCTCGACCGGCAGGGCCTCTCCGACGAGACGATTGTGGTCTATGCCTCCGACCAGGGCTTCTTCCTCGGAGAAAAGGGCTGGTTCGACAAGCGGTGGATGTACGAGGAGTCTCTCCGCATGCCGCTCCTGGTGCGGTGGCCCGGCGTCGTGGAGCCTGGGTCCGAGAGCACGGCGCTGGTGCAGAACCTGGACCTCGCGCAGACCTTTCTGGACGCGGCCGGGGTGGAGGCCCCCTCCTCCATGCAGGGCCGCAGCCTAACGCCGCTCCTTCGGGGAGCCCGGCCCACCGACTGGCGGACGGCGATCTACTATCACTACTACGAGTACCCGGCGGTCCACAGTGTAATGCGGCACGAGGGCATCCGCACCGAGCGCTACAAGCTCATCAACCACTACTGGGCCGACCAGTGGGCCCTCTTCGATCTTCGGAACGATCCCCGCGAGCTCAACAACGTGTACGGCCACCCCGACTACGCCGAGGTGACCCAGCGCCTCAAGCGCGAGCTCCGGCGGCTCAAGACCAAGTACGACGTGCCGGCGACCGCGACCGAGGCCGGTCCCTCGCAGTAGAGGGGAGCGGGCGTTCTGTTGGGCGGCCCGCCGGGCGGCGCCCCGTCAGGACTGTAGGACCTCCCGGCGGCGGGCCCACCGAAATCCGAAGTACACGACGACCCCGGCCGACAGGAGCCCGATCCCAATGCCGGCGTTGAGGGGATCCATCGACGCGATTGTACTCACGACCACGAACATCGACGCCGCGATGAAGAGAATGGGCAACACCGGATACCCGACCATCCGAAAGGTGTCCGGGGCCCCCTCGCCGGCGTCGCGGCGGCGGTAGACGAAGAGGGTCCCGACGATGAGGGCGAAAAGAATCCAGTCGCCGAACACGACGTAGTTGAGAAGCTGGCCGAAGGTGCCCGACACGGCGAGCACCGTGGCCCAGCCCGCCTGGAAGAGAATGGCCCAGCTCGGGGTTCGGTACTCGGGGTGCAGCCGCGCGAAGGGCCGAAAGAAGAGATCGTCCTCGGCCATGGCCTGGGTCACCCGTGGCGCCGCCATGATGATGAGGTTCAGGATGCCGAAGATGGAGACCATCACCCCGATCCCGATGAGCGTCCCGCCCGTGCTCCCGAGAAGCGCCTGCATGGCGTCGCTCGCCGGGGCGTCGCTCTGGGCCAGCCCCTCCACGCCGAGGGCGTAGAGGTAGGCGTAGTTGGCCAGCAGGTACGAGCCCACCACGGCGCCGACCCCGATCAGCAGGGACAAGGGCAGGTTGCGGCTGGGGCGGTTGATTTCGGCGGCGAGATGGTTCGCGTGCTGCCAGCCCCCGTGGGCGAACAGCACCGGCGTCAGGGCCGCGCCGAAGGCCGTGATAACGCCCCAGGGCCCTTCGGTCGCCCACACGGACTGGGCCGCGGTGTCGGGGGTCGTAAGCTCGCCGGTGCCGAGCCAGAGGCCCGTGGCCACGAGCCCCGCGAGGGCGCCGAGCTTGAGCACCGTGAAGATGTTCTGCGTGAGGCTGCCGAACCGAACCCCGACGTAGTTGACCCCGGAGAGAAAGAATATGGACGCAATCGCAATGGGCAGGGACCACGAGCCCGCGAGACCGAAGAGATCGACCGCGTAGTCGGCAAAGGTAATTGCGAGGGCCGCGATGGCCCCGGTCGCGCTGATGAAGATCAGTTTCCACCCGTATAGGAAGCCGAACAGGGGACCGAAGGCCTCCCGGAGGTAGACGTACCCGCCCCCCGCTTCCGGGCGCCGCGCCCCGAGTTCGGCGAAGCAGAGCGCCCCGATCAGGGCAATGCCGCCCCCCACGGCCCACGCCATCATAATCAGTTCGGGCGTGTCCACCCGTTTGGCGACCACGTCGGGGCCCCGAAAAATCCCCGACCCGATAATGCCCCCGGCCACCACCATGATGCCGTCGAAGAGCGAGAGCTCGCGGGCGTAGGAGCCCGCTTCGGAGGCGGCCTGCGACGGCGCGGCGTCGCTGGAGTCGGAAGAGGGCACGGGGGGAGGCGGGTTCGTTCAGAAGCACGGGGGCGATGGGGGCGTCCCGCGACCGGGCGGGCGCAGTCGGGACGCCGATCTGCCGTCTTACCGATACGTGAATAAATTCGCGAAGTCCGATTCTTGCTGGCGGCTGTCCACGGTCCCCAGCTATCGGGGAAAATGATTTGCGTACGTTCTCACGGATCGGTAGCTCAGCATAAACTGTTCGCCGGTACTGCTCGCGAGATCCCCGATGATCGTGGCGGTGCGGTTTGCGGGGAGGGGCGAGGACAAGATTCGGGCCCGGACGCTCCGTCCTCATTGCTTGTCGTCCGGAATCTCCCGGACCACTCGAAACCCGAGCTGGGGGGCTCGGGATCCCGGCCGCGCCCATCCGCGGTTCGCGGAGCGGAGCGAGGACCTCACCCCAAACCATCCTCCGCCCCGAATCACGCGGGGGACCCTCCCGCGGCCGGTGTTCAGGGGGTCCCGTCGCCCGCTGCGCGCGTAGTAGCGGGGGGAATACGCGTCCCGCACCCACTCCCACACGTTTCCGTAGACGTCGTGGAGGCCGAACGGGTTGCTGTGCTTTTCGGCCACCCGGTGGGTCCGCCCTTCCGAGTTGGAGCTGTACCAGGCATGGTTTGACAGCGAATCCCACGCGGTGCCGAAGTAGAACCGGGTATGGGTGCCGCCCCGCGCCGCGTACTCCCACTCTGCCTCCGTGGGAAGACGGTAGAGGTCGGTTTCCTCCTCGGCGTTCAGGCTGTCGACGAACGCTCGGGCCTGGTACCAGGAGACGTTCTCCACGGGGCGGTGAATTCCCCGAAACTGACTTAGGGTGTCGTCCATGAGGGCGTTCCACTGCAGCTGCGTGACCTCGTGGGCCCCCATGTAAAACGGCTCACTGATGGACACGTCGTGGGGAGGGGCCTCGTCGTCCTCTCCGCGGGTCGACCCCATCTCGAAGGTGCCGGCCGGAATCCGCCGGAACTCCATGCCGACCGAGTTCACGAAGATCGTCGAGTCCGTTCCCTGCTGCGTGCGCGGCGGCGAGTCCTGAAAATCGCAGCCTCCACCGAGCAGAACCAGGACGAGCAACAGTCCCTCGAGCAGGGCCGGAATGTGTGGGGCGGGGCGGGCCATCGGCTTACCGATCCGTGCAAAAGTCTCTGAACGGGTTCTGCGGTGGACGGAGGACCGAGCCTCACATGCGCGGAAACGGTCTTCATGCATTTCTTCACGGATCGGTAGGCTTGCGGATGCGGGACCACAGAGCGGGGCGCCGAACGGAACGGGGGGGGTAGCTGAAAGAGCAGCAGAGTGTTTCCGGGAACGCGGGCGCGGCCTTCCGGGCAGTGAGCCTCGCCCCAGCGGGGCCCGCCGCTCCGACCCCTCGAGGCCGCAGCCTGCCGGCGGCCTTGTCTGGGCCCCCCCTCGCAGGCCGGGCTCCAGTTGCCACGGTGAAATTGGCACCCGGTGCAAAAGGAAGTCATCACTACGCAGGGCTGCAACTCCATTTTAGCGATGCCTACGAAAGAGGCGGCCTCTGAGGGGGCCTGCCCCTTTCCTCCTCGCAAAACGAGAAGTCGAAACACCGGCGCCGTTAACTAAAGGTGTCTCCAGATTTGACATCCTGTAACCGCTTTTCTAATCCTTAGTGAGTCCCATTGCGAAAAGATGATGAAGCCGGGCCTTCGATCTCCGTCGGCCTTCTCCTCCCGCGCGCAGACACTTGTTCCGTCGGCCCTCGGGTGTTCCGTCGGCCCTCGGGGCCGTGTGCGACGTCGATTCGTTCACTTCCCGACCGACAACGACCAGGCATGCTTGTCAAGACGCTAAGAGGTGCGACGTTGAGTATTCTGCTCTTCGGGCTGTGCGCTGTGCCCGCACTCGCACAGGAACGGGTCGTACGAGGCACGGTGACCGACGGGGCGACGGGAGAGCCGTTGCCCGGAGCGAACGTGGCGGTAGAGGGAACGCAGATCGGGACGACCACCGGGGCGGACGGGACCTATCAGATCAAGGTACCGGGCCCCGACGCTGTGCTCGTGTTTTCGTTCGTGGGCTACCGGACCCAGAGCGTCCGCGTTCGGGGTCGGGAGACCATCAACGTCACGCTTCAGGAGCGGGTCGGGCAGCTCGAGGAGGTCGTCGTGACCGGCTACGGCGCGCAGCAGCGAGAGGAGATCTCGGGGGCCATCTCGTCGGTCGACGTCCCCGCGGCCAACGTCGGGCAGGTATCGAGTCCGCAGGACTTGCTTCAGGGGCGCGTCGCGGGGGTAAGCATCGTGTCCAATAGTGGGGCCCCCGGGAGCGGACAGCGGGTACGGATCCGCGGACGGAAGTCGCTCAGTGCAAGCGCCAGTCCCCTGTACGTGATCGACGGGGTGCCCATCGGCAATACGAACGTGACGCCCAGCGGGGCCGGCGGCACCACGAACAGCGCGAATCCACTTTCCTTCATCAATCCGCGCGACATCGAGTCCATCCAGGTCCTGAAGGGGCCGGCGGCGACCGCCATTTACGGCTCCCAGGGATCCAACGGGGTCGTCGTGATCGAGACGAAGGGAGGCACCAGCGGGCGACTGCAGGTGAACTACAGCGGGCAGACGTCCATGGGGGTGCCGGCCAACCAGCTGAACCTACTCACTGCCGACGAATTTCGGGCCGCCCGCCAGGAGTTTGCGGACGCGGAGCTCCCGCAGACGGGCGTGAACACCGACTGGCAGGACAAGGTCATGCGGAGCACCCTGTCGCACGAGCACAATCTCTCGTTTTCCGGGGGCACCGATCAGACCTCGTACCGGGGATCGGCGAGCTACTTCGACCAGCAGGGGCTCCTCCGAACCACGGGTCTGGAGCGCATCACCGGCCGCCTCAACGCCAGTCACTCCGCGCTCGACAACCGGCTCCGCCTCAACCTGCGCCTGTTCCGGAGCTATTTGGAGCGCAACCACTCCTTTCGGCAGGAGACCGGCGGGGGAACGGGCGGATCCGTGATCAAGGACATGCTCACCTTCCCGCCGAACCGACCGGTGCGGCAGAACGGGGAGTTCTTCGAGTACGCCGAGCAAAACCGAAACCCGGTGGCGATGCTCGAGCAGATCAAGGACGTCAGCAATCAGAACCGGACGCTCGGGACCGTCGACCTGCAATTTGACGTCCTCGAGAATCTCACGGTCGAAGGAACGTTCAGCGCCGATCTCAGCGAGGGCCATCGGCGCACGTACGTTCCCATTGCCTCGGCCGTGGGACGGGACGTCGGGGGGATCGGGCGTCAGGCGGAGCGGGAGTTTCGGAGCTTCGTCACGCAGTCGCTGGTCACCTACGATCGGGACGCGCTCTCCCTGTTTGGCCTCGAGCACTCCGTTCGTCTGCTCGGGGGGTTCGAGTTCGAGCGTGAGACGTTCCAGACCGTCAGCATCGAGGCCCAGGACTTCGTGACCGACGCCGTGCCGGGATTCAACAATCTCGGCGGGGGGAGCAACGTGCAGACGCCGTCGTCGGGGAAGGAGCAGGTCGATCAGGTCTCCTTTTTCGGCCAGTTCAACTACAACTATCAGGACAAGTACCTGCTGACTGCTTCCCTGCGCCGAGACGGATCGTCGGTGTTCGGCAAGCGGGACAAATTTGCGCTCTTTCCGTCGGCCTCCCTGGGATGGAATCTCGCCCAGGAGCCGTTTTTGAACGTCGAGGGACTGAGCCAGCTGAAGCTTCGGGTCTCTGGGGGCGTCAGCGGCAACCAGGGGGTTCCGCCCCTCCAAACCCTTCCCGTCCTGACCGCCAGCCGGGGGAATGCCGGGGTGTTCGGGGCGGACAACGAGGTCATCGGCGTGGCCCAGACGCGGACGGCCAGCCCGGGGCTGAAATGGGAAGAGACCACCGAGTTCAATGTCGGTGTCGACTTTACGGCGGGTCGCTTCAGCGGCACGGTCGACTACTACCGAAGCCGGACGGAGGACCTGCTCCTCAACGTTCGGGTTGTGCAGCCGGCCCCGTCCAACTTTGTGCTCGACAACGTCGGGTCCGTGTCGAACACGGGCATTGAGGCGTCCCTCGAAGCCCTCGTCCTGGACCGGCAGGACATGAACCTGACGGTGACGGCCAACGCCAGTAGCAACCGCAACGAGGTCGAGGATCTCGGCGGGCGCGGGACCATCGACCACGGGACGGTCGGCGGACGGGGGCAGTCGGGCGTCACGTCCCAGCGGCTGGAGCCCGGACACCCCATCGGCTCCTTCTACGGGCCCATCTTCGTGCGCGTCAACGACAACGGCGAGGAGGTCTACCGGACCGCCGACGGGGGGACCACGACCGATCCGGCGGCGGCGGCCGATACCCATCTCGGCAATCCGATTCCGGACGTTGCGTACAGCCTCAACCTGGACTTTCGCTACCAGAATTTTGACCTCAGCGCGTTTTTCCGGGGGGAGCAGGGCCGCGAGGTCTTCAACAACACCGCGCTGGTCTACACCTCCAAGAGCCGGTTGGCACAGGGCATCAACATGCTCGAACCGGCGCTGAACGACGGAACCACCACCGACCACACGGCCACCTACTCGTCCCGGTGGGTGCAGGACGCCTCGTTCTTCCGGCTCGATAAGCTGTCGGTGGGGTACAACTTCGCGGACGTCTTCGGGAATGCCCTCTACAACCTCCGTCGGGCCCGGATTTTTGCGAGTGCGGACAATCTCTTCGTGATCACCCCATACAGCGGATACGATCCGGAACTGAACACCAACACCAGCGGCGAGGGGCTCGGCTTCCGAAATCTCGCGACGCCGGCCCGCGGCATCGACTGGACCAGCTATCCGCGCCCCCGCACCTTCACCGTGGGGGTTGAACTCGGATTCTAGCCCCGCGCGTCCGTCTTCTTCTCGACCCAAATGAATGCAATCCGCTTCGTCCCATGCACAAGGATGCGTTCCCGCTTGCGTTCTCGACTCGCCTGGGCCTCCTCGTCGCCGTGCTCGCCCTGCCAATCCTCATGACTGCCTGTGACCAGCAGCTTCAGCAGGAGGCACAGGACCAGATCACGCCGGAGTCCTTCTTCAAAAACGAGGACGAGTTCCTCTCGGCCGCCGCGGCGGCCTACGCGCCGCTTCGGGACGTCGCCAACGGCGACCCGTTCGACCTGCAGGAGCACAGCTCCGACGAGGTGATGGTGCCGACGCGCGGGCCGAACTGGGGCGACAACGGGGTCTGGCGAGAGATCACCCAGCACAACTGGTCGGCGGACCATCCCTTCTTCAACGGGGCCTGGACCACCCTCCAGACGGGGATTTCCCGAACCAACGGGGTGCTTACCTCTCTCGCGCGGTCGGAAGGCGTGTCGGAGGACCGCAAGGCCGAGTTCGAAGCAGAGATGCGGTTTCTGCGGGCCTTCTACTACTACTGGCTGATGGATCTCTTCGGTGGGGTGCCGATCGTCCTGGAGGAGGGAAGCGACCGCGATTTTCCGACGCAGCCGGTGTCGGCCGAGAATCCGCCCCCGCAGAACACCAGGAAAGAAGTCTACGACTTTATCCTGAGTGAACTCACGGGCTGCACGTCCGAGAACTTCGACGAAAGCTGCGTCAACAGCCCCGGAGAAGGGACGGTCCTGGCGAACCTGCCGACGAAGAGCGGAGTGCAGGACCACGGCCGGGCCCGACGGGGCGCCGGATACACCCTCCTGGCCCGCCTGCTGCTGAACGCAGAAATTTATACCGGCACCCCCACGTCGAACGGCATCGAGCCCGGCATGACGTTCTACCAGGAGGCCTCGGCGGCCGCCGACCAGGTCCTCAACTCCGGCCAGTACGCCCTCACGGACCAGTACAAGGACAACTTTGCGCACGACAACTTTAACTCCTCCGAGATTATCTTCGCGGCGACGTTCAAGGCCGACCTCGGCTTCGGGAACCTCCATCCCCGAGAAATGACCCACCCGAACCTCCCCACGGGGGTCTCTACCTGGAACGGGTTCACGACGATCGCGGAGTTTTACCGCGCGTTCGAGAACGTGCCAAACAACGACAACCGGCAGAACCAAATCCTCGCGGGGAAGCAGTATCAGCAGCCCAACTCCGACTGCTGGGCGGGGGAGTGCTTCAGTGACACGACCTCCGCGCCGGTGCAGGTGCGGGGGCTGGACGTGCAGCTCAACTTCACTCCTGAGATTCCGTCCATCATCCTCAAGGGGGACGCCGCGCGGCTCGAGAATCCGGGGGCCCGTCCGTTCAAGTACGAAATCGGACCGGGGCCCCGATCCCAGGGCGGGTTCGGGAACGACTTCCCGTTCATGCGCCTCAGCGAGGTGTATCTAATCAAGGCGGAGGCGGAAAACGAGCTCGGCAACACGCAAACCGCCGTTGATTTCCTGAACGACGTTCGGGCGCGGGCCGGGGCCGCGACGGTCGACGAGGTCCCGTCGCGGCAAGGAATGCGGAAGCTGATCCTCCAGGAGCGCGGCTTTGAGTTTCTTTTCGAGGCGTTGCGCCGCCAGGACCTGATCCGGTACGAATTTGCCCACGGGGGCGAGCCGGTGGGCTTCGAGCAGTCGTCGTCGCCGAACGCCGACGTATACGCCCCCACCTTCACGGGCCCGTGGCGCTTCAAGACCCGTTCGGCCGGCTGCCGGGCACTCTTCCCGATTCCGGAGAATCAGCTGTCCACGAACCCGAAACTTGAGCAGAATCCGGGGTATCCGGGGTGCGGGAGTGGAGCCTCGTAGCCCCGGCGGCCTCGTCTTCGCCGAACCGGTGTCCGGGCGTCTCGGTTTATACCGACCGGGTGCATTTGGTCCCGCGACCGGCCAAGTCTCATTGCGTCTCCAACCGATATGTGCATCAACACTGCGGACGACCATCCCCTGAACGCCGCACGCCTCGCGGCCGTGGCCCTGGTTGCTCTCGCGGTGGGGGCCTGCGGCGGGACCCAGCAGGCGGGTGTCGGGGCGGGAGAGATTCGCGTCTCCGAGCTCCCGCCGAGTGCGCAGAACCAGTCGGCCTACGAGGTCGTCCAGCAGTACAAGTCGTCCTGGCTGCGGGGGCGGGGACGGTCGAGCATCAACGCGCCCCAGGAGGTCTCGGTCTACCTCGACACGGGCGAGAATCGGTACGGGGGCCCGGAGTCCCTGAAGAGCATCTCGGCCCAGGACGTCGAGTCCATCGAACGGCTCAGCAGCCAGGAGGCCCAGTTTCAGTTCGGGATGGACAATACGCGGGGCGTCATTCTCGTGCACATGAAGGACGGATCCTGACGCGGCCGGGCGACCAAGAAGTTCGGCCCCGAAGCGCGTGCATCTCCACCGGCCGACGAGCAGGCGTCTTTCACGCTTGTTCCCGGCGAGCGGTGACGTCCCGCTGGACCGCTACGTGGTAGGTCGTCGCCCCGTCCTGCTCGATGGGCATCACCTTCCATTCGATGATGAACTCGGAGCCGTCCTTCCGGTAGTTGGTCGTCTCGCCGTGGAAGGGATCGCCCCGTTCGATTTTCCGGGCGAGTCGGTCGAGCACCTCCGGGTCGGTTTTTGGGCCCTGTAGCATGCCGGGCGTCTTCCCGAGCACCTCCTCGGCCTCGTAGCCGGTCATCTCGGTGAAGGCCTCGTTCACGTACACGATCTCTCCGGGCTGCTCCCCGTCCTGGGCGCGGGTGACGGTGATGGCGTTGAACGACTGATCGGCAGTTGCTTTGAAGAGGGAGGGAGCGACTGCATCGGGGATAGGCATGGGTAGGGGCGTCGGAATGTTGAGAAGGAGAACATGCAGTGCTACGGGGCCACGCCGGGCCGGTGCGCCAATGCCCGCGCACAACCGCAACGTCTTCGCAAAAGCCCGGGGGGCCAACCTGTCCCCGGTGGTCTGGGGACCGTTCCTCGACTGTCCCGAATGGACCGCATTTTGGGCGGAACAGTGGAAGGCCGCGGCCCGATGGTTGACCGTCCTTCGGAACGGGCCCGGGACGAGCGGTGCCCCGAAGGCGACTCTCCTGAACCATTTTTCGAGGTGAACGTCGACGGGGCCTGGGAGGCGGACCCGCACCGGCCGATCTTGGGAGAGGTCCCCAGTACCCCAGGGACGGTGGCCGGGCCGCGAGGGAGCCACACAGCTCACCTCGAATCAGGGGGGCGCAGAGCCCTACAGCATGATCACGCGTCCTGTGCGGACGGGGGAGGGTCCGCCTCGTCAGGAGCCGCCGCACACGATTTATCGCAACGGTCCCGCAGCCCCCAGATGTTCGGAGACGCCCACGAAAAGGCTTCGAGAGCACTAGTAAAAACCGGGTTCTACCGGGCCCTTATGGTCGTGGTCACGATGACCGTGGCCTACATCTTCACCGGCGAGATCACCGATGCCGTCAACATCGGACTGGTCACCAATGTCGTGAAAACAGGAACCTACTACGGGTACGAGCGGCTGTGGGCCCGGATCGAGTGGGGGCGTCAGGATGCCCTCTAGGGACTTGCGGGCCTCCATGTCGGAGTTGGACCGCGGTCGAGACGCACTCCGGGGCGCGCTACATCGCTGTGGCCCGGCGGCCGGACCGCCGAGGAAGGCCGAATCGACCGTTCGACGCGGCCTGCGTTAAACCGCTGTGACCTGAACTTCCGCGATCGCGTTGGACCCGTCCTTCGGATCGTTGTCTGTCGGCGGCTGCTGATTGCCGGCCCGGTCGGTGGTGCGCACGCGGATGGTGTGGCCGCCCTGCGGGAGGGTGAGGGTGGTCGACCACAGCGCCCACACCCCGGGGAAGGGATACTCGAACGACGGATCCTGCCACTGCCGGGTGCCCTGGACGTCGGGGTGCGCCTCGGCCACCGACTCCCGGTCCTGAACGGACGCCTGCCGGAACGGCCCGTCGTCCAGGGCCACGTCCACGCGGTCGACCCCGGCGTACCCGCTCAGGGCGTATCCCTCCACCCGCACGTCGCCCGCGGGCACCTCGTTTCCCGACAGGGGATTGGAGATGCGACTGGTCGCCCGGATGTCGGCGTCGTCGACGAACCCAAGCCGATTCTGGTACTGCCCGAAGACGCTGTCGTTGTCGGTGGCCTCAATCCGGGCGAGCCACTTCACGTTCTTGTACCCGTAGAGACGAGGCGCCACCACGCGGACCGGAAACCCGTGGTCGCGCGGAAGGGGGGCGCCGTTCATCCGGTACGCCAGGATGGGGCCCGCGTCCACGTTCGGTCCATAGACCTGGCCGATGGGCAGGTTGTTGTTGTAGCCGTCCTCTGCGTAGAGGCGCAGGCGGTTGGTCTTCTCCCGGTTGACGCCGGCCCGCTCAAGCACGGCCCGCAGGGGCACGCCCGTCCATACCGCCGTGCCGACCCACAGCAAGTTGTTCGGTAGGACCGTCGGGGTAGGGTCCGATACGCACCGCATGGTCTTGAGCAGGGACACCTCCGGCAGCCCCTCTGCCTCCGTCAGGTCGCTGTAGCTGAGCGTGAGGGAACGGTCCACCAGGCCATCCACCTCCAGGGTCCAGTCGGAGCGGCTCAGGTCGGGGACCCCGGACCATCCTCTCACGGCCTCCTGGCCCCCATTAACGACGTAGAAGTCGGACGTCGGGGTCTGGAACGGGAGGGCCTGCCCCCGCTGGAGCGTCGTGACCTCGTTTCGCTCGCAGGCCGCCAGGGGAGTCAGCGTGAGCCCAACCAGGGCCCCGCCGGCGTAGCGGAGAAAGGCGCGGCGAGATTCGCTCATGGGGCAGAGGGGGCTGTTGTGAGGGTCGAAAAGACGCCGTACCGAGGCCCATGGCCCAGGAGCCGACGCCAGGGAGGGCGCTAGAGGCTGGCGCTGTACTCTACGCCGACGAACAGATCGCGCGACCGAATTGTGTTGCGGCCGACCGGCGTCCAGTAGGCCTGCACACCGATTCCCAGCGGCGACAGGACGCTCGTGCCCAGAAGTCTCGACGGATACACGGTCAGGCCGCCCCCAATTTTGACCGATCGGCGACGCTTGGGGACCGGGTTCGACGCGAGGAACGACGTTTGGGGACGCTGCACCGACCAGATGGTCTTGGCGAGGCCCTGGACGAGCACGCCGCCCCCAAGCGGGGTGGCCCCCACTTCGGCCGACGCCAGCCACTCGTCGCCCAGGTTCGCGGTCTGGTCGGCCAGGCAGTCGATGTCGGTGCCCGGCTGGCAGGGCGTGGCCCTGGACAGCCCGTACCAGCCCGACCGGTATCGAAAGCCGGCGCCCGCCTGGACGTACAGCGGGAGGGGGCTCAGGCTGCGCCCGTAGTCGAGTGTCAGGGAAAGATTGACCTGTCCGGGGCCTGCGCTGGGCCGGTAGTTGCGCGTGTAGCCGGTCGGGAGCGTCACGGTGCCGTTAAGCGCCAACTGGTTCGGGGCCCCGATCGCACCGAGGTGGGCATCCAGATCGTACCGGCCCCCGAGTCGAATGGACCCGAGCGCCTGCGTCTCGTAACGAAACGTTGGGCTCCGGATCGAGAGGCGCTTGATGGGGACGTTGAGGACCAGTGTCACGTCGTCGGTAATCCCTGCCTCCGTGTAGAGGTACAGGCTCCGGTCCCGAAACGGAGTGCTCGATCGGCTCTCGTTGTAGTCGACTTGGCGCCCGTCGAAGGTGTAGCGGTCGCTCGCCGTGACGCTGCTGTAGCTGAACTTCGTGTACGTCTGTCCCACCCCCTGTGTCCAGGCCTGCCCCGACGCGGGGGCGGAGCACGCCGCGCACAGCAGCAGGACGGACAGAATGGGGCCGATCCACGACCCCGTTCCGGGCGACGAAGACGCGCCGGACGCTGACTGGGGCGACTCGGCGAGGCGGCCCCGCCCGGACAGCGAGGGTCGAGGGGCACGTGCGGACATACCGGGGGCTGTGTCTGTCGGGGGGATCGCGTGGCACCGTGCCCTCACCGCAAGGCGGGTGCCGGACTGTCAGTTCGTGATGCTCATCTTTCCGCCCATGTACGCGTGGATGCCGCACTGATAGAAGAGGGAGTCGGGCGCGGAACTCGGAACGGTGAAGAAGACCGAGACGCCCTGACTGTTGTTTCCGTTCGGGGTTTCCACCCCGTTGCTGTACCGCCCGGTGCCCTTCCCCTTCGCGTTGGTGCCCACGTAGTACGGATGATTTGAGCTGTAGTCGAGCACAAACTCGTAGGTCTCGCCTCGCTGAAGAGTGATGACTCTGCCCACCTTCCCGTTGATGGCGTACGCGACCCCGATGGTGTTCTGGTCGACGTAGGGATAGCTGCTCGTGGTATCCTCTACCGTAACGGTAAACGTCTCGGCGACGTCGCGGCTGCTGGAGCTCCCCCCCGAGTCGCAGCCCGCGAACGCCACGGCAATGCTGAGAAGACTGGCAATGACAAGTGCCCTGAGCGAATCCGCCGACAAGTAATCCATGAGAATGGCATGTCGTCCAAAAGTCGATTTAGAAGCTGTACAGAAGCCCACGGGATGAGTTGTTGAAAAAGGGGGCCGGCCGGCGTCATTGGCAGGAACGTTACGGCCCCGCCCCGACCCTCCCGGTCGACCATTCGGTGCAGAGTTGCTTCAATCGATCCAACACTTTGGTCAGGTGTACGCTGCTCAACGACAGCTGATCTCAGTTGCATCTCAGATACGATCTCGCACCTCCGTCCCAACTGCTGCGACGCCACCGTGTCGCCCCTACTGCCGGCGACCCTCCGGCGTACTGACCGATACGTTCGGGCGCCATCACACGTACCTTCGGGTCTCCGTCGTGGAACGCTGTCAGCTCCGATGTCGCTGCTGCAGGCCGGAGGGCGGCGTCGACCCTACCCCGTACCCCCGAATGCTGTCGGACGATGAGGTGGTGCGCCCGGCCCTCCTGTAGACCAAAAGACACACCTCTCCTGCACCGCCGGAAACCATCTGCGTGACCGTGCTTTTCTTCAGCGCTCTCCAGGAGAAGGTTGGGACCGGCCTGGTCGAGCTCACGCTTTCGGCCGACGGAGCGGCCGAGTGGAAGTCCGGGACGAGGAGTGACGCATCGGTCGCGTCTCCGTTTTTCGGCCGTGCGTTGCGCGCCACCACCCTGTCGTTCTGACCGTCACAGCGCCCATGAAAACACACGTTTCGCTCGGCGACGTGCACCGCCTCGTGCTGGAGGGGCTGCCACAGCAACCGATCGAGCACATCCGTCTGCGGAGCGCTCAGAGTCGTGTGCTCGCGCAGCCCGGACACAGTCCCGAGAACGTCCCGGCCTCCGACAATGCGGGGAGGGACGGAGTTGCCGGGCGGGCGGAAGACCTCGACGCCCCTTCGGCGCAGCGTCGCGTCGTGGAAGAAGTGCCGGCCGGCCATGGACATCGAGGAGGGCCGGCCTCAAGCCCGCGGTGCCTCCGCGCTTCTCGGCGACCCATCCCGGCCGGGACGCCCGTCGGGATTGAGGGGCTTCTCCGGGCCTCTCCCGCCGCCCGCTCCCTCTCGCAGTGACCGCAGTATCCGCCCCCATGTCCGACCCTCCGAATACCACTCCGTTTGCTCACCTCGACGCGGACGGCGACGCGCACATGGTGGACGTGTCGGGAAAGCCTGACACGGTCCGCACGGCCGTGGCGGAAGGGCACGTGGCTGTCCGGCCCGCCGCCTTCGCGGACCTCCGGGAGCAGGGGCGCGGGGCGGACGCCCTCCGCGCCGCGGCACAGGCCGCAGGCCGCGAGGGCATCCGGAAGACAAGCCATCTCGTCCCGTTGTGCCACGACATTTCACTGGAGCGCATGGGGGTCGACGTGTCCCTGGACCCCGACCGCTCGCGGGTTCTGGTGCGCGCCACCGCCCGCACCGTGGGCCCGACCGGCGTGGAAATGGAGGCCCTTACCGGCGCGTCGATGGCTGCTCTGGCTGTATGCGACGCCCTTGCCCCCGAGGCGACCCGCATCGAGAACGTGTGTCTCCTGAGCAAGACCGGGGGCCAGAGCGGCGACTACCACCGCTCGGCGTCGGACCGTCTCCCCTCGTCGGCCGCGGCCGCCCCCGGCGCGACCGACGCCCCGGAGGACGTGCCCGCACCAGAAGGGGACTCGTCCGACGCGTCGGCTGCGGGTCCCGAGGAAAGCCACGAGCAGCACCGGGAGGCGGCCCGCTCGGAGACGGTCCGATGTGCCCTCGTGACCGTGAGCGACACGCGCACCCCCGCGGAGGACGAGAGCGGGGCGCTCATGCAGGACCGCCTGGAAGCGGCCGGCCACGAGGTCGTCCGCCGCGAAATTGTGCCGGATGAGCAGCGCCGAATTGCTTCGCTCCTGGATGATCTGACCCAGGCCCCGAAGGTCGACGCCATCCTGCTGAGCGGCGGCACGGGCATCAGTGCCCGGGACGGCACGTACGAGGTCGTCGACGACTTCATCGAGCGCGACCTTCCCGGGTTCGGGGAGCTGTTCCGCGTGCTTTCCTACGACGAGGTGGGCGCCGCCGCCATGCTGTCCCGCGCGACCGCCGGCGTCTGCCGCAACCGGCTCGTCTTTTCGATGCCGGGATCGACGAACGCCGTCGAGCTGGCCATGGACGAGCTGATTGTCCCCGAGCTGCAGCATCTGGTCTGGGAAGTGCGACGACAGGACACAGACCAGCGCTCTGGGGAGGAGCCCCCCTCGCCGAGCGACCCCGAGGCGCCTCGATGACGGCCCCCAATTTTGTTGTCGCGCGGCCACCTGCTCTGCATCCGGGCTCGGTCCCCCAGCGCCCGCCGATGCACTCCGTCACTACGGGAGGGGCCGGCACGAGCCGGATGCGGGGCAGAGGACGATTCCCTACTCCTTGTCCCCTCCCTCCTCGGGGGGGAAGAGCGCGGCCCGCTGGACCCCGTCGGGCCGACGAGGGGGAAGGGAGCGTGGAGGGGACTCCTTCGTCGATGGGTCCTGCGCCGTGATCGCACGCATGAGCAGCGGGTACAGCCCGGCGTGGGACAGCGTGTCGGGGTCCGCGGGGGGGCGAAGCCCCGACGCAAAGCCGTTGCGAAGGAACTGTTGGACGAGGGCGTCGTCGCGGCTCAAGACGTGTACGGGGGTCGTAGGGGGCCCCTCCGCGAAGTACGGCTGATGGTCCCCCACCACGACGACGAGGCTGTTGCGGGGGGCCTGGGTGCGGAGATAATTCGCCAGCACCCTCCAGGTGTGTCCCAGGTGACGGAGCAGGCGAGAGGTCTGAGAGGAGGCGTCCGTCTCCGGGAGGGACGGCGGAGCAGATCCCCGCTGGATGCGCCGGGCCGTGGCGGCGGACCGAGACTGATTGAGGACCTCCGGATCTCGGACCAGCGGGGGCGGCGCCCAATCCAGTGGGACGTGGGACCCCACCGTCTCGAACATGAGAAAGAACGGGCCGGACGTCCGCTCCACGAACTCCTCGTGGGCCACCGAGAGACTGTACTGATCCGGCACGATCCCCCACCCGTACGTGGGACCGCGATAGTTCAGGTCTGAGAAGTAGAACGTCCGGTCAAATCCGAAGAGATTCTCGACCGATAGCCCGGGGCGCTGGCGGACGGGGGGCTGGAGGGTCGCGGTGGCGTACCCCTTCCGTTCCAGCGTGGCGACGAGATGTGGGTACCGGTCCAGCGTGGGGTGCATCGCCTCGTAGGTGGGCTGATGCCCAACCGGGGTTCCCAGCAGGATCGACGCGACGCTCAGCCAGGAGAGCCCCCCGAAAACAGGCGCCACGCTCCGGGCTGTCGCGGCGCGCCACCCGGCAGCCTCCAGGGAGTCGGACAACGGCCCCATGAGGCGGCTGTACGCGTCGTTCGCGGCGCCTGAGCCCGAGACAACCGTCCCGTAGGACTCCATCACCACCAGATACAGAGAGGGAGGGCGGTCCCAGTTCAGACGCCGGTACGAGACGTAGGTGGAGTCGGGCGCCCGCGACTGGCGACGGGCGGTGCGGGCTCGCAGGGTCCACGACTCCTGAACATTGCGCACCATCGCCTCCGTGGTCGACAAACAGACCGACTGGTAGGTCTG
>JBDGQP010000144.1:19772-21224 GCA_042218975.1 Salinibacter sp.
CCCAGGCGCCCAGACGAGTTGGTGAAGACGCCGGACGGTGGGGGGGATAACTCGGATCAGGGCGTAGATGGCCGCCCCTCCACCCACGACGCCGAGAAGGCCCTGCCAGAGCGAAACGGCGTTGTAGGCGAGGTGGGCAGCCCCCACGAGGTGGGATGAATCCGCGTACAACAGTGGATCCCGGTGAAGGGCCGTCTGGACCACCGCCCCGTAGGCCTCGTAGCCGAGGAGGACCCCGAGCGCGCCGACCGCGAACGCACGGGCACGCCTGCCCCACGCCGAGTGAGGCGGGACGAGCGCCAACAGCGAAACGAGTGCGAAGAGGTCGAGACTCAGTAGGCGAAGAGGCCCTTCCCAGTAGAACATGCCGGCCCCGTCGCTGAGGGGCAGCGGCAGTTCTCCCAGAAGAAGCTTCGGAAGCCGCAGGAGGAGATTCAGGGCCAGAAAGATCCCGATGATCTGCCAGCCGGCCCCGGTGGAGGCTTGTTGCGAAGAGGTGCTCATCGCACGACGGTTATGGATGCCCGGTAGATGCTAAGTGACTGCCCGATTGGAGGTGGCGGCATGTGGCCTCGTCGGCAAGCGCACCGTCCGCTCGGGGCAAGAGACTGTGTTGATTCTGCATGTTCGCGTCGAGGGCCCCCCCTGACGACTGCGGATCGGCCACTCCCGACCGGTGCGCTCGTTCACGCGCTCCATGATTATTCACGGTCGAGACGGGGCGATGTCGACGTCAACCGATCCAGACGTCAAGACGGTCTCTCAGCCCATGCCCGGTCTGACCGGTGGGTTCAACAAAATCCACAAGCGTCCAACGCCCCTGATCACCACAGGTTGATCCGCTACCCGATCCCGCCACCCGACTACAAAGAGGGTGTCGCCGTGGCGGCCCGCCGGGGAGGGGTCACACCTCGATGATCAGTTCCGGCCGGAACGCCGGGTTCTCGCCGGGATGGCCCCGTGGATTCGACAGGACGCGCGTCTCGCCGACCTGGTAGTCGAAGGAGGCGTGGACGTGGCCGTGGATCCACAGGGCCGCGCCGGTCTCGCGGACGAGGCGCTCGCGGCGGGCGACGAAGGCCGCGCTGGTTAGGTCCTGCTCGTACCTCGGATCGATCGACTGCGGGGACGGGGCATGGTGCGTTACGATCACCGTGGCCCGGACATCGGTTTCCCTGGCCGTCTGTCGGCGGAGCCAGGCGACCGAGCCGCGGTGGGAGCGGTCCGTATCGCGGGGCCGGAGTCGGCGTCGAGCGCGGAGAAGGTGGATGCGCTGGTAATCATCCATGTCCGCCCGGCAGGCCCTGATCGCCCGGGCCCGCCGCCCCGGAAAGAGCCCGAAGCCCGTCCAGAAAGTGCAGCCGAGCACCCGAACGTCGCCAATCCGCATCGCTGTCCGCTGCAGAAAATACGTGCCGGTCGGGGGCGTTGCCGTCCGCGGGGGAGACGTAG
>JBDGQP010000145.1:0-13344 GCA_042218975.1 Salinibacter sp.
CCATCGCGAGGGCGTGCACCTCCGGCGGCTGCGACTCCCCCGCCAGGACGACGCCCCGCTCCCCCGCCGCCCGCAGGTCCCGCGCAATCTCGCGGACGTAGACCTGCTCCTTCTCGCTCCAGCTCGCGTCGGGGGCCGACCCGACCCCGAGCTCGGCCCCGAGGGCAGCAGCGAAGGCCCGCACACGACGCGCCTGCATCCGCAGCCGGTGGTCGGCCGAGCCGCCGGTGGTCGAGTACTGGCTCTCCACCGCGTAGAGGCGGCTCATCTCGTCCTCGGGCCCCTCCAGGCGGCGCCCCTCGGCGAAGGACTGCGTGTTGTGGAGAAAGTCGCGGTGGCGGCCGTCGAGGAAGTCGGCGTCGAGGCTTAGGATGACCTCCGCCTCCCCGAGGTTGTACCGCGGCCGCAGCGGCCGCCCGAACGCCCGCTGCATGCCGAGACGCACCGGGTCGTCGCCGGTCGGCGCGTAGGTGACCCACTGCAGGTTCGGAAAGCGGTCCGCCATCCGCTGCCGCATCGCCTGCACGGTGGGGGACGGGTGCTCCTCCATTAGAACGGCCACGTTCTGGTCGGCCGCCTGCTCGCCGAGCTGCCGGCAGAACTGCACGAAGTCCTTCCAGGTGGCCTCGCTGCCCGCCCGTCGCACGGTACGCGATCGGTCGGGATCGTAGAGGCTGAGGACGGACGCCTGCTCGAACCCGCTCGTGCCGGTCTGCCCCACCGGGTGGTCGCCGTTGCCCTCCACCTTCGAGGGGCGCCCTTCGTGGCTCTCCACCAGGACCGGGCGGAGCACGTCCCGGAAGGGCATGCCCGTGGCGTACTGCTGGGGAATCCCCGGCAGCACCTCCTCCGGCTTGCGGACGTACGGGAGAATCTTTTCTTCCGGCCGCCGGCATCCCGTGAGCCCCGCCATGGCCATGGCCGCCCCCATAAGCTGCAGGAACTGCCGGCGCGACGCCCCGCTGGGGGGCTCGCTGTCGCCCGGCCCGAACTCGAGACGGTCGTCGTCCTCGTCCGATGAGCCCGCGCCCTCGGACTGTTGGGCCTCAAGTTCGGCCGGATGCCGCCAGAACGTGGGCCCCGACGCCTCCGGGGCGTCCCCATCGGCGTCGTCGGGATCGATTACGTCAAGCTCAATCATGCTGGACAGGGTCGAATTGCGAATTCCGAGTGGCGAATGGAGCGGCTCACGCCGAACGGCAGCCCATTCGACACTCGCCTTTCGTCATTCGAAAGCGAGTTAGTAGTGGCAGGCCGAGCAGTTGGTCGGCGGCTGAATGCCCTGTTTCCGGATCCGCTCCAGATTCCGTTCCACGAAGTTGGCGGGCTGGGTGTAGCCCATGGTCGTCACCTCGTCGTTCGGTCGCAGGTACAGCTCCGGCTGACGGTGACACTCCAGGCACCATCCCATCGAGAGCGGCTCTGCCTGGTAGACCACTTCCATCTTGTCGATGCGGCCGTGGCAGGTTTCACACCCAACGCCCTTGTTGACGTGGGCCGCGTGGCTGAAGTGCGCGTAGTCCGGAAGGTGGTGGACCCGCGTCCATTCGATGGGCTTGTCGTTGGCCCAGCTTTGCCGCACCTTCAGCAGCTTCGGCGAGTTGGTCTTGATCTGACTGTGGCAGTTCATGCACGTCTGGGTCGGGGGGACATTGGCGTGCTTCGAGTTCGCGACGTTGGTGTGGCAGTACTTGCAGTCGATGCCCAGTTGCCCGGCGTGAAGTTCATGGCTGTACGGCACCGGCTGGTCCGGCTGGTACCCGACCGTCGTGAACTCCGGCGAGAAGTAGTACCACACCAGAACGATGAGCAGTACTCCCCCGACGAGCGACCCTACCAGTGAGAGGAGCGGGAGGGTGTTGGCCTTCTTCGGAAATATTTGCGGCATACAGATGCAGCGGGCGGCAGTGAACAACCGGGCCGACGCGGGTCGGCCCCAGTAAGGCATGGACGGGCGGAATGTCCCCGGTTGCGACCAGCGGTCGAACCGGTTCACCACATCCCCAATATACGACAGAGGCACTGGCAACCCAAGAGGTCCGGGGGCTTTACATCAAATCCCACCGGATTTACGCCAAACCTTAACTGTACGCCCCAAACGCGCGTTAACTGCGTCGGGGGTACCGTGGCCCCTCGGGAATCGGCGTGAGCCTCATCGGGCGTGGAGCATTTGACCTAGAACTAACGCGGCACGGTATAAAACTGCGAGGAGGAGGAGATGGTTCAGGAAGGCTTTTCAAAATTCTTCCCCGATCCGGAGGCGGCCTCCGGGCCCGATCCCCAACTGTGCTCTTCTCACAGGCAGCGGGCGGCCGCCATGGACTCGTCCCGCTCCTCCGCCGGTGCAGACTTGTAGGTCTCGGCGATCCCGTCCGGCGCGGAGGCAAGTTGCCGGGTGTGCTTTCCAAACGGGTTGGCGTACTCGTCGGTGTCCGCCTCGTCGGTGTCCGCGTGGGGGAGGCCGCTCCGACGAGGGTACGAAAAGCGGGGGACACTCGACCCCGAAGCCGCCGCCCGTTTACGTGCGTGCGGCCAGTGCTGTCCCGATCGACGAGGCAATCGGCCCCTCCGTCCCCCCGGATTTCGGCGTGCTCCGAGCGGACTTTCTGGTCGGGGAGCGTCCGGGTGCCCCGAGTACCGAATCCCGCGCTGCGCCTGCGACCTGTCGCTGAGCGAGGTTCTCGAGGGAACGCACGGCGGTATCGTGGGGTCGGCTCCGCCCCTGGGTCACAGCAATTCTCATTCCGAACACGGACGCTGCTTCGATTTCTGGACCGCTGCTGTCCTCGACCTCGCTTCGCATCGACGGTGGAGGCCCACGAAACGCCCGGGAACACAGCCCGGCGGACGCCGACCGGCTCCCGGTCGTAACGGGACGTTCCTGGTGCCAACGCGCCGCCGGACAGCCGGGCCTGGCCCGCCACGACGTCCCTCCGGGTGTCCAGTTGAGGTGAAGGATCCGCCTCGACCCCGGCAAAATTGCCATTTCCGTGTCCGAAGCGCATACTGTTCATTCGCAGCGTTCCGCCTCGCATGACCTTCGCCCCGGCCATGGACGACGACCAGCACCTGTTGGACTTCGAAAAGCCGCTCGTCGAGCTCGAAGAGAAGCTCGCCGAGATGCGAACCCTCAACGAAGAGACGCAGGATGACCTCTCCAACGAGATCAACGCCCTGGAGGAGCGGGTCGAGAAGCTCCGGACCTCGATCTACCGCAACCTGACGCGGTGGCAGCGGGTGCAGATCGCCCGCCACCCGGAGCGGCCCTACACGCTGGACTACATCGAGGCGTTAACCGAAGACTTCGTGGAACTGCACGGCGACCGCCGCTTCAGCGACGACCGGTCCATCGTCGGGGGGCTCGCCGAGTTTACGGGGGGGCGCTACGGGTACCGCGACCGTACGGTGATGGTGATCGGACACCAGAAGGGGCGGGACACCAAGGAGCGGAAGTTCCGGCGCTTCGGGATGCCGAACCCGGAAGGGTACCGCAAGGCCGAGCGCCTCATGAAGATGGCCGCGAAGTTTGGGAAGCCCGTCGTCACGCTCCTGGACACGCCGGGGGCCTACCCTGGGAAGGGGGCCGAGGAGCGGGGGCAGGCCGAGGCCATCGCCCGCAGCCTCTTCGAGATGGCGCGCCTGCCGGTCCCCATCGTGGTGGTCGTGATCGGGGAAGGGGCGTCCGGTGGGGCCATCGGCATCGGGCTCGGGGACCGCATCCTGATGCTCGAGAATGCGTGGTACTCCGTGATCGCCCCCGAAAGCTGCTCGCAGATCCTGTGGCGGTCGTGGGACCACAAGGAGGACGCGGCCCGCTCCCTCAAGCTCACGGCGCCGGACCTCGCGGAGGTCGACGTCATCGACGAGATCGTGTCCGAACCCGTCGGCGGGGCACACCGCGACCCCGAGACGACCTACGCCACCGTTGGCCAGGCCATCGGCAACGCACTCGGCGCCCTCGAAGAGGTCGATACCTCGACCCTGCTGGACCGACGCCTCGAGAAGTTCGACGCCCTCGGGGAGTACGAGGTGGCCGAGCCGATGGCGTCCTCGGGTCCCTAACCCTAATCGGGGCCTTCTCTTCTCGCCGACCACTGGTGCCCGTGTCCTACGTCTACCCGTACCGCCACCGCGTCCGGTACCGCGAGTGCGACCCGATGGGCGTCGTCTACCACACCCACTACCTCGACTACTTCGAGGCCGCCCGCACCGAGGCGCTGCGCGACCTGGGCGCGCGCTACCGCGACCTCGAGGCCAGCGGCATCATCATGCCGGTCGTAAACGTCGAGGTGCGCTACCGGGCCCCCGCCCGCTACGACGAGGTGGTCGTCGTGGAGGTGGCCTTCGAGGAGCCCCCATCGGTCCGCGTGTCCATCGACTACACGGTGCACCGCGAGGGCGAGGAGGCGACGCTGGTCGAGGGGCACACCACTCTCTGCTTCATGGACGCGGAGCGGCGGCGCCCCATCGCCGCACCGGAGGCGATCCGGTCGGCGTTCCGGGCCGTACTGTAATGTCGACTGTCTTCGAACTCCCTTTTGCTGTCCGTGTCCGCGACGCTGCTCTTCCACGACCGCTACCTCGACTACGACTTCGGGCCCGAGCATCCGTTCAGTCCCGTCCGCCAGAAGATGGTCGTCGACCTCCTGGCGGCGCTCGGGCACCCGATCGACGCGGTCGCCCCGCCGGTGGCCTCCCGCGAGGCCGTACGTCGCGTTCACAGCGAGCAGTTCGTGGACAAGGTGGAGGCGGCGTCGGACGGCGCGGCGCCCGCCCGGGCCCGAGACTACGGGCTCGACACCGGCGACGTCCCGGTCTTCGAGGGCATGGACGCCGCCGCACGGGGCCTCGTGGGCGGCACGCTGCACGGCGCCCGTCTGATCGACGACGGGACCGCCTCCCGCGTCCTCCAGCTCGGCGGCGGCCTGCACCACGCCCAACGAGGGCGGGCCTCCGGCTTCTGCGTCTACAACGACCTGTCGGTGGCCATCGACTGGCTCCGCGACCGCGGCCTGCGCGTCGCGTACGTCGACATCGACGTCCACCACGGCGACGGCGTGCAGGCCCTCCACTACAACGACCCCGGCGCGCTCACGATCAGCCTGCACGAGTCGGGGCGCTTCCTCTTTCCCGGCAGCGGGGCCGTCGAGGAAATCGGCGAGGGAGCCGGAGAGGGCTCGGCGCTCAACGTACCGCTGGCCCCGCGTACCGAGACCGACAGCTACCTCGACGCGTTCGGTCGGGTGGTGCCGTACGCCCTCAAGCAGTTCGGCCCCGACGTGATCGTCGCGCAGTGCGGCGCCGACGCCCACTTCCGGGACCCGCTGGCCGACCTCCTGCTCACCTCCCGGGCCTACGAGTCCCTCTTCCGGCGGCTCCTGGACCTCGCGGAGACGTACACCGGCGGCCGGATTCTCTGCACGCTCGGCGGGGGCTACCACCTCGACGCCGTCGCCCGCATCTGGACGCTGCTCGCCCTCGTGGTGCAGGACCTCGAACTGCCCGAGTCGATCCCCGCCGCCTGGCGGGAGCGATGGGAGGCCCGGATCGGCGACTCGCTACCGCCGACGCTTCACGACCCGGCGCGGACGTTCGACGTACCCCGGCGCACCGCCATCGAGGAGCAGAACCGGCAGACGAGCACCCAGGCCCTGGAGCGTTCGGCCCCGCACTGGTACTGAGCACTGCTGAGGGGGACGCCCCTACCAGCCCACCTCCCCCCGACGCTCCTCGGTCCGGCTCGAGGGGGCCTCTGCGTCCGGCGGCACCTCCAGGACTTCGATCCGGACCTCCACGACCCCCTCCTCGATCATGCCGATTCGACGGGCCGCCGCTTTCGAGAGGTCGATGATGCGGTCGTCCGCGTAGGGCCCGCGGTCGTTGATTCGGACGGTTACGGTCCGCTGGCGCTCGCCGCCGGTGCGTGTGACTCGCACCCGCGTGCCGAACGGAAGGCTCGGGTGCGCGGCGGTCAGCGCCTCCGGATCAAACGTCTCGCCGCTGGCGGTGGTCTGCCCGGCAAACCTGTCGGCGTAGTAGCTCGCCTCGCCCCGAGGGTCATCCAGAAGGGAGGCGGTGGACTGCCCGCTCGCGAGGCACGCCGTCATCGTGACGAAGACGAGGAGGGCCACACAGAGCGGGAGCCAGCGAGGAGAAGGGGGCATCGAAGAGTGCATGGTCGGAGACGTGAGAGACGACGGACAGAAGCACGACCGGTCCCGTCGACTCTCGTAGCAGGACCCCCCTCGTCCGTCGGCCATCGGCCTCTCGTGAATGTGGATGTGAGGACGTGCGGTGGCACGGACAAACGTCCGCCCCTTCCCTTCTTCCAAACGCCCAGCCCCGAACGGAGCACGCGGGGTTTGTATCCCCAGAAATTCCGTCGCAACTTTAATGCCGGCCGGCCAGAAAAGATGCGCGGTCGTCCCCGCAACGATCCCGTCCCCCACCCGTTGTGCCCGCGATCCTGCCCGTCCCGGTTTTCGCGGTCCCGATGAGCCTGTACGAGACGCTGGTCTACGTCGATTTCCTGCTCGCCGTCGGCCTGCTCGTGGTCGCTCCCCTGCTCCTTCTGCTCGTGTCGGCGACGCGGCCACCAGTGCGGGACCGACTACTGGTGTACTGGCGCGCCTCCGCTCTGCTCGGCGTCACCGTCTATCTCTGGATCGGGGAGATCCCGATGGGGTTCGTGACCGGATACGCGGCACGGGCGGTCATCCCCCTGGCGCTCTGGCGCGGCGACGCCCTGCTGGTGCTCCGCGACCGCCCTGTGCCGACGGGCTCGGATTGGCAGAGTACGCTCTTCCGGTACTGGCGCGCGGCCGCTCTCCCGTACAGCCTGGCCGGCCTCGCCTACATGCTGCCCCTCCTCCCCTGCGTGTGGACGGACGCGGCGGCCGTGTGCCGGGCCTGGTACGCCCCGCCCCGGCAGTACGCCGCGTGGGTGCATCCGACGGTCGAGCCGACCTGGCTGGCCCGGTACGGCTGGGTGGCCCTCGGCGTTTACGCCGTGTACTTGCTCTCGACCGCCGTGCGCCTGCAGCGGGACCGGATGAAGCGACGCACCTCCAGTTCCTGACCGCGTCTTCGCCCGTGCCTGCGGGCGGGCTGCCCCAACGAGACGGGACGGCTCGGCCGGACGTCCGCATGCTCTCGCGCCACCGCCCTCGGCGGCCCTTTCCTGTCGGCGATGCGCTCGCAGGCTTCTTTGCGGAGTCGAGTCGAAGATTACGCCGCCGTTAATCTTCTGGCGTTCCCCGCAACGTCGGGGACTGGGCCCGGTTTCCTGCCTGCGTGACAGGGGCTTCGCATTCAGGGGCCCCAATTCCCGGTGAAACCGATTTTCGCCGTCGTCTGCGCGGGCGCAGGCCGGGAACTGACCACCGGTCTCCGACTTACCAAAAAACCAGTTTGTCTGACCAACTCACCGGCGTCCATGCTGGGCTCTCTCGGAGAACTTCTCATTCTCGTCGCCTTCGTGGCCTGCGGGGTCTCGGCACTGGCCTTTTTCTGGTCGGCCCGGGCGGCGGACGGCGCCTCCGCCGCCGCCACCTGGAAGCGGGCCGGGCGCTGGGCATGGGGCACCATGTCGGCCGCCGTCCTCGGCGCCTCGGGCGTGCTCTGGTATCTCATTCTGAACCACCAGTACCAGTACGCCTACGTCTACCAGAACTCGTCGAACGACCTGCCGCTTCACTACCTCTTCTCCACCTTCTGGGCGGGGCAGGAGGGCTCGTTCCTGTTGTGGATCTTGATGATGTGCGGGGTCGGCGCCGCGCTCATCGCCTACGTCGAGCGGTCCTACGAGCGCCACGTGATGGCCGTCGTGGGGCTCTGCCAGCTCTTTCTGCTGTCGATGATCGTGGGGCTGCAGTTCGGTCCGGTCGAGATCGGGGCCTCCCCGTTCGTGCGTCTGGCCGAAAAGTTTACCGACGCCCCCATCTTCCAGCAAAATCCCGGCTTCATCCCGGCCGACGGGCAGGGCCTGAATGACCTGCTCCAGAACCCGTGGATGACGATTCACCCGCCCTTCCTCTTCATGGGGTTCTCGGCGATGGTGGTGCCCTTCGCCTTCGCCCTGGCGGCCCTCTGGCGCGAGAAGTACACGCAGTGGGTGCGTCCGGCGCTGCCCTGGACGCTGTTCGCCGTCGCCATTCTCGGGGTCGCCATCACGATGGGGGGCTACTGGGCCTACGTGACCCTCTCGTTCGGGGGCTACTGGGCGTGGGACCCCGTCGAGAACTCTTCGCTCGTGCCCTGGATCGTGGGGGTGGCCGCCTTCCACACCATGCTCGTGCAGAAGAAGAGCGGCGCCGGGCAGAAGGCATCGCTGCTCCTCTCCGTCGCGGCCTATGTGCTGGTGATCTACTCCACGTTCCTGACCCGGAGCGGCATTCTGGGCGACGTGTCGGTACACTCGTTCGTCGACCTTGGCCTCTACAACCAGCTGCTGATCTGGATCGCGACGGTCACTGTGCTGGGCATCGGGCTCTTTGTGTATCGCTACCGCGAGCTGCCGACCCCCGACAAGGAGCCGCCTGTTCTCTCCCGCGAGTTCATGATTCTGTCCGGGGCGGTGCTCCTCTGCACGACCGCGGCCGTCATCATCCTCGGCACCAGCGCGCCCATCTTCGGGCGCATCTTCCGCGACAACCCCTCGGCCGTGCCCACCGAGTTCTACAACGAGTGGACCCTGCCCCTGGCGCTGGGCTTCGTCTTCCTGGCGGGGCTGGGGCAGCTCTTCTGGTGGAACAAGATGGACGTCGAGAGCCTCAACCGCGTTCTGCTGAAGCCGGTGACGCTGGCGACGGTGACCACCATCGCCGTGCTGATCGTCACGCCCTTTGCCGAGCAGACGATCCTGCTGCCCGCCGCCCCGACCGGCGCCACGCCGACTGCCTCGGCCGGGCTCCTGAGTAGCCTGTCGCGGTTCTGGGCGATGTATGGACGGGCGCTCCAGATGCTTCTGCTCCTGTTCGTCGGCCTCTTCGCGCTCTTCGGCAACGGGATGGTGCTTTGGCGCATCCTTCGCGGGAATCCCCGCATGGCGGGGGGCGCCATCGCCCACGTCGGCCTCGCCATTACCATCCTCGGCATCCTCGCGTCGAGCGGCTTCGACCGCGCCCTGCCCCGCCTCGGCACGACGCCGTCGGCCAACCAGGAGCAGATGCCGCGCGAAAACTTCGTGGTGGCCAAAAACCAGACGCGCGTGATCAACGGCTACCGCGTAACCTACGCCGGCAAGACCACCACCGAGCGGGGACGCGGCCAGTACATCATCGATGTCACCGATCCGAAGGGGCGCTCCTACACGATGAAGCCGGTCGCCTATCAGGGAAGCGGCGACCAGTGGTTTATGCATCCGGACGTGAAGGCCTTCCTCGAAAAAGACCTCTTTCTCTCCGTGACGCCGAAGGAAGCGACCGGCATGGGCTCGAAGGAAGGCCCCCCCGGTGGCGAGTTTCAGTTGTCGCGCGGCGACTCGACGATGCTCGGGGGCCAGGAGTTCGCCGTCGCGTTCGACGGCTTTACCGTCCTGAAGGGGCCCGGCCCGATGCGGGACGTGGACTCGAGCGCCGTCCCCGAGCGCGTGCCCGACGACGCCAAGATGGCCGTGGGGGCCAACCTCCGCGTCACGAATCTCCAGACGCAGAAGACCCGGTCGATGATGCCGATCTACATGGTCATGTCCGACAACAGCCAGCAGTACCTCGAAACCAAGGTCCCCGACTGGAACCTCCGGATGGCCTTCACCGAGATGAACGTCAACAACGGCAACGCCACCTTCGCCGTGGAGGGGGTCGACGTGATGCCGGAAAACTGGGTCGTGGTGCAGGCCTACACCAAGCCCCTCATCAGCCTGCTCTGGATCGGGATCATCGTGATGACGGTCGGCTTCGTCGTGGCCCTCGGGCGCCGGGTGCAGGACATCCGCTTCCGGCGGTGATTTCGGCTTGGCCTGATCCCCCCGCGGGCCGCTACGATACATCGTCGGAGGTCCTGTCTATCTGAGCTGGCAAGGTCACGAGACACGAGTCATGAGGGCGTTCTGACGACCGCCCCTCAAGAACGCGCAGCTGATCTACTCGTGACTCGCAACTCGTGACTCGCAACTCGTGACTCGCAACTCGTGACTCGCAACTCGTGACTCGTAGCTCGATGCTGACTGTCCGCGAGCACGCTGACCTCTCCGCCCCGGTGGCGGAGGTGTTCGCGTTCATGAACGAGCCGGCCCGCCAGCCGGAGATCACGCCCAGCCTCACGCGGTCCGAGCCCGTCGAACGGCTGCCGAACGGTGGGGCTCGGGTTCGCTACACCTACCGGATCCTCGGGATCTCTTTCAAGGGGGAGGTTCGGGCCACCGACTACGCCCCGTCCGAGCGCATCGTCTGGGCCATGACGGGCGACCTTCGCGGCACGATCCGGTGGTACTTTTCGTCCCTCGACGGCGACCGGCGTACCCGCTTCACCTACGCCGCAACGTACGCCCTGCCGGGCCCCGCCCTGGCCCGTCCGCTGCTCGGCCCGCTGGTGCGACGCTACAACGAGCGAGAGGTCGGCCGCCTGCTCCGAAGGCTCCGGGCTCGTCTGGTTGAGCCCGGGTGAAATGCGTGCAGGCTCGCTGAATTGTGAAAATACGAATACACGTTGCTCGTCGGTTCTCTTAATAGCTTCGCCTTGGTCCCGACGACTCCATAATGTTTTTCTCTTATTCTCTGAAATATAACAGTTTCTGAGGGACGAAAGCGCTTCCGTTCCGAAGAATACTTCGGGGAGGGTTTTCCACGGCGTTCTGCGCGCCACTTGACAGGAACGTCCGCAGTCCTTTATGTGGAGGCGATATTGATTCTACGAACCTCCCGCTCGCGATGCGCACCGTCTCTGCACCGTTCCCCACCACGGCGGAAGCCGTCCGGATGGTGCCGTCCGCCCGTCGGTCTGCGAGTACGGGTTCGATCACGCACGAAGGGATTGTCGTCACTGGACGAGACCGCCGACGTTTGGGGCTCGTCCTTCTTCTTCTTATTGCGATTCTTCCGGGTTAACAACCGACGCCAATCCCTTCATCTCGATGACTCCAGGCATCGTGCGACGCCGAGGGGATTGGCCCCTCCCCCGACCGATGCTTGAACCTTTCTCTCGAGTCATCGCCCGTCTTCTCGGCACCGGTCCTGCACGTTGTGGCGGGATCGAGAAGACTGCCCATGCTTGGTGCGGGCACGTCGGTGTGGGATCAAGGCTCGGTTGTCCCGGGGCGTCGCTGTGTGCTCTCTCACTCGCACCCTCTTCCCCACGACCGGCTCCCCCCTCCGATGCCCACTGAGACCCTGCAATCCTCCGACACCCCGTCCACAACCACCAATGGTGCCCCGGACGCCCCAACCCTCAAGGGGTCCGAGATCTTCGTCCGCGCCCTCGAGGAGGAGGGGGTCGATCGGGTCTTCGGTCACCCGGGCGGCGCGGTGATCAAGATCTACGACGCGATGGAGCAGATCCAGCCCGCCTACGACCACGTGCTCGTCCGCCACGAGCAGGGCGGCACCCACGCCGCGGAGGGCTACGCGAAGGCCACGGGGCGCGTGGGCACGGTCCTCGTCACCAGCGGCCCCGGCGCGACGAACACGGTTACCGGCATCGCGGACGCATACCTGGACTCCGTTCCCATCGTCGTTTTTACCGGCCAGGTGCCCACTCACCTGATCGGGAACGACAGCTTCCAGGAGACGGACACCACCGGCGTCACCCGCAGCATCACGAAGCACAACTTTCTGGTGCGGGACGTGGAGAACCTGGCCCCCACCATCAAGCGGGCCTACCACATCGCCCGGACCGGGCGGCCCGGCCCCGTCGTCGTCGACATTCCGAAGGATGTGCAGATGGACGAGGCCCCGTTCGTCTATCCCGACGAGCCGGACCTGAAGGGCTACACGGTGCCCGGCACGGGGGCGCCGACGCAGATCGACCGGGCCGCGCGCATGATCGAGGAGGCCGAGAAGCCGCTCCTCTACGTGGGCGGCGGCACCATCAACGCCGACGCGCCGGAGCATCTCACCAAGCTGGCGCGGAAGACCAACATCCCCGTGACCACCACCCTGCACGGGCTCGGCGCCTTCCCGGAGACCGACGACCTCGCGCTCGGCTGGCTCGGGATGCATGGTTTCTACCACACCAACATGGCCGTGCAGAACGCCGACCTCATCATCGCCTGCGGCGCGCGGTTCGACGACCGCGTGACCGGCAAGGTCGACGCCTGGGCCCCGAACGCCAAGATCATTCACATCGACATCGATCCCTCCTGCATCTCGAAGAACGTGTACGCCGACTGCGCGATCGTCGGCGACGCGCAGAAGGTGCTGCGGCAGCTCCTGCCGAAGGTGGAGCCGAAGGACACGTCCAGTTGGCTCGCCCAGATCGACGAGTGGCGCGACGACTGTCCGCCCTACCAGTACGAGGAGCCGGAGGGCGACCAGATTGCCCCGATGTCCGTGGTCGAGGCCCTCTACGAGAAGACACAGGGCGACGCGGTGATGGTCACGGACGTGGGCCAGCACCAGATGTGGGTGTGTCAGTACTACAAATTCGGCCGGACGCGCTCGCACATCAGCTCCGGCGGCCTCGGCACCATGGGCTTCGGCCTGCCGGCGGCCATGGGCGCGGCCTTCGGCATGCGCGAGGGGCGCGACCTGGACGTCGTCTGCGTGAGCGGCGACGGCGGCTTCGTGATGAACGCGCAGGAGCTAAGCGTGGCCGCCGCCCACGGCCTGCCTCTCAAGATTGCGATCCTCAACAACAACTTCCTGGGGATGGTGCGGCAGTGGCAGTCCCTCTTCCACGAGGACCGGTTCAGCCACACCGACCTCAAGTCGACGAACCCCGACTTCGTGAAGCTCGCGGAGGCGCATCACTGCGTAGGCCTGCGCGCCACCTCCCCCGACGAGGTCGGTGACGTAATCGACGAGGCCTGGACGGTGGACGACCGGCCCGTTGTCATGGAGTTTGCGGTGCCGAAGGAGGAGATGGTCTTCCCGATGGTCCCGTCCGGCGCGGCGAGCGACGACATGCTCACCGAGATGTTCAACAAGGAAGGGATTGCACAGGAGTGATTCGTGCGTGGCGTGATGTGCGCGGCGGGAGGCAGCGGCCTTACGGGTCACGCTTCGCGTCGATGCCCCCGTCCAACTGACTTCTCCAAACCAGATCAATCGGCCCAATGTCCGACGAAGAAACACTCACCCGCCAGCAGATCCGGCGCAAGCGCAAGTTCGGTGAGCCCATCCTGCCGGAGGAGGAAGACGAAACCGAGCAGGAGCATCGGCACATCATCGCCGTCACCCTCGAGAACAC
>JBDGQP010000145.1:13354-14595 GCA_042218975.1 Salinibacter sp.
AATCGGGGCCCTCAACCGCGTGACGAACCTGTTCTCGGCCCGGGGCTTCAACCTCGAGAGCGTCGCCGTGGGCGAGACCGAGGATCCCTCCATCGCCCGGCTCACGCTCGTCACGGTCGGCAACGACCGCATCGTGGCCCAGATCACCCGGCAGCTCGAGGGCCTCGTCAACACCTACGACGTCACGGACCTGACCGACGCCGAGCACGTCGAGCGCGAGCTCTGCCTCCTGAAGGTGCAGTACACCTCCGAGACGCGTTCGGAGGTCCTCGACATCAAAGACGTGTTTCGGGGGCGCGTGGTCAACGTGACGCCGGAGACGATGATCATCGAGGTCACCGGCCCGACCAAAAAGATCAACGCGTTCATCGGCATGATGCAGGAGCACGGCATCGAGGCGGTGGCCCGCAGCGGACAGGTGGCCATGCACCGGGCCCTCGAGTACGAAGCCCCCAATCCCCTGGCTTCCTCCGACTCGGAGATCGCCGGCGACGGGGCCCCCAAGTCCGACTCCTAGCACGCTTTTCCCGGCGGGCCGCCCCCTCCTGCCGGCCTCTCTCTTCTTCCGCAACGCCCTCCTCACCTTATGGACGTGCACTACGAGGCCGATCCCTCTCTCATCCGCGACAAGCAGGTGGCCGTCGTCGGCTACGGCAGCCAGGGCCACGCCCACGCGCTGAATCTCCACGACAGTGGGGTCGACGTGGCGGTGGGCCTGCGCCCCGGTTCCTCCTCCCGACCGAAGGCGCAGGAGCAGGGGCTGACCGTGATGGACATCCCCTCGGCCGCCGAGTGGGGCGACGTGGTCATGCTCCTCATTCCCGACCAGCACCAGAAGGACGTCTACGAGGCGCACCTCGCCCCGCACATGACGCCCGGCACGGCCCTCGGCTTCGGGCACGGATTCAACATTCACTACGACCGAATCGAGCCGCCCGAGGGGGTGGACGTGTTCATGGTGGCCCCGAAGTCGCCCGGCCACCTGGTCCGGCGCACGTACGCTCAGGGAAGCGGGGTGCCCTGCCTGGCGGCCGTCGCGCAGGACGCCTCCGGCGGCGCGATGGACCTGGCCCTCAGCTACGCCGACGCGATCGGCGGCACCCACGCCGGCGTGATCGAAACCACCTTCCAGGACGAGACCGAGACCGACCTCTTCGGCGAGCAGGCCGTGCTCTGCGGTGGTTCGCAGGCCCTCATCCAGGCCAGCTTCGAGACGCTCGTCGACGCCGGCTACCCGCCCG
>JBDGQP010000146.1:0-16175 GCA_042218975.1 Salinibacter sp.
GCGGCCGCGGCGCTTGAGGTCGTCGGTGATCGTCTTGTCCGCGTCCTTGAACCACATCCCCTCGACCAGCGGGGCCTCGTCGGTGAACTCGCCGTCCTTGTCGATCGGGTTGAAGAGGGGCAACCCCTCCTCCTGCGCCACGGCGTGGTCCTCCTCCCCGTAGGCGGGCGCCATGTGCACGACGCCGGTGCCCTCCTCGGTCGAGACGACGTCGGCCCCCACCACGCGCCAGGCGTCTTCGCCCGGCTCGGCGCGGTCGACGAAGTAGTCGAAGAGCGGCTCGTAGGCCTCGCCCACAAGCTCGTCGCCCGGAAAGGTGGCCTCCAGCGTATAGTCCTCGTCGATCACCTCGTCGAGCAGGGCCTCCGCGAGGATCAGCGTCTCGGGACCCTGGTGCGGGTCCTCGTGGCGGATCTGGACGTAGGTAAGGTCCGGCCCCACGGCAAGGGCGGTGTTGGAGATGAGCGTCCACGGCGTCGTGGTCCAGGCGAGGAAGTAGGTGTCGTCCTCGCCGGCCACCGGGAAGCGGATGTAGACGCTCGGGTCCTGGGTCTCTTCGTAGCCGAGACTGACTTCGTGGGAGGACAGGACGGTGTGCGACCCCGGACTGTACCATTGAATCTTGTGGCCCTTGTAGAGGAGGTCCTTCTCCTCAATCTGTTTCAGCAGCCACCAGACCGACTCGATGTAGTCGGTCTCGAAGGTGACGTACGGGTCGTCGAGGTCGACCCAGTAGCCCATCCGCTGGGTGAGGGTGTCCCAGAGGTCCTTGTACTCCAGGACGCTCTCGCGGCAGGCGGCGTTGTATTTCTCGATGCCGTACTCCTCGACGTCGGCCCGGCTCTCAAGGCCCAGGTCGTCCTCGACCTCGATCTCGACGGGCAGGCCGTGGGTGTCCCAGCCGGCCTTGCGCGCCACCTGGTAGCCCTGCATCGTCTTGTAGCGGCAGAAGATGTCCTTGATGGCCCGCGCCAGGACGTGGTGGATGCCGGGGGTGCCGTTGGCCGTGGGCGGTCCCTCGTAGAACGTGTACGTCGGCTGGCCCTCGCGCTCCGTAATGCTGCGCTCGAAGATGTTGTGGTCGTCCCACCAGTCGAGGACGTCTTCTTCGAGGGCGGGAAGAGAGAGTTGATCGGGCGAGTCGAACTGCGCCATGGGCGTCGTCGGGGATCCAATCGAGTGAAACAGCAACAGCCGGTATCAACGACGGGGCGCGGGCGGATGTTCGTTGGGCAGCGGGCGGAGCCGGACCGAACCGCCGCGGCCCGTGTTGGAACGGGGACGCTCATCGTATGTCGCTCCGCATGTCTTCCGCCTCTCCTCTCGTCCAGCTCCGCGGCGTTACGAAAACGTACCGGCGCGGCGGAGCGCCCGTTCGCGCCCTCCGGGACGTCTCGCTCACCATTCCCGAGGGGGCCTTCGTCGGGGTGGTGGGCCCGAGCGGCTCCGGCAAGACGACGCTGCTGCACCTCCTGGCCGCGCTCGACCAGCCGTCGACCGGCACAATTCGGGTGGGCGACTGGACGCTCGGCGCCCTCGACGAGGCGGCCCGGGCCCGCTACCGGCGGTCGATGGTGGGGCTCGTCTTTCAGGAGTTCCACCTCGTGCCCACCATGACGGCCCGCGAGAATGTGGCCCTCCCCCTCCTCCTGGCCGGCGTGCCCCCCGACGAGCGAGCACCACGGGCGCGGCGCGTCCTGGAGACGGTGGGGCTCGGCGACCGGACCGACCACCGCCCCGCCGAGCTCTCCGGGGGCGAGCAGCAGCGCGTGGCCACGGCCCGGGCCCTGGTCGGGGACCCGCCGCTCCTGCTGGCCGACGAGCCGACCGGCAACCTCGACGCCGGGACGGGGGCCCGCATCGTCGACCTCCTCGCGCGGCTGCGACGCGAGGACGGCCGCACGGTCGTGGTCGTGACCCATCACGTCGACGAGATCGAGCACGTCACGGAACAGGTCTATAGCCTGCGGGACGGCGCCCTCGCCGACGAGGACTGAATTCTCCGGGAATCATCCGGGCGGCCGTTTCGCCCGGGTGGCCGCTCGTCTATTCTGTGTTCCTCCGTCCAGCGGACCATTCCGTACGCCCATGAAACGCTTCGAAGCCCTCTTCGCCGAACTGCAGGACAAGGTGGCCCGCCAGGATCCGGACTCCGGCACCGTCGAGGCCGTCGAGGCCGGCCGCCACTCCATCGGAAAGAAGGTTCTGGAGGAGGCCGGCGAGGTCTGGATGGCCGCCGAGCACGAGGGGCCGGAGCGCACCGCCGAGGAAATCTCGCAGTTGCTCTACCACCTTCAGGTCCTGATGATTGCCTGCGACCTCGACCTCGAGGACGTGTACGAACATCTGTGACTCCGATTTTGGAGTACGGGCGTGTGGGGGTATGGGAGCTCTCACACACGCACATACGCCCACCCCCCCAGACCCCTTGCCGTCGACCGAGGCGGGCACGGAGCCGCCGTCAACCCTTTCCCAATCTGCCCAATCGATGCTACAGATCGCCCTCCCCAACAAAGGCGCCCTCTCGGACGGCGCTGCCCAGTTGGCCGACGAGGCCGGCTACCACTGCCGCCGCCGCGGCCGCGAGCTCTCGGTCCGCGACCCCGACCACGGCGTGGAGTTCGTCTTCCTGCGCCCCCGCGACATCGCCACCTACGTGAGCAACGGCATCATCGAGATCGGCGTCACCGGCCTCGACCTCACCCACGACAGCGGGGCCGACGTCGAACACGTCATGGACCTCGGCTTCGGCAAGGCCCACTTTTGCTACGCGGTGCCCAAGTCCAGCGACCTCACGCCGGACACGTTCACCGGCGACACGCGCATCGCCACCTCGTACGACACCCTCGTGCGCCGGGATCTCCGCCGGCGGGGGGTCGACGCCGAGGTGGTCCCCCTCGACGGGGCCGTCGAGATCTCCATCCAGCTCGGCGTGGCCGACGCCATCGCCGACGTGGTGCAGACGGGCCGTACAATCGACGAGGCCGGCCTCAAGACCGCCGGCGACCCGATTCTCCGCACGCAGGCCATCCTCGTGGCCCAGAACGACGAGACCGCCCAGCAAGAAAAGGCGCAGCGCTTCGCCGAGCGCGTGAAGGGCATCCTCGTGGCCCGCGAGTACGTGGTCGTCGAGTACGACCTGCCGGAGGCCCGGCTGTCGGAGGCCCGCGAGATTACGCCCGGCATCGAGTCGCCCACCGTCTCGCCCCTCAGCAAGGAGGACTGGGTGGCCGTGAAGTCCATGGTCCGACGCTCCCGCGCCAACGAGATCATGGACGACCTCCAGGCCCTCGGCGCCCGTGGCATCATCCTTACCACGATCCGCACGTGCCGGATCTAGCGACGTGTGGACGAGAGCGTGCCCGTGTGGGCTCTCCACCCCGTTCTCTCTCCACATCCCCCACGCCCGTACGGCATGCGCCTCGCCGATCTTCTGACACTAGCCTGGGCCAACCTGTGGCGCAACCGCACGCGCAGCCTCCTCACCGGCGTCGGCGTAATGGTGGGCACGGCGGCCCTCATCATGCTTCTGGCCTACGGGTCGGGCCTGGAGCAGACGGCCAACCGGGAGTTCAACGCCCTCCGACTCGACAACGCCCTGCGGGTGACCTCGCACCCGATCCCGGGGATCACGGGGACCCGCTCGTCGGCGCGGCCCGACTCGCCCCGCGGCCGGCAGCGGCGGGTGCCCCTCACCGATAGCCTCGTGCGGCGCATGGAGCGGATCGACGGCGTACTCGCCGCCTACCCGGAGATGCAGTTTCCCGCCAAGCTGCAGGGGAACGGCCGCACGCTGGTGGTCACGGCCGAGGGCATCCCGATGGACTTCCGGACGCTGGCGGCCTACCGGCCCGCGGACGGTCGCTTCTTCGCGACGGGGGACGAGGCCGCCGTGCTCATCCCCCGGTCGATGGCGGAGCGGCTCGGCTACCAGCCGGCGACCGCCGCGGTCGGCGACACGGTCGACCTCGTGACCGCCTCCCTCAACTTCCAGCGGCTGCGGCGCGCGGCCGAGCTGTTCAGCGGAGGCCTGCGCACCCTTCCGATGGGCCAGCGGCCCTACGACGTCCGCATCGCCGGGCTGCTCGCGGACGCGGGGCGGCCGGTGTCGGGCCTCACCCGGGTGCTGCTGCCGCTGGAGTTCGGGCGCACGCTCAGCAAGGTGCCGTTCTTCTCGACGCTCGACCTGCTGTTCCGCCACGCCGAGACGCAGGAGGGCTACGCGGCGGTGCGCGTCCAGCTCGGGGAGACGGCCGACCCCGCCGCGGTCCGGTCCACCCTCGACGCGATGGGCGTCTATACCACCAGCTTCCGCCGACAGTTCGAGCGGCTCGACACGCTGTTCTTCGTGCTGGACCTCGCGCTCGGGATCATCGGATCGATCGCCCTCCTGGTCGCGGTGGTCGGCGTCGCCAACACGATCCTGATGAACGTGCGGGAGCGGGCCCGGGAGATCGGCATCATGATGGCCGTCGGCGGTGACGCGCGGGACCTGCAGCGGCTCTTCGTCGTGGAGAGCGGGGCGCTGGGCGCCCTGGGTGGGACGGCGGGGCTGATCGTCGGGGCCGTCCTCGCGACGGGGCTCGACTGGGGCATCAACCTCTACCTCGACGGGCTCGGCGTGCCGTCGATGACCGTGTTCGACCTGTCCGCCCCGATGGCCCTCGCCGTCGGGGGCGGGGCCGTGCTCGTCAGCCTCGTCGCCGGCGTGCTTCCCGCCCGCCGGGCCGCCCGCGTCGAACCCGCCGAGGCGCTGCGAACAACGTGATGCACGTGCCCTTGGGGGGCGCTCGGGCACGACGGCCATGACCTCGTCGTCCAGAGGGCCGCGGCCGGCGGACCACCGGCTCGGCCCTGTCCCCGGCACAGAACCTCCCATACCGACTCCGATCGCGCACTGCCGCCCTCCTGGTCACGGCCCCGTCCGGACGCGATCCAGGAGCTGGCCACTGAGCCGAAGCAGTTCGACCTCCGCCTGTTTCGCCTCGAACTGGGCGGTCAGGAGCCGGCCCTCGGCCTGGATGAACTGCTCCTGCGCGTCCCGCAGGTTTTCGACGTTGGCGGTCTGAAGCACGTACTGCACCGGCAGTCCCCAACTGAACCCGACCGAGATCGTCGGCTCCTGCGAGACGTCACGCTCCGACGGGGGCACGAGCCGCATGAACATGAACTACGACTTCTCAGGTTTTCGAGGTGGGGGCACCCGGCAGTGGCGCTATTTCGCGGTGGGGACCGCCCCGGGGGGCAGCAGCACCAGCGGGCCGGGCTGGTGCTTGAGCAGAAGTCGGAGGGCGGTCCGCGTGGGGGCGGTCCGCGTGCCCGGCCGCACCGCCGCTCCGCGACCGAGGCCCTCGGCGAGCACGCCGAGGGGGCCCGGCAGCACCCGACCCAGGTCGACCGTGCCGCTGGTCGGGTTCACCTCCCGCACCGTGCCCTCGTCTGCCTCTAGCCCCGCGGCCTCCCGTGCAAGGGCCACGGCCCGGGAGAGGCCGCCGACCTCGTCGACGAGGCCCACCGCCTTCCCGTCACGCCCGGAGTAGATGCGGCCGGCGCCGACCTCGCGGATGTGGGCCTCCGTAGTGTCGCGGCCCTCGGCGACCGCCGCGACGAACTCGTCGTATCCCGCGCGGATCACGGTCTCGATGCGGGCCAGCTCCTCGTCGGTCAGCTTGCGGGTCGGGATCGACACGCCGAGGAGCGGGAGCTGCAGTCCCTGCAGGAGGTCGGCCCGCGCTCCCCGCTGGACGACGTCGCTCGACAGACCGGTCTTGTCGCCGAAACGCTTGTCGTAGATCCAGCCCCCGATGACCCCGATGGAGCCGGTGACGGTGTTCGGCCCGGCGACGATCGTGTCGGCGTGCGTCGAGACCCAGTAGCCGCCGGAGCCGGCCACCTGCCCCTGGCTCACGATCACGGGCTTTTGCCGTGCACAGGCCCGGAGGGCCTCGGCCACCTGGGCGGCCGCGACGGGCGAGCCGCCCGGCGAGTCGACCCGAAAGACCACCGCCGCCACGTCGTCGTCCTCGGCGAGGGCCCGAATCTTCGTGCTGAGCGCCCGGCTCCCCATCCCTCCCTCGACCTGCGTAGCACCGAGGCCGTAAACCAGGGCAATCTCGGCGGGGGAGCCCCAGCCGCGCGTGGCCGTGGCGATCTGGTCGAGGTTGTCGGCGTCGAGGGCGGCCGTTTCCGCACCGGTCGCCGCCCGGAGCAGGCCGTCGCGCTCGCGCCAGCGGGCCAGCGTGTCGACCAGGCCGACCCGCCGGGCCTCCCGGGCCGTCAGGAGGAGCGTCTCGTCGATGATGCGGTCGAGCGAGTCGGCCCCGAGGGGCCGGGCGGCCGTGATGTCCTCCGTGGTGAGCTCGTACTGGTCGTTGACGTACTGCTGCCGCTGTAGACTGTCGGCCTCAGAAAAGTCGGTGCGAGAAAACCGCTCGAAGGCCGATTTGTACTCGAAGAAGCGCCACGCCTGCACGCCGAGGCCGAGCTTCTCGAGGGTGCCCTTTACGAAGGTGCGGCTTGCCGCGTAGCCGGGCAGCGTGAGGCTGCCCTGCGGGTCGAGGGCCACCACGTCGGCCACGCTGGCGAGGTGGTAGGCCGTCATGCCGCCGCTCTTCAGGTGGGCAATCACCGTGACCCCACGGGCCTGGGCCCGCTGCACGGCCGTCCGTAGCTCCCACGCCAACTCCGGGCGCACCTGGATGCCCGAGAGGTCGAGCGCGAGGGCCGCCACGCGGTCGCTCTCGCCGGCCTGCCGGATTGTCCGTAGGAGCTCGTAGAAGCGGGGCGGCGCGTCGCCGAACAGATCGCCGAGCCGCGTCTCCCGGTACGTCACCGGGCCCCGCAGCGAGCGCTCGACGTGCTCCTCGCCCTCCCGCATCGTTTCCACCAGGGCACTCGGCTCGTAGTCCCCGACCCGGACACGGGTCACCTGGCCGGCGTAGTCGCCCGAGGGGTCGATGCGCGACTGGCTGTCCACCCCGGCGCGGCCGAGCTCGACCCGGAGCCCCACCGACAGGGCCTCGCTGTCGAAGACGCGCGTCCGGAGGTCGACCCCGTCGACCACCTCCACCGCGGCGCCGGCGCTCCAGGGCACGTCCGCCAGCGCCTCGCCCTCCCCCCACGCCGCGTCCGCAAAGAGCGTCACGGTCGGCGACCCGAACGGCCGGAGGCCGACCTCACCCACGATCTCCCGGTCGTCGGTCTCCAGCGCCATGGCGCCCGCGAGCCCGATTGACAGGTACGGGCTGGGCCGGGCCACCGTCCCGACCCTGAGGCGGTTGTAGCGCCCGAGCGCGGTGGCGTCCCCCGAGAAGCCCTGGTAGCCGAGCCCGACCGCCGCGCCGTCCATCCCCCCCGACAGGCTGAGATGGTACCCGGTCGTCTGGAGAGGCCCGGCCGTCCGCCGGACGAGCCCAGCGCCGAGCCCGCCCACGCTCGTGAAAACGCCCCAGTCCTGCACCGACGCCGCGTCGCGCCCGTCTGTCGACCACGCCGCCACCAGGTGGTTGCCCGCCAGCGCCGGCACCGCCGGGTTGCCGTAGCCCAGCAACCCTTCGCGGAAGCTGGCCGGCGGCGCTCCCAGAAAATCGGTCGTCTCGTAGTAGGATGCCATGTCGGGCGCCTGGGCCGCAGCCGGCTGCGCGCCTCCGGCGAAGACTGCGAGACCAGCAAAGACGAGGAGGAAAAAGAGACGTCGCATGGGAATGGGCGTACGATTGGGAGGTGTCGGAGCGCGGGGGACGCCCCCCGAAGGCCGAGCTCGGCGACGGCCGAGGGGGAACAATGGTACCACCGACGAGCACTACGCAGTATGAACAGCGGCCCGCTCCGATCCAGAACCCGTGCGGTGCCGGCGGGCAGGGTACTACGGTAATTCTCGGAGCAGCGGGCGCGCCCCGACCCGTTTTTCTCCTCCCCCTCCCGGTGTTACCGGTCCGTGAGAACGTACGCAAGCGATCTTCGGCGATCGCTGCGGACCGTGCATCGCCGCAAGAGAAGACGGACGTTGGAACCTTGTTCACGGATCGGTATGCCGCCCCACTCCATCGACGAGGTCCTCGCCCGCCTGGACCGGATTGTTGCCGCCGCCCGTCGGGCCGAGGACCCGCTCGGCTACTTCGCCGCCCTCTACCGGGACGTGACGGCCCGAGTCGCTGCGACCATCGAGGACGGGGGCTTCGACGACGGTGCGCGGATGGAATGGCTGGACGTCGTGTTCGCGAACCGCTACTTCGACGCCCTGGACGCCCGCGGCACCGAGGCGGGACCGCCGCGTGCCTGGCGGCGCACGTTCGCGGCCGCGGATCGATGGCGTCCCGACGGTGATCGACGTCCTCTCACAGACGAGCCCCACCGCCTAATGCCATTTTTGACTCCAACCGGCGTCCCCCCGACGGAAGCGGAGCTGCTTCGTACGGTGGTATCCACTCTTCTCACACCTCGTTAACATTGAACATTTTGACGCTACGCGTTCTCGGATCAGAGAGGCAGACTTCTCCTTGGAGGACGCCCCCATGCGTCGGAGTCCGCAGAGTGGTTCCCGCGCGGCCGCACCGCCGCCCATCGGGCATTAATTCCCTGCCCGCCCGTCTCGACGAAACAGGCTCGACAGGTCCAGAAAACGGACGTTGGCCCCGAGGAAGAGGAACGGGTCTCTCCACCCGCCCAGGCCAACGGCGACCGTCTCGAAGAGCAGCACACTCCCCGCCACCCGGAGCCGGACGCGATCCTCCACGCCGGACGCGATGAGGTGGGCCCCAACCCCGAGGAGTCGCTTTTCGCCCCGGGGCCGCCCGAACATGTAGTGGGTGGCCATCTGCACGCCGTTGGTGGTGCGGGCCTGGCCGTCGCGCAGGCTGTACTCGATCGCCGAGAAGCCGCCGCTCACGTTCCAGCGTTCGAGGAACGTGCGCTCGACGTAGACGCGCTGTCGGGCGGTGGTGCCGTCCGGTGCCCGGAGCACGACAAAAAATGCATCGCCCCCGGAGAGCCCGTAGAGCTCGGGGCGAATGGCCCGTCCCCCCGATTGCCCGAAGTCGAGCGCCATCGGATCCGAGAGGGCCGTCCCGTTCGCCTTCCGCAGCACGACGTCCACGCGCGGACTGGGGGCCCTCGGCGCGTCGTCGGCCGGCTGGACGCGGAGGGCCGTGCCCGGCGGCAGGACGACCGGCGAGAGCGAATCGACCGGCACGGTCCTGACGGCCCCGTCCCGGGGCACCCCCAGCCGCACGACCGTCCGGGGATGGGGCCAGGGCTTGACGCCCACCTCCAGCGAATCGATGGCGCGGCCGCCGACCCGGATGTAGAAGCGCGCGTCGGTGCCGGTCCGGGCCGTCGTCGCCTCCACGGTGGCCTCCGCGTCGTCGAGCTCTCCTTCCAGGACCCGGACGCCGTCGGTGCCGCTGACGAGCGTGCCCTCGAGGCCGTTGCTAAACACGAACCGGGTCGTGCCGCCGCGCCGCAGGGTCGGCGGCGGGGTCCTCGTCAGGCGGGGCCGCCGCTTGACGGGGACGAAGCGGCCGGTCCACGTGTGCCCGCGGGACGGAACCCGAAGGTCGAACGTGGGCGTCTGCCCCCCGAGCCCCTCCGGGACGGTCACGATCGCCCGCATCCGATCGGCGTCGCTGTTCTCCACGAACAGGCGGGCGCGCTGGTCCCCGATTCGCAGTTGGACGTTGTCGAGGTTGACGTCATCGTCGCCGGACCGCGGGAAGACCGGTGCTCCCTCCCTGCGGTAGAAGATGACCTCCGTGGGGACTCCCGCAACCACGGCCCCTCCACTCCGGGCCAGGGTCGCCTCCGCCGTCGTCTCCAGCGGCCGCACCTCGACCGTCACCGGGTCGCTTGTCTGGTCGTCTCCGTTGCGCACGTAGAGGGCAATGTCGCCCCCGACGAAGCGATCGGGGGGCGTGCCGAAGTCGACGTCCGCTCGGAGCGTCCGCCCCTCCCGGGTCGTGCGGCTGATGCACCGCTCCGCCCCGAGGTCGTAGGTGCCCGACCGGACGCAGAGCTCGGCGCTCGGGGAGAAGCCGGCGCCCTCCACGACCACCTCTCGGAATCCGCGCTCGATGTTGATCTGGCGGGGCCACTCATCGATCCGCGGCGGTCGCGCGCCCTTGAGATACACGTCCGCGGCCGCCCCGCCCCACCCCGACGACGTCCCCCCGACGAGGGGGTGTGTGAGCGGCAGGCGGCGCGCCCCCAGGAGGAGGTCTCGTACCGATGCCGCACCGACCTGAAGGGACACGCGCATCGTGTCCCGCGCAAGTACCTCGGTCCGCAGCGTCCGCTGGGCGAGCGACACCTGCGTCCGGGGATAGAAGGGCCCCCCGATCAGGAGAAGTCGGGCGGTCAGCGCCGTTCTCGGATCGACGCGAACGGTATCCGGTCGTACCCGTCCGCCCTGACGAACCTGCACCCGCTCCACCCGGGGGCGGGGCGGACGGAGGTATAGCCGACGGTAGTGCCGAATCCGCCCGGTCGAATCCCGAACCTCGACCAGATACGCGCCGGGGTCCGCGCCGGCCCGGATGGTCACCGGGAGCGGCCACTCGGCCCCCGGGGAAGTCTCCCGCCGCCCGGAATCCGGGGAAGCCGCTTCACGCCGGCACCCCGACAGGGATGCGCAGCGGAGTCGAACGGTTCGGTCCCGCAGCACGGTGCCGCCGCCCTCGTACAGCGCGAAGCGGTCTGTGTCCCGGTACGTGAGGCCGGCCCGTCGCAGCTCCAGGGTCGTGTCGATGGGGACATCCCGAAGCGACACGGACCCGAGGCGAATCGTGTCCGGGGCCGTCCGCTGCGCCTCCGCCGGGGTGTGCAGGACGGACGCCATCAGACCGAGCAGCAGGAGGAGTCGCAGGAGGGGGCAAGGTCGCAAGACCATTCCGGCAGCTGAGGAGAACGTACGGAGAACCGACCGGACGACGCAAGAAAAGGATCCACCGGCCTCAGCCGCAAATTCCGGCCTCTCTTCAATCCGGCGGCCGATCCCGGACGCGGGTTCAAAAACGTGACAATGCCGACGACTGGAGGGCCTCCCCGGAACGCGTACGCGGGCTGCAATGTAGAGGGAAATGTCTTCCTCAGACACTTCTTGCACCAATCGATGCCTCCCAATGACCGCACGGTCCTTCCTCACCGCGGCCTGGATGACGACCGAGCAGTGCTGTCCGTGTTGCTGTCCGTCCTCCCCGGAGAGGCATCGTCCGATCGGCGTCCCGGTCCCCACGAAGACGTAGCGGGTCCGCCCGACTTACCGCCGACCGTCGTCGCCTCTCCGGCCCCGCCGCGAGAGGCATTTTCTGTTCTGTGCCCCGTTCGCCCAACATGTCCGCCCCGTCGCCGACCGCCCATTCCCGCCCCGCCGCGGCCCCCGGCCTCACCGCCGGTGCCCTGACCGAGAACGTAGGTCGTACGCCCCTGCTCCGCCTGGACCGTCTGGCCGACGACCTCCCCGACGCAGTCACGCTCTGCGCGAAGGCCGAGCACATGAACCCCGGCGGCTCCGTCAAGGACCGCCCGGCGCTTCGCATGGTGCAGGACGGTCTGGAGAGCGGGGCGTTCCAGCCGCACCAGACCCTCATCGACGCGACGAGCGGCAATACCGGCATCGCCTACGCGATGATCGGAGCGGCCCTGGACCTGGACGTGACGCTCGCCCTGCCCGAGAACGCCTCCGCGGAGCGGGCGAAGACGCTGCGCAGCTACGGCGCCGAGCTGCTCCTGACCGATCCGATGGCGGGCACCGACGGGGCCCAGCGGCGCGTGAAGGAGATCGTGGCGGCCGAGCCGGACCGGTACTTTTACCCCGACCAGTACAACAACGACGCAAACTGGCAGGCCCACTACGACGGCACCGGCGCCGAGATTCTGGAGCAAACCGACGGCGGGATCACCCACTTCGTCGCGGGCCTGGGCACCACCGGCACATTCATGGGCGTCTCGCGTCGCCTGAAGGCCCACGACCCGACGATCCGGTGCGTGGCCTTCCAGCCCGAGACGGCCCTGCACGGCCTGGAGGGGCTGAAGCACATGGAGACGGCGCTCGTGCCGGGAATCTACGACGCCGAGCAGGCCGACGCGCACCGCACCTGCTCAACCGAGACGGCCTACGACACGACCCGGCGCCTGGCCCGCGAGGAAGGACTGCTCGTCGGGCCCTCGGCGGGGGCCAACGTGGCGGTGGCGCTCGACGTGGCCCGCTCCCTGGACGCCGGCACGGTCGTCACGCTCCTCTGCGACACCGGCACGCGCTACCTGAGCGACGATTTCTGGGAGGGGGAATCATGAGTTTGCGAGTCATGAGTCATGAGCTACGAGTATTGAAATCGAACTGATGACTCGTGACCTCATGACTCGTGACCTCATGACTCATCACTCGTGACGTACTGACTTGCGACCTCACATACCGACGCCTACCGATGGAGACAACCCCGAACATTCTCGACCAGATCCGTACCCACGGCGCCGAGGCCTATCCCGAAGAGGGGTGTGGCTTCCTGCTTGGGGTCGTGACTGAGGACGGCACCCATCGCGTCACCGACACGCGGCGCGCCCCCAACCGGCGGGCCGACCGCCCCACACGTCGCTACGAGCTGACGGCCGAGGACTACCGCGAGGCTGACGCGGCCGCCCGCACGCGGGGGCTGGACGTGGTGGGGACCTACCACTCCCACCCGGACCACCCGGCCCGCCCCTCCGAGACCGACCTCGCCGAGGCCACCTTCCCTGGATTTCCCTACGTCATCGCATCCGTCCGCGACGGCGAGCCGGACACCCTGACCGCCTGGACCCTCGCCCCGGACCGTTCCGAGTTCACCCGCGAGGACATCGTCGTCCGCCCCGCCGAGACGGCCTGACACGCTCTCCTTGTTCCCTTCACGCGGACATTCAACCGCACACCCTACGACCGCTCGACGCACCAACGCTCAACGCCCCATGCCCACCACCGACACGACGACCGTCACCCTCCACATTCCCACCCCGCTCCGCTCGGCCACCGACGGCCAGAGCGCCGTGGAGGTTACGGCCCACACGGTCGACGAGGCGCTCCGTACCCTCATCGATCAGTACCCCGACCTCGCCGACAACCTCTACAACGAGGACGACGAGCTTCGCCAGTTCGTGAACATTTACGTCGGCGACGAGGACATCCGCTTCGGCGAGGGCGTGGACACGACCCTGTCCGCCGGCGACGAGGTCTCGATCGTCCCCTCCATCGCCGGCGGCTGACCGCGAGTTCGGAGTGTGGAATTTGGACTTTGGATTGACCCCTACCCCTATGCCTACCACGACCGCAGACCCCGCCTCGAAACAAGCCGATCTCTCCTCCGAGGAGCTCCAGCGCTACAGCCGGCACCTCACACTGCCCGAGTTTGGGAAGGAGGGCCAGGAGAAACTCAAGAACGCCTCGGTCCTCCTGGTCGGGGCCGGCGGGCTCGGCTCCCCCGCGGCCACGTATCTCGCCGCCGCGGGGGTCGGGCGCATCGGCCTCGTCGACTTCGACACGGTCGAGGCCTCGAACCTCCAGCGGCAGATCCTCTACGGCAGCAGCGACGTGGGGCGGCCGAAGCTGGAGGCCGCCACCGAGCGCCTGCAGGACCTGAACCCGCACGTGGAGGTCGAGCGCCACGAGGTGCGCCTCACGAGTGACAATGCCCTCGGCATCATCGACGACTACGACGTGGTGGCCGACGGGACCGACAACTTCCCGACGCGCTACCTCGTCAACGACGCCTGCGTGATGACGGGGACGCCCAACGTGTACGCCTCCATCTTTCGGTTTGAGGGGCAGGTCTCCGTCTTCGCCACCGAGGACGGGCCCTGCTACCGCTGCCTCTACGAGGAGCCGCCCCCGCCGGGTCTGGTGCCCTCCTGCGCCGAGGGCGGCGTACTGGGCATCCTGCCCGGCTTCATCGGCACCCTCCAGGCGACGGAGGTGATCAAACTGCTCGTCGGCATCGGCGAGCCGCTCGTCGGACGCCTCCTGATGGTCGACGCCCTGGACATGAACTTCCGCACGGTCAACGTACCGACCAACCCCGAGTGCCCCGTCTGCGGGGACGCCCCCTCGGTGACGGAACTGATCGACTACGAGGCCTTTTGCGGCATCGATTCCGCCCCCTCCGCGAATGGCACCCCCGACGACGTGTCCGACGACGACGTTCCCGAGATCTCCGTCCACGACCTGAAGCAGCGCCGCGACGCGGACACCGCCCCGTTCGTGCTCGACGTGCGCGAGCCCTACGAGGCCGAGATCGCCAGCATCGGCGCCGACCAGCTCATTCCGGTCGACCAACTGGCGGAACGCCTCGACGAGCTGGAGGCCGAGAAGGACGAGGAGATCGTCGTCCACTGCCGCTCGGGCGGCCGCTCGGCGAAGGCCACCGAGCTGCTGCGCCGGAAGGGCTACGACGCCTCCAATCTCGCGGGCGGTGTGCTCGCCTGGAGCGACGAGATTGATCCGGACGTGCCCCAGTACTAGACGCTGCACGCAGCCGCCATCCGCCCCCGTCGGTTTTCTGGGCCGGCGGGGGCGTTTCGTTTGGCCCGACGTCTCTCCGTTCGGGTGTGTGGGGGCCGAGGGCGTGGACGTGTGTGGCCGCCGTACCACCGCTCCCCTCCCATCCAACCCCACAAGAGGCCGACGGAGGAAAGAGATCCCGCGGCAGGATTCGGCGTTACGGCGCCAGTACCCGCTGTACCTGCGCCTGCCTGAAGGAACGGTCCGTGTTGATCGGCTTGCTGAACTCGACGGAGTCCTGGGCCGGAATGTCACTCACCTCGATCTGGACGCGCTCAACCGGCGATCCGTCGTCGTCGTAGAGCGCCACCTCCACCTGGGCGATGGGAATCGGGGAGGCTCCGTTGTTGACCAGCGTGCCCGTGAACGAGCGCTCCCCACTCGGGGTCTGGACGAGTCGCGGCTCGACGACCTTCAGGTCGGTGCCGCTCTGGCTGGAGCCGCACGCCGCGGCGAATAGCAGAAGACCCGCGGCCAGCGAGGCCCGGACGAAGGAGCGCGGGGTAGCGTCGGAGAACACCATCAATCAAGAATATGGGGAACGCACGAATCATCCCGAGGGCCCCGCGGCCCGGTCGGTGCTGAGGAGGAGTGATGACGACGGAGGGCCCCGGAGTCCGCGGGACCTGGCCCCCGAAAGTCTACTTCTTATACGTCCTGGAGATCGGCGAGGTTGTCCCGAAGGCGGTCGAGTTCCGCCGTGGCGTCTTTCTTCTTCTGCCGCTCGCGCTCGACCACCTCGTCGGGGGCCTTGTTCACGAACTGGGGGTTGTTGAGCTTCTTCTCGACGCCCTCCAGGAAGTCTTCCTTCTCCTCGATTTCCTCGCGGAGGCGCGTGCGCTCCTGGTCGAGGTCGACCATGCCGGCCAGCGGCACGAACACCTCGCACCGCCCCACCACGACCGATGCGCTCGCCGTCGGCTTCTCGGCGCCCGGCGCCACCGTCAGGTCGGTCACGCTCGCCAGCTTGTCGAAGTAGTCGGCGTAGCGCCGCACGGTCTGCGCGAGGGCGTCGTCGCCGGGGGGCACGCTCACGGTGGCCGCAATCTCGTGGCCGAGGCCCACGCCGTAGTCGCTCTTGAGGCCCCGAACCCCGGAGATCATCTCCTGGATGAGCCCGAACGTCTCGGCGGCGTCGGCCTCCATGAGGTCGCGGTTGACCGTCGGCCAGTCGGCCACGATGCAGGCCGACCCCTCCGCCCGCGGCCGCACCTTCCACCAGAGCTCTTCCGTGATGAACGGCATGAGCGGGTGCAGCAGCTTGAGGAGCGTCTCGTAGATCCCGGCGGCGAGGGCGATTTTCTCGTCGCTCATCTCCTCGCCGTAGGGCGGCTTGATGAGCTCCAGGTACCAGTCGCAGTAGTCGCGCCAGAAGACGTCGTAGACCCGCTCGGCAATCTCGTTGAGGCGGTAGCGGTCCAGCGAGTCGTCGACGTCCTGGATGGCGGCGTTCAGGCGGTGAAGCATCCACTGCTCGACCAGCTCCAGCTCCTCGAACGACCGGGTGCGCTCGTAGTCCCGCGCCGGCCGCCCATCCTCGGTCCGCTCCATGAACTGGCCGAAGACGTTGAACGCGTTCCAGATCTTGTTGGCGAAGTTCCGGCCCATCTCGAACTTCGAGGGGGCGAGCTTGATGTCCTGCCCCTGCGCGCAG
>JBDGQP010000147.1:0-14258 GCA_042218975.1 Salinibacter sp.
GCCGGCGGTACGCCCTCGGGCGGGACACGACGGCCCTCTACACGGCCCGCTACGTTCCCGACCCGCTGGTCCCAGGCCAGCAGTCCGCCGAGATCGAGCGGGTCGACCTCTCGTCGGGCACGGCCGCCCGGCTCACGCGGGACGGCGGCGCGGTGGCGCCCGCTCAAGGCCCGGAAGGCCGGATCTACGCGGCCGAAAACGACGGACAGTTCGCGCGGTGGGGCGTCGTGGAGGGCGACTCGGTCCGTGCCTTGACCCCGCCCAACTCCGCGTCCGTCCGCAGGGTGGCCCCGGCGCCGCGGGCAGGCGGCCCCATCGCCGTGCTCAAAACCGTCGGGGGCGAGCAGCAGATCTACCGCGCCGAGCGACCCGTAGGCGAGCCTCCAAGCCTGGAACCCTGGATCCGGATCGAGGACGCCGTGGTCTACGACCTGACCTGGGGCCCGGAGGGTCGCTACCTTCTCTTCACCGCCGACGCCCCACAGGCGCCGGGCATCTTCGCCTTCGACCGGCGCACCGAGGAGGTGCTTCACCTGGCGAAAAGGCCCTACGCCGCCCGCGAGCCGGCCTTGTCCCCCGACCGCTCGGCGCTGGCCTTCGTGAGCTACCAGCACGAGCGGTACAACCTCGTCCGCATGCCCTTTCGCCCAGCCTCCGCGGATGTCGTTCCCGAGTCGGACTGGACCCTGGGCGGAACGGCCCCGGAGCCTCCGGCGGCCCCAGAGCCCACCATCTCGCCCAACGAGTCGCGGCCCTACTCCGCCTGGCGGCACCTTGGCCCGGACGCAGTGTACCCGACCCTGCGGGACAGCCCGACCGAGTGGGGCCAGTACCTCGGCTCCGGCGCCGAGCCCCTGGCGCTTGGGCTGGAGGTGGCCGGGGCCGACCCGCTGCGCCAGGTGGGCTACCGCAGCTTCCTCTACTGGGAGGACGGGCGCTTCTGGGGAGAGGCGCGTGTGGAGAGCGGGCAGGTCCTGCTCCGCCCGTCCCTTTCGGCCTACAACCGGGCCGTCGCCCCGTCGGGCGGATCCCGGGCAGGGCTGGAGGAGCGGGGCGTGGGGCTCGGCCTGCGCCTGCCCGTCACGCTGCGATCGAACGTCTACCGGTCGTCCCTGCAGCTTGGCCTGGAGACACAGCTCCGGCAGACGCGTCGGTACGGCGGCGGGCTCGACGGCCGCACGCCCTTCAGCTCCCGGCTGACGCTGGAGCCGCGGCTCGGCCTCCGGTACCGCGTCCAGCAAAACCGGCGCGACCTCATCCCGAACACCGGACTGATTCTGGGTGCCGAGGGCTCCTACGACGCCTGGACGGACGAGATGCGCTCCGGCCTCGGCGGCAAGCACAAGGCCCTCCGGTCGAACCTGAGTGTCTACCTGCCCTTCCTCCGGCGGTCGAACACGGGCCTGCGGCTCGGGGCCAGCGTCCTGACGCAGAACCGATCCTCGTTCGCCCCGGCGCCCTTCGCCCCCCGCGGCTACGACACGCTCCCCGGCGGCCCCGGCGGCACGTTCCTGCGCTTCGACGCGGAAGTGGTCCAGCCGCTCTGGTTCATCGACGATGGCCTCACCGTCCTCCCGGTCTACCTCGACGCGCTCTCCGCCTACGGCTTCGGGCAAACTGTCGGCCGGGTCGGCGCGACCGGATGGCAGGACGCCAAGACCTCGGTGGGCGCAGGCCTCGGGCTGGACGTGCGCTTCTTCTATCGCTTCGGTCTGACGCTGCGGGTCGGCGCGGCCTACCGGGTGGGACCCGGCGACGTGACGACCACGTTCCGCTGAGGCCCTTGCCGAAGGGGGGAGTTTCGCTCCGTTCCACCCGTGGCGCCGATGCGCCGGGGCGGCGACCAGCAGGCGCACTGGGCCGCCCTCGGCCGCCCGGCAAAGACGCTGCCCCGCAACTGTGCTTCGCGACCGCCTCCCCGGACGACATTCTCCGGATCGTGGGGCTGTCTGTAGTTCAGGGTCTTTTCGACCTCTCTAGGCGTCCGTCACGGTCTCCGAAAACGCCCCCGTCTCGGGATTTTTCAGGATGCGCTTCATGTCCCCACTCGGCATTCGCTCCTCCTTGATCAGAACCTGCCCGTTCACCTCAGGGGCATCCACAGTCATGCGGGGGGTCTCCGTCGCCCCTCGCCAGTCCTCCAGCTCGACGGCCTCCCACTGCCCGGACTCGGCGGACGCGTAGCAGGCATCGACGATGGCATTCACCACGTAGCCGTCGTAAAACGTTTCTCGCGGAGTCTCGCCTGCGTCGAGGGCGCCCAGCATGTCGGTGAACATGTGATCGTACCCGAGCGCATGCGGCTCGTCACCGACGGGGAACTGCCAGCCCGATTCCGACTCGGCCTTCTCCGCCACGTAGCCCTCGCTCGCCCCCGAGGTAAACAGGTCGAAGCCCGTGTCAAGCCAGTGGTTGAGCCGGATGCTCCCCTCCGTGCCCGACACCTCGTCGCGGAGGTCCATGCCGCCCCGAAACGCCCAGCTGACTTCAAACTGCCCCATCGCGCCGTTCTCGAACCGAAGCATGCCGACGGCGTGGTCCTCCGCCTCAATCGGATGCACAAGGGTGTCGATCCAGCACATCACCTCGGTCGGCCGAATGTTCTTCCCAACGAAATTCCGGATGATCTCGATCGTGTGACACCCCATGTCGACAATTGCGCCCCCGCCGGCCTTTTCCTCGTCCCAGAACCACGCGCTGTGGGGGCCATTGTGCGCCTCCCGGGAGCGGACCCACAGAATGTCCCCGAGCGCCCCCTCCTGCACCGAATTCAGGGCCTTGATCGTCTTCGGGGTGTAGACGAGGTCTTCCAGATACCCGTGAAAGACCCCCGCCTCCTCTACGGCCTCCAGCATTCGTCGCGCCTCCTCTGCCGTCCGGCCCAGGGGCTTCGTGGAGAGGACGGCTTTTCCTGCGTCGGCCGCCGCGAGCACTGCCTCCTCGTGAACGAAATTCGGCACACCGACCACGACCACGTCAGTATCCGACTCAGTAATCGCAGCCTCCATGTCCGTCGTCCACTCCGGCACGTCCCACTCCTCCGCAAAAGCCTCTGCGTTCTCTGGGGTCCGGGAGAAGACAGTCTGAATGCGGTCGCGGCCCCGCTTCCCGTGAAGGGCTGATGCGTAAAACGAGCCGATGAGTCCCGTGCCGAGCAGCGCGACGTCGTGTGCGGCCATTACAGTAGAGTCGTTCGTCGAGCAGAGCGGGTGGGGACGGGGACGTGACGATGAGCCCCGTTTCGGTTCACAAAACAGGTTCATTGACAAACCGCCCGGGAATCCCTACCATGAGCAGTACGGCTGAATATATGTCCGAATGTCCGTACAATCAAGCACAGGTGAATGACGGCCGACGAGCTCGACCTCACGCCCGTAAGCGCGGAAAGCCCGGTTCCGCTCTACCACCAGGTGGAGTCCGACTTGCGGCGGCTCATCGAATCGGGCGTGCTGCCGCCGGGGACGGCGGTCCCCCCGGAAAATATTCTCAGCGAGAAATACGACGTGAGTCGCCACACCATTCGGAAGGCGATGTCGCGGCTCGTGAATGATGATCTAATCGAACGCAGTGCGGGCCGCGGGACGTTCGTCGCCCCCGAAGCCGACCGGACGCGGTTCTACCTGGACCGGAGCTTTACGGAACAGATGGCCGACATGGGCCGGAGGGCCTCCTCGCGGGTCCTTCGCTCGGAGGCCGGAACCATCGATGAAGACGCCCCGGAGGTTCTGCAACCGCAGTTGGGGAGTCCCTGCCTTCATCTCTCCCGCGTTCGGCTGGGGGACGACGAACCGATCGGCATTCAACACCACACCGTGGTCACGGAAGAATGCCCCGACCTCGGAGACCATGACTTTTCTTCGGCGTCGCTCTACGACCTCCTCGCCCACGAATACGACCTCCGGATCGGGGAAATCCGGCACACCATTAGCGCGGCGGTGGCCGACGAGCGACAGGCCGAGCTGCTCGACGTTGCGCCCGGCGGTCCGCTGCTCGTCGTCCATACGGCGGCATTTCTCGACTCCGGTCCCGTGATCGAGCACACGACCAGCTACTACCGGGCCGACCGGTACGTGTACCGCACGAACCACACCCTGTAGGGCGCCCCCTCTTTCTCGCAGGACCTGCCTCCCAGCATGGCTTCCTCTTCCCCGCCGGACACGGACAACCCGGCGCTCGACTATCTCCACGCCGCCGAGGATCTGGTACGGCACATCCGGGAAACCCAGATCGACGCGATCGAGGCGGCGGCCGAGATCTGCGCGCACTCGATCTCGGAGGACGCCCTGGTCCACCTCTTCGGGACGGGCCATTCCCGCATCCCGATCGAGGAGATCTTTCCCCGGCACGGGAGCTTCCCCGGCTTCCATCCCATCGTGGAGCTTTCACTGACCTACCACAATCCAGTGGTCGGGGCCAATGGACAGAGGCAGGCCATGTTCATCGAGCACGTGGAGGGATTGGGGGAGCGCATCCTCCGCAATTTCGTGCTGCGGCCGCCGGACAGCTTTATCGTGTTCTCGAACAGTGGCGTGAACGAGGTGGTGGTGGAGGTGGCGATGGAGGCCCGGAAGCGCGACCTGCCGGTCATCGTGGTCGTGTCCGAGGAGCACTGCCACGCCTCTACGCCCGAGCACAGCTCCGGGCAACGCCTGCCGGACGTGGCCGACGTGGTGATCGACAACGGAGCCCCGGGGGGCGACGCAATGGTAGACGTAGACGGCGTCGAGGACCCGGTGGGCCCGGCCTCGACCCTCGGGTACGCCGCCGTGGTGAACGCCCTCAAGTGCCGCGTGGCCGAGAGGCTGGCCGACCTCGGGCATCCGCCCACGATCCTGAGCAGCAGTTACGTGCTGGGGGCGGACGCCTCCGAAGAGCGCTTCGAGGCCTGCTACGACGAGTATCGCGATCGGGTCCGCCGTGCCTACGGCGGCGCGCGCACCCCTTCCGACCAGACGCAACCGCACACGTAGTGGAATCGCAGCTTGAGGACAAGGTCGCCATCGTCACCGGCGTGGGCAGCGGCATCGGCCGTGCGTCCGCCCGCTTGTTCGCGGAGGAGGGGGCGCACGTGACCGGGATCGACGTGGACGCCGAGGACGGCGCAGCGGTGATGGCCGACATTCGCGAAGAACACGGCAGAGGACGGTTTGTCCGGGCCGACGTCGGCCGGAAGGAGGACGTGAAGACGGCCGTGTCGGAAACGGTCGACGCCTTCGAACGGGTCGACGTTCTTTTCAACGTCGTGGGCGTGAGTGGACGGAAGTGGGGCGACGGGCCGGTGCACGAGTGCACGGAGGAGGCCTGGGACCGCGTGATGGACGTTAACCTGAAGAGCATGTTCTTGTGCTGCAAGTACGCAGTTTCGGCCATGCTCGACACCGGCGGGGGGGCAGTAATCAACCTCTCCAGCGTGCTCGGCCTCGTGGGCGGCGACGAGGACTTCGCCACGCACGCCTACGCGGCCAGTAAGGGGGGCATCATCAGCTTCACGAAGGGGATTGCCAGCTACTACGCCCCCGAAGACATCCGCGCCAACGTCATCTGCCCCGGACTCATCGCAACCAGCATGAGTGAGCGGGCACAGTCCGACCCGCACATCAATGATCGACTCTCCGAGCTCCAGCCCCTCCGTGCCGCCTTCGGCGACCCGGAGGACGTGGCGCAGGCCGCCTTGTACCTCGCCTCGGATGCGTCCGGGTTCGTCACCGGCACCGTACTCCCCGTCGACGGGGGATGGACCGTCCGCTAGCCTGTTTCTCCATTCTCCGGTCTCATGGAGACCTGCTCTCCTTCGGTCACTGCCCTCCGCTCCACCGACGTCGCGGGGGGCGGCAGCGGGTGCTCGGGCACCACGGCCGCCATCACGGCCGGCCGTCTGGAGACCGGCGCGGTGCTCTCCGAACGCTACGGGGGCATGGCGGCATCAGCACCCAGGTGCTCGCCCCTTTCTACGGCTTCTTCACTCCCAGCGCCCCCCGCCGGAAGATAGTTGGCGGCGCGCCCGATGTCATCGTCGATCGGCTCATGGACCAGGACGCGGCGCTGATTCGCCCGCCCCCGTACAGGGCCGGCGACGGGGCCGCTCGGCGCTGTCACTTAACGGAACCGGACGCCCCTTTCCGTGATCATCGTTCTCGGCACCACCACGGTCGACCTCTTCCTCTCGGGACTGGACCACATGCCGGTCCCGGACGGGGACGAATTTACGTCCGACAATTTTGCGTTTTGCAGTGCCCCCACGACCGTCACCCTCGGCGGCAACGGCGCCAACACGGCCTACGTCCTCGGCCAACTCGGCAGCGCGCCGTCGCTCTGCAGCGCCATCGGCCGGGACGTCTTCGGCTCGGTCGTCGAGAAATGGCTCGACGAGACCGGGGTCCGGACCGACGAGCTGATTCGGAGCGACACGGACGCGACCGCCACCACCGTGGTCATTTCTGACGAGAACAACAACCGCCAGTCGTTCCACCACGCGGGCGCCACCGCCACGTTCGCCCGCGACGACGTCACCGAGGCGTACTTCGCACAGGCGGACCTTCTGCTGGTGACGGGCTACCAACTGCTTCGGGGCTGGCGCCCCGGCGGCATGGCTCAGGCACTGCGCCAGGCCTGCGACGCCGGCACGACGACCCTGCTGGACATCGGTCCGGCGATCGACGATCCTCCCACCCTGGACGAGCTCGCCCCCCTCCTCCCCGACGTGACGTACCTCCTGACCAACGCCTACGAGCTCCGAACCTGCAGTGGGCATCCCGACCTCTACGAGGCCGCCCGAGCGGTGCTGCAGGCAGGTGCTCAACGGGTGATTGTGAAACGCGGGGCCGACGGGGCCGACCTTCACGCGCCCCATCGCTCCCCCGAGACGATTCCCGGTTTCGACGTCGACGTGCACACCACGGTGGGCGCGGGCGACGCCTTTAACGCTGGTCTCATGTACCGCCTGCGGCAGAATGTCGCTCTACCGGAGGCCCTTCGATTTGCCAATGCCACGGCTGCCTCAGTGGTGTCCTCCGCCGAGGGTGTTTTGGGAGCTCCCGACGCCCCGGCCGTCGAACAATTTCTGCAACGCGCTTCCGTGGCCGAATAATCTCCCGCTCATTCATGGAGACGCCCCCCATCCGCACCACCGTCATCGGAAGCTACCCCTTCCCCGCCTGGCTCCAGCAGGCGCGCCGAAACTTGGACGCGTTCGGGAAGGACGACATCACGGAAATGCAGGAGGACGCTGTCGTGGCCGCCATCCACGACCAGCGGCGCGCAGGCCTCGACGTGATTACCGACGGGGAGCAATCCCGCTTCGACTTCAATCTCTCCTTCTATAGCTACCTCGACGGCCTCGACCACGAGGAGGAATCGTCCCGCAAGTGGGGCCCGCCCGCACACGACCAGCGGCCCAAGCACACGATCGTGGGTCAACTGCGAGCCCCCGACGGCCTCGGCGCCGTGGAGGAGTTTGAGCGACTGAAACGCCTCGCCCCCGAGGGACAACCCCTCAAGGCATGTGTCCCCGGCCCGTTTACCTTGAGCGGTCGACTGACGCCCAACGACCGGTACCCGGACCGCTACGCGATCACAGAAGCCCTCCTTCGCATCGTACAGCAGGAACTGAGGGGGCTCGTGGAGGCCGGTTGCCGCGAGATCCAGGTCGACGAGCCCAGCATGAGTTGCTACGCCCACAAGGAAGATACGGAGCGGCTGGTCGACATCTACAACCGGACCGTGGAGCCCGTCGTCGGCGACTGTCGGCTCACGACCCACCTCTGCTTCGGAAACTACAAGGGACATGCCGTGGGCCGTCGTCGCATCGCCCCCATGATTCCCGACTTCCTCAACTTCAAGGCGGACGAGATCCACGTGGAGATGGCCAACCGGGAGTTCGCGGAGATTGAGCTTCTGGACGAAATAGCCGCGGAAAAAGACGTGGCCGTGGGCATCGTGGACGTCAAAAACTACTACCTCGAGACGCCGGAGGACGTGGCCCAGCGTATCCGGCGGTGTCTGGAGTACGTGCCCGCCGATCAGCTGTCTGTGGCCCCGGACTGCGGCCTCAGCCAGACCGCCCGATGGGCCGCGCGTCGCAAACTGAACGCCCTCGTTGAGGGCGCCCACCGCGCTCGTTCCGCACTATGATTTCTGCTCTCCAGAAGGACGACGCTCTCCTCGACGACATTGCCGACACCGCCGACGCCTCAGACGCCCTGCACGCCTGGTGGCTGGGACAGAGCGGGTTCCTCGTGCGATTGTGCGGTGAACTGCTGTTGTTCGACCCGTATCTCTCCAACTCGCTCACGGAGAAGTACAGAGGGACGGACACCGAGCACATCCGGATGAGTGAGATTCCCGTACGACCGGGAGCGCTCACGAATGTCCGTCTCGTGACCTCCACCCACAATCACACGGACCACCTCGACGCCGAAACCCTTCTCCCCCTCCGTAGCAGCAATCCGGACCTCCAGATGCTCATTCCGGAGGCAAACCGCGACTTCGTGGCCGACCGACTGGACTGTGAGCCGGCGTGGCCCGTGGGGCTGGACGCCGGCGAGCAGGTTGCGATTGGCCCCTGGACGCTCCACGCCGTGCCCGCAGCGCACGACCTGGTCGACCAAGACGAGGAGGGCCGCTGCGAGTATCTCGGATACGTGGTAGAGGGAACCGGATGGACCGTCTACCACAGCGGGGACACTCGCCTCTATCCCGGCATCGAAAACGCCCTCTCTTCCTTCTCGATCGACCTGGCCTTCCTCCCGATCAACGGCCACCGACCCAGGCGCGGCGTGCCGGGGAATCTCTGGGGAGACGAGGCGGCGCACCTCGCGGCCGCGTGCAACGTGGAGCACGTCGTCCCCTGCCACTACAACATGTTCACGTTCAATACCGAGCCGCCGGAGCTCTTCCATGAGACGTGCGCGACCTTGAATCAAGCGTGCTCCACCCTAGAGGTCGGCGAACGACTCACGCTCCGACGGGCGGAGGACGGCGCCCTCTCGGCTACGACCCGGCCGTGAGGGGAGCAGGAAGCTGGGTGACGCCGAGTCCTGTTGCGCGGGGGCCTGCGTGAGTCGGCCTTCGGGCCTCCCCTCTCCGGCAAAAGAAGCCCGGCGCCGGATGGGCCCGGTGGGACGTGGACCACTCGGCCCCGCCCGGAACCCGGCAGGGCCCGACCACGCAGAGACGACTGGTCAGCCGGAGAGAAAACGCCCACCGGCCGACGGGGGGACTCGAAGCCGGCCGGGTAGGCCGAACAGATCGGTTGGCCCAAAAGACGAAAAGCCCGCCGCTGGAGGCGGGCCGGGGCAGGCTTCTCTGAAGTCGTTGTGTCAGAAAATCTTCTCCATGCGGCGCTGTATAGCGCACAAAATTTGCCCGGGGGCGTCACCCCCTGAACGTGAAGGCTCGGAGACGTCTCCTACTCGCCCTTCTCAGTGGAGGCGTTCCGGAGCGCTCTGGCGCAGGCCTCCAGCCGCTCGGCTATGGATCGGGCCTTCTCGCCGGGATTGAGGCGCGGCTCCTCCCCATCCTATCCTCCACTCTCGTGTTTGCCGGAGCCCTCATCGACGGAATACTCACCCGCGCCCCGGCCCCGCAGCCAGCGCCGCAGGAGTTGCAGTTCTCGCCGACAGCTCTCGAGCACCTGCTCGGTCGCCTGCGCCGTCTCCGAGAGCGCCGCGCGGGCAGGGCCGTCCTCGCCGGGCCGCAGGCCCCCAAGGTCACCGTCGGGGCCCATGGGGGAGTCTCCGGTGGGTGGTCCGCCGGGACCGCCGTGAGAGGGAGGGTTCTCGCCGGAGACGTTTTCACCCGAGCTTTTTTTGCCTGAGCGGTTCTCGTCCGGGGATTCTCCGTCTGAGAAGTCGATATCCGAGGAATTTCCTTCTGGTCCGGTCATCTCTGCGGCCGAAGGCTTCGGAGAAGGAGAGCGGCGTGCCTGCAGGCTTCAGCCCAATAAGACGACGCCTGCGTTGTAATTTTTCCCCAACGGAGGGGCCGTTCACGTCATCGTGGAAAGTTTCGCTTTACCGATCCGTGCAAAAGTCTCTGAACGATTTCTGCGGTGGGCGGCGGACCGAGCCTCATATGCGCGGAAACGGTCTTCATGTATTTCTTCACGGATCGGTAATGAGGCTGTGTTGGCATGCTAGCTCATATTCTGCTTTGGGCTGACACTCCTCATTGCGCCCGGTGCCCCAGGTTCTCCTCCAGGTGACGGGCCAGTCGAGGAGCCGTCCCTCGGGGGGCGTTTTATTCCTCCTTCGGGGAGAGGTCTTGGGACGCCGCTGGGCTCCTCTTCGGCCTCCGTGTCGATTTTTCGGGACCGTCCTTCCCGCTCTCGGTCGTGTGGGCCGGAAGGGCCTTCCTCGTCGAATCAATCGATCCACTTGTAGATCCACTTGTAGACGGTCGCCTCCGCGCAGTCCTGAACTCGATCAGTTCTGGCCATCTAGATGCCCTGTGCTGAAGACCCGCGGGGACGCGGAAGTAGATGTATTTTTGGGACGTGGGAGTGCAGTCGTCGAAGAGCCCTTCCGTGGCACGGAGCAAAAGGACAATGATAGGTGCACGCTCTTCGAGACGGTTTGACCTGATCTGTGGTCTTTGGTTTCCCGGTGCAGCGCCTCGCGTACGCGGGGCTCGTCCTCGGGACGATGCAGCTCGAGTGCTTTCGGGGCTTCACTTAATCAGGCGAATCGGGTCTTGAGGCCGAGGGATGCGTCGGGCGCCCAGAACGCCACCGGACCTGCCCCAGGGGCGCCCCCCGGCCGGGGGCGGACGCCCAACTGGAGGCCGGTGCGGGCCCCTCGGCTGTCCCTCCGTTCCTGTCGCAGGGGCCGGCTACCCTTTCAGCTCCGAGGGCGATCGGCCGTGCGCCTCCTTGAAGAGCTGGGAGAAGTAGGAGGCGTCCCGGTAGCCGACGGCGCCCGCGGCGTCGGTGACGGTGGTGACCTCGCCGCTCTCGAGAAGCTCTGCGGCCCGCTCAAGCCGGATGGCCCGGATAAAGGCGGCGGCCGACAGCCCGGCTTCCTCCTGCAGGCGGCGCTGAAGCTGTCGGGTGCTGAGGTCCACCTCGTCGGCGAGCCACTCGACCCCAAAGCTGCTGTTGTCCACGTGCTCCTCGACGGCGGACCGGATCTCTCGCAGAAACTCGCTCTCGCGCCCGACGGCCCGGGTGTGCTCGGCCGCGTCGTCGCCGGCGGCGTCGCCCTCGGCCATCCCCGGCGCCGTCTCGTCCGAGGTCTCCGCCCCACCCGAGGGGGCTGCCCCGCCCGGCGACGGGGCGGGCCCGGAACGCGACTGCAGGTACCGGCGGATGCCGATCAAATTCTCGACCCGCTGGCGCAGTTCCTCCGGACGAAACGGCTTCGCGAGGTACGCATCGGCCCCCTCCTTCAGGCCCTCCAGCCGGTCGTCCTGCTCGTCCTGCACGGTCAGAAGCACAACGGGCAGGCCGCGGAGCCGCTCGTCGGACCGGATCGCCCGGCAGAGCTCGTAGCCGTCTCGGCGCGGCATCACGACGTCGCTGATCACCAGGTCCGGTCGCTTTTCGCGGGCGGCGCGGAGGCCCGCCTCCCCGTCGGCGGCGCCGCGCACCTCGTAGCGCGGGGCGAGCACCTCCTTCAGGTAGCGCCGCACCTCGTCTTCGTCGTCGACGACCAGCACCTGCGGCCGTTCTGCGGCCCCGTCCTGGCCGTCTCTACCGCCGGCGTCGGTCAGGGGGAGCGCCGCCGGGGCCGGCGAGTCGGGCGGCGGCCGCTCCTCGGTTTCCACGACGACCGCCTGGGCGGCCGACTCCCGATCCTCGGCGAGGTCTCTGTCCGGAAGCGCCTCGCAGTCGGCCGGAAGCGTCACGGTGATTTCCGTGCCGAACCCCGCCTCGCTCTCGGCGGCGACCGTCCCGCCGTGCCGCTCCACCAGCTCCTTGACGACGGCGAGCCCGATGCCGGTGCTCGTGTCGAGGGCCCCGGCCGACTCCCCATCGGCGCCGACATACCGATCGAAGAGGTTGTCCTGGATCTCTTCGGGGAGCCCCGGGCCCGAGTCCCGAACAGAAAGGACCACCTGCCGCTCATCGGTCTCTCCGTCGGGCTGTCCCTCGGCGGGCGTCGCGCCGAGGCGCACCGTGCCCCCGTCGGGCGTGTGCTCCAGGGCGTTCGAGAGGAGGTTCGAGACGATCTGCTTCAGGGCCTCGGGGTCGGCGCAGGCGCTGGAACGTCCCTCCGTCTCCACGCGGACCTCGACGCCCTGACGGTCGGCCATCGAGCGGAAGAGACTCTTCATTCGGCCGAGAACGTGGCCGAGGTCGATGGGCCGGGCCTCCAGGTCCATCCGTCCCTCATCGAGCTTCGAGAGCTGGAGGAGCTGGTTCACCAGTTCCTGCAGGCGCTGGACCTGCCCGCGCATCGCGCGGAGCCGCTCCTCAAGGCCGCTCGGCACCTCGCCGTACCGGCCCGCGAGCGCGTCTTCGAGCGGGCCCAGAATGACGGTAAGCGGGGTCCGAAGCTCGTGGCTGACGTTCGCGAAGAAGCGGCTCTTCGCGGCTTCGAGTTCAGCCACCTCATCGCGCAGCGTCTCCGCTTCGCGGCGGGCCTGGTACTGCCGGCGGCGGGCCTGGTACTGCCGGCGGCGGCTCACGTACAGCAACATGCTGGCCCCGACCATCAGCACGGCAAAAACGATGGTGTAGATCAGCTCCCCAGCGACCAGGACCGAGTCGATGCCCGACTGCCCGGGCATCCACCGGGGGCCGTAGACGCCCGCAGTGTAGAACAGGCCCGAAAAGACAAGCCCCATGGCGGCGGTTTCCCAGGGCCGGAACGGCACCGCGACCACGGCCCCCGCGAACAGAAGGGTGATGTACTCGACGCTAAGCTGTCCTCTCGCGAGATCCGCCAGGAGAGAGACCGTCGCCGCCAGAAACACCGTGGCGGCCATGAGCAGGCGCTCGGCCCGGAGCGAGCACCCCCTCAATCCGGCGGCGATGAGCCCGACCGAGAGAAGAGCAATGATGGCCTTGTCGAACAGCAGGACCTGGTCACTTGAGGCCGAGGCGGTCCAAAGCGTCCATTCAAGCGACGGAACAGTGAAGAAGGCCTTCGACCCGGAGAACACGAGCGTGACGAGCATCCCAATCACGCCAACGGCAATCAGTCCGCGCCGTCCGAGACGGCGGAGGGACTTGCGGAATCCAGTGTGTTCCGACTCAAGTCCCAGCCAGAGCTGGAGCTTTTCGAAGACCTGGCCTGCGTTCATGCTTTGGGGTCCGGGCAGCAGTTGACCTGTAGCACGGCCCTCCCAATCTGGCCCCGTGGAGGCGGCGGTCGTGAGAGGACAGGGCGCACGTAACGTATACATTACCGATGTGTTATTCGTGCCCGCACGTGGGACGCCCCGGAGTTGCGCTTCACCCACACACCCTCCATCAGCCCCAACGTCGCGGTAGGGCGTCGCTCCTCAAGATCTCGAATCGGTCCATCAGGGACCGATGGCCGTGTGATTTGATGACCGATACGACCACGACATCGAGGTAGACGCGCCCCACGGGAGATGTCAAACCCCTCGTTTCTGAGGACGGCGGGCCCGGCCGCCAATCCACACAGAAACCCGGCCCCCGTTCGGGGGCGAGGGCGCAGGGGGCTCCCACGCGGGGTCCAGTTGGAACCTAGCGAGGGCTGCCGGCACCGCCACGATTCCCAGCGCTACGCTAGTCGTCGTTGCCGTCGTCGCTGTCATCGTCGCCACCATCGTCGTCCCCCGATTCTACGTCCTCGACTCCGTTCTCAAACTCAAGCGACAGCAGCCGGCCGGTCTCCTCGTAGTCGGCCTGCGACAGATCCCGCACCGTGTCGCCCGAGCCCTCGAACCAACGAGATGGACGGAGGTGAATTGTCAGGTTTCGGGGCGTGCCGTTTTGCGTGACCTGGAGGGGAGGGTCGATGGAACGCCCCACTTCGATCTCGGCGTCGAAGTAGGTCGTGAAGGATCGGGCCGAGTCGTTACTTGGGACGAAGGTTCCCGTAGCGACCATGCTCGCCTGCCGCGGCCAATCGGGGTAGGCGTTCCGCACCTCCGTGAGGATGGCCTCGAATTTCTGTCTCTCCTCTTCTTCTTCTCCTGGATCGTCCTCTTCGACCTCCAGATTTTCGACCTCGAACTCAAGTGTGGTGTAGCTGCCCGTTGGAGCACGCTGGGCCGCAGAGAGCGACACCTGAGCGGTGTCCAGCGGCAGGTCGACCACGTCGCGGTCCAGGTCGCTCGTGTCGACCGCC